>JBOHWF010000149.1:0-9354 GCA_050736455.1 Binataceae bacterium (SeqCode) | reverse complement strand
ACCATGGCCCCCGGCAGCAGAAGCTCTTTGGCTGTCGCCTCCACGACGCCTCGAAGCTCGACCGGGTCGAACGGCTTGAGATTTGTTGTTGCCTTCGCCGTCCCGCTGACGGAGCACGCTACAGCAGCCACAATGCCCAGTATTCGCGTTGTCATGACTCACTCCCTGGCAAAACGAGGACCGGTGCCGTCCGCGGGGATGTCCTCTCTTTGTTGAACATTGAGAAACGGGCGCTGCCGAGGCTGACGTTACGCGGCGTTGGCTTGGCGAGCACGGACGCCGTGGGTTGAGCTTTTCGCTTAGACGGAAGCGCCGGCAAGAGACCTGAGAAGGTCTGATCCGTCGACAGAAAGAAGCGGCGCGGAACGAGAGGTGACGCCAATGAAAACGGCGGGCTCGCGCCCGCCGTTTGATCTTCCTCGATTAGCCGCGCGCTACCAGCGGTCGCGGCCGCCTCCGCCACCACCACCGCTGCGCCCTCGACCACCGCCGCCGCCACCGCCAAAACTCGACTCGCGCGGCTTGGCTTCGTTCACCTTGATATTTCTGCCCTTGAGCTCCGTATCGTTGAACTGCTGAATCGCCTTGCTCGCCTCGTCCGGGGTCGCCATCTCGACAAAACCGAAGCCCTTCGATTGGCCGGAGTATTTGTCCGTGATCACGGCGACGCTTTGAACCTGGCCGACTTGCGCAAACAATTCCTCCAGGTCGCTGTTGGTAACCGAGTAGGCCAGGTTGCCTACGTACAATTTGCTGGGCATGCCTTGCCCTCCGAAAGTTAGGCTGGGGAGCTCCGAACAGAGAACCCGGGCTCATTCCCGGGCTGGGTGAAAGGAACGATCCAAGCGTTACGCGTACAACATAGCCGGTTTCAATCGCCAAGGATAGTGGGTGGCGGCGAGTGCGGACGAGAAGCTCCGGGGCCGTATCTTTTGTCGCCGTGCAAGCATAAACTCTAATCACCTCGCCTTTCGATGCTCCGGCGTAAAAGATCTGCGGTCGCGGAATATCGCAGTCGGCTCGAAAACGAAATGAAAGTTGGTCAAATGTGAAAATATATGTTGGCAACCTCGCCAGTTCGGTCACCAGCAGCGATCTGGTGACGCATTTCTCGCGCGCCGGCGAAGTGCTCGGCGCGCTGGCGATTAGCGACAAACTCTCGGGACGCTGCCGCGGCTTCGGCTTTGTCGAGATGGCGGAGCTCGCCGACGTTGCGGTCGCCTTCAGTCTGCTGAGCAATTCGGAGCTCAAGGGGCAGCGCATCACGCTCGAACCCGACCCGGCGCATAAAAATGGCCGGACACGGAACCACGGAGCCGCACGCTAGCGTCGATCGGCGTTTCGCCCGAGTGCTGCGTTTCACGAGAGGAATCCACGATGCAAGGACTGGAACGAAAGCCTTGGGACACTCATGACTTCAAGGTGAAGATGCTCGACTGGTCGGCCGCGCGCGGGTCCAGGCTCGCCTTCTCATGCCGCTTTTGCGGTCGCAGATTCTGTAATTTCACCGTTCTGCACGTCGGTACCTGGGCGGTGGACGGCGAGGGCCGCGCGCTTGAAGACGCCGTCAGCAAGCGCTGGCTGGCGGAGAAATGCCCGCGCCTCTACGGCGCCGCCGACGATGACGATCGCAAACGCCTCTCGAAGCAGTAGGCTTCGCGCATAGCGGCAGCCTGATTCAAGGCGCCCGATAGATCACGCTGAAGCGGGGGCCGTCGCTTTGCGGCTGCGGAGCCCTGGGCGCGGTAAGCGAGAACGGCACCGGGCTGAAGGTCAGCACGAACAACAGCACGGTCGCCCATGCCGCCAGACGGCGCGCGCCCAGCAAGCGCGTCTGAGCATCCAGGGTCGAGGGATGGCCGAGTCCCAGGGCTAACACCAGCAGGAACCACAGCAGCCATCCCGGCCAGAAATCCAGGTGCAGGAAATACGGGATCACGGCCATCAGCAGGCATCCCACCCAGACCAGGCGCGAGATCAGTCGATGCGCACGCGCGCCGAACAGCGAGTAGATTACGTGGCCGCCGTCGAGTTGTCCGATGGGCAGGAGATTGAGCGCCGTCACCAGAATTCCCACCCATCCGGCGAAAGCCGTCGGATGCAGGTTGACGTTGACCGTATTGGGATCGACCCCAAGCACGACCCGCGCGACTGACCAGAAAATGATCGAATTGCCGAGCTCGAGACCGCCCTGCGAAGTGTCGAGCGGCGAGACCTGCGACCATCTGAGGCCGAGGATAATGGCTCCCAGCGCAATCACGAAGCCCGCCCACGGTCCGGCCGCGCCGATATCGAACATCGAGCGGCGCGTGCGCGGCACAGATCTCATCCGGATGAACGCGCCGAACGTTCCAATGAAGAACAGTGACGGCAGCGGCGCCGGGAGAAAATAAGGCAGGCTCGTATCCACGCCGTGGCGGCGCGAGGTCACGTAATGGCCCATCTCGTGGGCGAGCAGAATCGCCATCAACGGGATCGAGAAGGACAATCCGGCGCCCAGCGCCGAGAAGGTCGCGATCGGATGGGCGAGTGAGAACGTCGCGTCCGCCTGACTGGCTCCGGCCATCGTGGTCGTCAGCAGCGTGAGCAAAAAAAGCCCCCAGTTCATCGCCGGAATGCGAAACTTCGGCGCGGAAGCCGGTTCGAGCGAACGGCCGAATAGCGCTGCGCTGTCGAAGCGCGGCAGCTCCGTGACGATCGCAGAAGTTTGCGGAGAAGCCTGTGACTTGGCGCTTGAATCTTCCATCGCTTCGCTACTTGGTTCCCACTCTGAGGCTTACCGGGGCGCCGGCCGTGACCGTGAAACGCGCCGCCGCATTGCCGTCGCGGACCGCGATCTCGAGCATCCCGAAGCTGCCGACCAAGGCCAGCGGAGCGCCGGCCGGAGCTTCCGCGTAGGCGTTATAGATGGCGATCGGCGAATGCCGTCCAATCCTCACCGACAGCCTATCTTGTCGCTGGCGCGCAGCAAATCGCTCGACCGCCGCGCGCGAGAGATTCGTCACCAGATTGCCGAAGCCATCGACATACACCACGGCGCCTTTGAGCATCCGCGCGGTTTCGCTCACGCCATCTGCGATGTCGAGCCGAGTTAGCTGTTTGCGTTGCGGGCCCAGCGCACCGAGTTTGACCCGGCGCGACAGCCACGCCGCCGCAGGCGCAAAAATATCGCGGCCATGGAAGGTCGCACTTGGCTCGGGCAGCCGATAGCGCGCCGTCTGCAGCTCGACGATGGACTCGATACCCGCAGCCGCCGCCGCCATCCAAAGCAACCCGTTATCCGGGCCAACAAAGCGCGCCCCGGCCCGTGAGGCGATCGCGATCGCGCGCCGGCGCGTACCCACCCCCGGATCAACCACGGCGAGAAAAATCGTGCGCGGCGGGAAAAATCGCCAGCTCTGCGCGAGCGCGATCGCGCCCGCGGCGATCTGACCCGCGGGAATTCCGTGGGTGAGGTCGAGGACCTGCGTCGCTGGCGCGATCGCGCTGATCACCCCTTTCATGACGCCGGCGTAATGATCGCGATAACCGAAATCAGTCAGCATCGCGATCACAGCGGGAGTAGCGGCGGCGCGCGGCATCAGCGGAGCTCCGCTTTCAATCAAATTGCCTGGCCGGCGCACCAGCCGCTCGACCAGGCCCACTGAAAATTATACCCGCCGAGCCAGCCAGTAACATCGACGGCCTCGCCAATCACGTACAGACCCGGCACTGCGCGCGCCGCCATCGTGCGCGATGATAATCCCGCCGTATCGATGCCGCCGACTGTAACTTCGGCCTTGCTCCAACCTTCCGACCCTGCAGGGGTGAACTCCCAACGCTGGAGCTGTTTCGCCGCCAGCGCCAACGTGAGGTCGGGCAGATTGGCGATCGGCCCGGCCGGATACTCTGCGGCAAGGGCCTCCGCCAGGCGGCTCGGAATCACCTCGGCGAGCACCGTCTTCAGTTCGGCGCGCGGACGCGCGCGTTTGCGCTCGCAGAGAAAATTCATCGGCTCGATCGTGGGCGCAAAATCGATCGCGATCATCTGGCCCGTGCGCCAGTGCGATGAAATCTGCAGAATCGCCGGACCCGAAAGCCCGCGATGGGTAAACAGAATATTCTCGCGGAAACGCTCGTGGCCGCACGTTACCACCGCCTCTACCGCGACTCCGGTAAGGGCCCGGCAGAGCTCGAGCGTCGCGCCCGCCATCGTCAGCGGAACTAGTCCCGGCCGCGGCTCGATTACGCTCAGGGCGAAGCGCCGGGCCAGATCATAGGCAAAACTGGTTGCGCCCATCTTGGGGATCGAGAGGCCACCGGTCGCGATCACCAGCGCTTGCGACTCGAAAGTTGCACACTCGGTCTCGACGCGGAAGCGCTCGACGCGGCTTACAGCTCGGATCGGCTGACCGAGCCGCAGATCAACTCTAGCCGCGGCGCATTCCGCGAGCAGCATCGCCACGATCGCGCGCGACGAGCCGTCGCAGAATAGCTGACCCAGCCGCTTCTCGTGATACGGGATGCGATGCCGTTCGACCATCGCGATAAAATCCCGCTCACGGTAGCGGGACAGCGCGGATTTGCAGAAATGTGGATTGCCCGACAGAAAGCGCTCGGGTGGGACCTCGAGATTCGTGAAGTTGCAGCGCCCGCCGCCTGAGATCACGATCTTCGCGCCCGCTTCGTGCAGATGCTCCAGCAGCAGGACTCGCTTGCCGCGCGCGCCGGCGGTCAGCGCGCACATCAGACCGGCCGCTCCGGCGCCGAGGATGACAACGTCGAAGCTCTCCACGGCTCGCGGCGGGATTCTCGCGCTTGGCGCGGCGACTACGAAGTTGCGGTGCGCGACTGTTCGGAATCCGCCGCAGCCGCAATCGAGGGGAACCGCGAGCCTTGCACCAGCAGCATCGGCCGGCCGTCGGCAAACCCGCGGCGCGCGAATCCCAGTTGATCGGCGACCGTTGCTGCGACCACCACCAAGCCGGACGCCGTGCGCGAGGCGATCAATGAAGCGGTGGGATTCGCCATCGCCTCGGTATGTAGCCGGCGGCCCACTACGCGCGCGGCCTCGGCCAGCATTGCGGAAAGCTCCGACTCGGCCGGCTCGTTGCCGCGCGCGATCCGGATCACATGCAGGGTGCACTCAGCCCGTTGCGCCAGACGGGTGGCCAACTCGAGCGCGGCGCGGCCGTCGAAACCCGCATCGACCACCGCGAAGAGCCGCTCGAACGGCGCGTCGCCCGCGTGCATCGCCACCGCCACGTTCAGCGCCAGCGCTCGGGCCTGATCGAGCACCGCGCGCACAACGCCGCCGCGGAAATCTGCGCCAAAGACCGCGCGATGAGGTCCCAGGAGCACCCAGCCAATCCCGGCCTCGGTCGCGACCTTCACGACATCGGCCGCCGGGTCGTCGCTCCAGAGCGCCTGTGGAGTGATCACCGCTGCGCGGCTCCAAGCCAACTCGAGCGCGGCGCTGAGCGCGGCCGAACGCGGAACCACAAGCGCGTCGGCCTCGTCAAGACTGGCGCGAACTCCGCCCGGCGGGCGCCGGACGATCGCGAGCACGCGCGGCGGTGGCAGCTCGAGCGGCGTCGCCGCGAGCGCGAGGTTCACCAACCGCGCCACCCCGTTCGGATTGGCGATCGGCACCAGGATCGCGCTGCGTTGCACCACGCGGGTCCGTGGCAAGCGCGGCGCCAGTGCCGGGCTCGCCTCGCGCGCCGGCGTGATCAGGTGAACGATCGGCGTGGTGGCGAGAGTCGTCACCACCGCCATCAGCACCATCATCGCAAACAACACGGGCGAGATGATGTGCAGCTCGAGCCCGATATTGAGCACGATCAGCTCCATCAGGCCGCGCGTGTTCATCAGCACGCCCAGCGCCGCACCCTCGCGCCATCGCATGCCGGTGACGCGAGCCGCGACGGCGGCGCCGCCGAACTTGCCGATGGAAGCTACGGCGATGATCAACCCGCACAGCGCCCATTGCTGCGGACTATTGAGCAAACCGATTTGCGTGTGCAGACCGGTGTAGGCGAAAAAAGCCGGCAGCAGCAGCACCACGACCAGGTCTTCGAGCCGGTCGACCAGCTCGCGCGCGATCCCGCTGTCATGTGGAATCATCGCGCCCAGGGCAAAAGCGCCGAAAATAGCGTGGATTCCGATGACCTCGGTCGCCGCGGCCGACAGCAGCAGCAGGACAAAAATCGTCGCCATCAGCCCCTGCGTCAGGCGGCCCTTGTTGCCGTAAACCACTACCAGCCGCCCCATCAGCGGCCGTACCGCGAAGGCCATCAACGCGACGTAGCCGATCGCAAGAAATAGCGTTCGAAGCGCGTCGCCACCCTCGGACCGCGCAACCCCGACCACCAGGGCCAGAAGGCACCACGCCGTCAAATCGTTAATTGCGGCGCAGGTCAACGCGATCGCGCCCAGCCGGGTGCGACTGACCCGCCGGTCAGTTAAGATCCGGGCCAACACCGGAAACGCCGTCACCGACATCGAAACCCCGAGAAACAGCGCGAAATTGGTAAAGGGAACCTCCATCGAGGAGAGACGCGGGTAGAGCAGCAGGGCCAGTGCGGCGCCCAGAATGAACGGAGCCAGGATGCTGGCGTGCGAGATGGCGACGGTCGCGCGGCCACGTTTGCGCAGCAGACCCAAATCCAGCTCGGCGCCGACCAGGAACATGAACAGGATTACCCCGACTTGCGCGATGAGGTTGAGCGCAGGCATCACGCTTGGCGGAAAGAGATAGGCCGAGACCGGCGGCGCGATGTACCCGAGCAGCGACGGTCCGAGCAGGATGCCGGCGAGAATCTCGCCAATTACCGGGGGCTGGCCGATATTACGAAAGAGCGTACCGAGCAGCCGCGCCATCGCCACCACCGCCATCAGCGCCAATAATACATGCAGCAGCTCAGCCCCGGGCGCATCCCCACCCCGGCCTGCTATCGCGGCGACCGGCGCGGTCACCGGCGCGTGCAGTTTCGCGCCCCACGACTGAATCAGGAAAAATGCCGCAACGGCGCCTACGATCGAGATCGCGTAAAGCAGAATCGACCCGACCTTCCGCGACTCACTTGCTGAGGACATATTTGGCCGGGAGTCTAGCAGAGGGTCGAAGCGGAGCCGAGGCGTCGTGCCCGCGCGCCGTGGCCGTTCAGTATGCGGCCTGCTTCGGCCATTGCGAAGGGCCTTCACAAAACTTGCCTCTGGACACAATCTTGAAGTAAGGTAGCGAAAAGAGGGGCCTAAAATCAGAGAGGAGAGCTGACGCAATGAGTGAAGCCGTAGTGGAATCGAAAGCGAACGGAATTCCGACGCCCGCAGAATTGGGCTTCGACCCGGCGGTCCTGCGCCAGAAATACGCCGCCGAGCGAGCGAAGCGGCTGCGCGCGGACGGCAACAATCAATATCAGGAAGTCATCGGTGCGCTCGAGCGCTACAACGCCGATCCTTATGTCGCGCCGGGTTTCACCCGCCCAGCGCTGAATGAAGAGCTCGACGCCGTGATTGTCGGCGGCGGCTTCGGCGGCCTGCTGGCGGCGGCGCGGTTGCAGAAGGTCGGCATCACTCGCATCCGCATTATCGAGAAGGCCGGGGATTTTGGCGGCACCTGGTACTGGAACCGCTATCCCGGCGCCCAGTGCGACATCGAGTCCTATGTTTATCTGCCGCTGCTCGAAGAGACCGGATATATCCCGAAGGAAAAGTACTCCTTTGCGCCGGAAATCTTCGCGCACGCCCAACGGATCGGCAAGCACTTCAACCTCTACGAGCGGGCCTGCTTCCAGACGCAGATCAAAGAGGCGCGCTGGGACGACAAAGACGCGCGCTGGACCGTCAAGACCGATCGCGGCGACGTCTTCAGGGCGCGCTTCGTGATCATGTCGAGCGGTCCCCTCAACCGCCCCAAGCTGCCCGCGATCCCCGGAATCGAGAAGTTCAAGGGGCACACGTTTCACACCAGCCGCTGGGACTACGACTATACCGGCGGCAGTACCAACGGCGGTTTGCACAAGCTCCGCGACAAGCGCGTTGGGATTATCGGCACCGGCGCGACCGCGATCCAATCCGTGTCGCATCTCGGCGAGCACGCGATGCAGCTCTACGTCTTCCAGCGTACGCCCTCCTCGGTGGACGAGCGCGGCAACAAGCCGACCGATCCCGAGTGGGTCAAGACGCTCAAGCCCGGATGGCAGGCCTATCGGAACAACAACTTCTGCTCGATCATGGCCGGCGTGCCGGTCGAAGAGGATTTGGTCGGCGACAAGTGGACTAGTCTGTTCAAGAATCTGGCGCGACTGTTGGCGAACACCAACAATTCGACCTTCTCAGATGAGCACCTGCAGCTAATGTCCGAGATCGCCGACTACCAGAAGATGAACGAGATTCGCGAGCGCGCGGCCACGATCGTGAGCGACCCACAGACCGCCGAGGCGCTCAAGCCCTGGTACGGCCAATGGTGCAAACGCCCAACCTTTAACGACGAGTACCTGCCAACCTTTAACCGCCCCAGCGTCAAGCTGGTCGATACCAAGGGCAGGGGCGTCGACCGCGTGACCGAGAACGCGGTGGTCGTCGACGGCGTCGAGTACCCAGTGGACTGCCTGATCTTCGCCACCGGTTTCGAGGTCGGAACCTCCTACACGCGGCGCGCCGAGTTCGAGGTTTACGGCCGCAACGGCCAGCCCCTGTCCAGCTATTGGGCGCAAGGGATGAGGACCCACCACGGCTTGCTGAGCCACGGCTTCCCGAACCTCTTCCATATGGGCCTCACCCAGACCGGCCTGGCACCGAACTTCACCTATATGCTCGAGGGCCAAGCTACGCACATCGCTTATGTCGCCAAGGAAGTGAAGGCGCGCGAAGCGAAGATCGTGGAGCCCACCCCCGAGGCGGAGGCTGACTGGGTTAAGCTGGTCACTGCGCCCAGCTTCATCAGCGAATACCAGAACACCTGCACCCCGGGTTACTACAACGGCGAGGGACAAAACTCGAAGCAGGGCTTTCTCGACTCTCAGTACCCCAATGGCGCGGTGGCGTTTTATGCAATGCTCGCGCAGTGGCGCGAACAGGGCAATTTCGAGGGCTTCATCATCGAGTAGATCGAGGACAGCGAGGAATTTCGCGGTCTGCAGCCACCATCTTTGCGGATCAGCAATCCTGATCAAAACCGCTATGAGGCGTCCGGGAATCCCGGACGCCTCATTCATTCGACGCTTCCGCGACGCACTTCGGCGTTGAGGCGGGCGCATTTGTTGGCCCTTGGGAACGTCTCGAACTGCTGATGCTGGTGGGCGGTGCTGGGATCGAACCAGCGACCACCGGCTTGTAAGGCCGATGCTCTACCGCTGAGCTAACCGCCCT
>JBOHWF010000148.1:0-5791 GCA_050736455.1 Binataceae bacterium (SeqCode) | reverse complement strand
CTCGCCAAGCTTGCCCACGGGCTCACGGCGGCGCTGCCTCTCATCCGCGGCTATGCCGCCCATCCGACCCTGGCCGGCGTCTTCGCGATGGGAAATCGGGCGCTCGAACGCAGCGCCGGGGCTGTATCGCGGAGTCCTGCTGGCGCGAGCGCCAGGTTTCCGGAGGGTCTCGGGGCAGCGTCCGGTCCTACCTTGTTTGATCCGATCCTCGAGGGGATGCTGGCTGACCCGTCGGCGAATTCGGTCTCGCCATGGGACGCTCTGATGCCCACGGATCAAACCGGCGCGACGCTGCGTGACACCTACCTGAAATCGGCCAATGGCAGATATCTGCTATTGAATGTCGCCCCGGGTGAGGGCGCGGTCAACGGACCGGATCCGGTCGAGGCGATCCAGGCCGACCTCGACGCCGAGCGGGCCGCCAATCCGGCGATTGAAGCCGGCATGACGGGCGGGCCGGCGCTCGCCTATGCCGAACAGAGCGCGACCCAGCACGACATGATGCAAGGCTCGGTTATCGCGATTATCGGACTGGTGCTGCTGCTGGTGATTCCATTTCGCGGCGTGGTCGAGCCTTTTTTCGCGATCGTGGCCCTGTTGGTTGGGGCCGCGTGGTCGTTCGGCTTCACGACGCTGGTGGTCGGGCATCTGAATCTGCTGTCCGCGGTCTTCACTAGCGTGCTCGTCGGTATCGGGATCAACTTCCCGATTCATCTGATGGCGCGCTACAACGAGGCGCGGCATCGCGGACTCGCGATGCCCGCGGCAGTCGAACTCGCAGTGGTCAATACTGGCACCGGGGTTTTTGCTTCGGCCTGCATCATGGCGCTGGCTTTTTTGATGCCGATGTTTACGGACTTTCGCGGTATCGCGGAGCTCGGCGAAATCTCCGCCGCCGGCCTGTTTCTGTGCCTGCTGTCGGCGCTGTTGGTGTTCCCCGCGCTGATCGCAATCCGCGATCGCGAGGCTGGGGCAAAAGCGCCGCCGAGCGTTTCCTTCGCGCCGCCGCGCTCGACGCTCGAGAAGCTCTTCGCGCGGCCGCGACTGATCGTGGCCGCGGCGACCGGCGCCACGCTCGCGGCGGGTTTTCTAATCCGCGGTGTGACTTTCGATCAAAACGTCCTGCGGCTGCAGCCGAACCAGGCCGAGGCTGTACGCTATGAGAATCTCCTGCTGCACGACTCTGGCCGTTCGTCGTGGTTTGCGGTAGCCCTGGCGCCGACGCTCAAGGTCGCCGATCGTCTTGCCGGTGCGTTCCGGCGGCTCCCCGAAGTCGCGGACGTGGAAACTATCAGCAGCTACCTCCCCGCCGATCAAGGCGCGAAGCGCGCCATCCTCGACCGGCTCGGGAATGAACTCGCCACCGTAACAGTCGCGAGCGCGCCGGCGGCCAATTCCGCCGCGTTGCCCAGCCAACTAGGGCAGTTTGCCGCGCGCCTCGCGCGTCTGGCGCGACGCGATCCGTCGGGAGCGGCAGCAAAAACCCATGGGCTGGCGATCCAGGCGCTGGCGCGGCTCCGGCGTGATCCACAGGCGTTTCGTGCCTACGAGCACCGCCTTGCGAGTGATCTGCGCGACCGCCTCGAGCGCTTGAGGCTCCAGCTCACGCCCGCCGGGATTACCGCAGAGAACCTCCCGCCGGTGGTGCGCGATCGCTTCATCGGGGCGTCGGGCCTCTACCTCGTGCAGGTCTATCCGCAGGGTGACGTCTGGGCCGACGCTCCGCTTAAGCGCTTCGTAATGGCGCTGCGCGCCATTGACCGCGACGTCACCGGGCCTCCGGTGCAGACCTACACCCTGGCGACGGTGATGCGCCACGGCTACGAACGCGCGGCGATCCTCGCGTTGATCGCTGTGTTTATTTTCGTCTTCGCAGATTTCCGCAGCCTGCGCGACACCCTGCTGGCGACGGTGCCGCTGGTCTTTGGCGGCGTCTGGCTGCTCGAGGCGATGGGCGCGCTCGGGTGGGACTTCAATCTGGCAAACCTGTTTGCGGTGCCGATCGTGATCGGGATGGGCGTGGACAACGGCGTCAACATGCTCTACCGCTGGCGCGAAGAGACGGACAAATCCTCGCTCATCCTGAGCCGGGCGGTGGGCAAGTCGGTGACGATCTGCTCGCTCACGACGATCGCCGCCTTTGCGGCGCTGATCCCGGCGAGCCATCGGGGAATTTCGAGCCTCGGCTGGGTGCTGACGCTGGGCGTCAGCTTCATCCTGATCGCGACGCTGGTCGTTTTGCCGGCGCTCTTCGAGCTGCTCGGACCTCGCGTCGAGGCGCATCGCGCAAGGCTCGCCAGCTCGACCGTTGCTGCCGATCCATCGGAACCGATTACGAAAATCGCGTGAGACCTCGCTCTCCGCTCGGAGAGAAGGAAATATTTCACCCTATATAATCCTAGTCAAAGCTGTTTTAAGTACTTCCATCGAGGGCGTGGGTTGAACGCCGGTAGATGCGCAGCTCGGTTACGTGGACATCCCTAACAGTAGTACTTGCACAGGCCGCGGTTGCGGGCGCTGCAAGAGTTCCGGCTTCTAGCTACCTGGACGATTGTTCCAGGCCGGCATGAGGATCGGGACGCCGTGACTGGCGGCGACAGCGACGGCTTGAGTAATGAGTAATTATCTGAATCATCCGGACGTTCAGCGGCCGTGGTCGGAATGGTCCGAAGGTCAAACTCTACATCTCGCCGTCGCCTACTCTAATCCATTTCGCTGGCGGACCCGCCGGATCCTGATGAATGATTTTCGCCGGCGGGCAACCGGCTGGCCGAACGTGAAGCTCTACGTCGGCGAACTGGCCTATGGCGATCGGCCGTTCGAGGTCACCGGCGACCGTTCGGCGCCGTTTGCCGAGAACGACATTCAGCTCAGGACGCAAACCGAGCTGTGGCACAAGGAAAACCTCCTCAACGTAATCGTGTCGCGATTTCCGGCTGACTGGAAATACGGCGGATACTCAGACGCCGATCTGGTTTTTACGCGGCAGGACTGGGCCTTGGAAGCAATTCACCAGCTCCAGCACTACGACATGGTGCAGTTGTTCTCCTCGTATATGGACTTGAGCGCGAAGCATGAGCCGCTCGGGCCGGCACGGTCGTTCGCGTGGAATTATCATCACCAGGATGTTTTTGCCGCAGCCGGGGCGGCCAAGGTCGGGAGCCCGGCCACTGGAAGCTCGGGATACGGCCCTCTACGTACCGGGCGATACGACACCGATCTCAACGTCTTCCCTTTCGGACTCGATCCAGGCGCGCCGGGCGGCGCGTGGGCATGGACGCGGCACGCGTTTGACACGATCGGTGGCCTGCTCGACATCAACATCCTTGGCGGCGGCGACTCCGAGATGGCGCACGGGCTAATCGGCGTGATCCACGAACTGGTTACCCGGCTGACCTCGCCGCGCGCCGAGAACTCCTCGACGCGCAACCATGCGGACGCGGTCTTGCTCTGGCAAGAGCGCGCCAGGAAGCTGCAGGCCAATATCGGATACGTCGAGCAGTTCCTCGCACATCATTTTCACGGCAGCAAGCAGAAGCGCCGCTATTATGAGCGCTGGAAGATTCTGCGCGACCACGACTACAACCCGTTTACCGATATCTCTCGAGACTGGCAGGGGATTTATCAATGGACGGGCGATAAACCGCGTCTGCGCGATGCGGTGCGGCGCTATTTTCTCGAACGTGGTGAGGATGACCCGAATTTGTATGGGCCGGAACGGCCGTGGGTGTAACCCCGACGCGTGCGCAACGGAACAAGGAGAGCAAGGGATGCTTGAGGTAGCGGTTCAGAACTTTTCAACGAAGCTGTCGGATGCAGACCTCGCGGCCTATGTGGCAGCGTATCAGGTACAGGTCGATCGGGACTTTGCGCCGACGCATGGACTACTCAGTGTCAGTCTCAAAGTTTATCCGGCAAAAGGCGTCACTATTCCGCCGAACGACTGGCTACTCGGGTTCTTCGACAACTCCGATGTCGCCGGCGCGCTCGGCTATCACGACTGGACCCCCAGCGGGATGCCGCTCGGCAAAGTCTTCGTCGAGACCACGTTGCTCGACGGCGGCCTGGTCAGCGTGGACGGCTCGCACGAGCTGCTCGAGATGATGGGCGATCCTGAAATCTCGACTTTAATGCAGATCGACAACTCGACCTGTTACGCCTTCGAGATGTGCGATGCGCCCGAAGACGATCAGTTCAGCTACGATATCGGGGGCGTCAAGGTCAGCGACTTCGTTTTCATGAACTGGTTTACGGGTGGACCCGGGCCCTACGACTTCAAGGGCCATATTCAGTCAGCGCAAGAGATTTTGCCGGGCGGCTATATCGGCGCGCTGACCTTCAAGAACGGTCACTGGACGCAACTGACTAATACGGCGAAACGTTCACGTCATCAGCTGCCGAAGCGTGGCAGCCGCTTCGAGCGCCGCAGCCGCGGCCGTCAGGCATGGCGGCGGAGTCTGGTCTGACAGTAGAAGGAAGCCGTTTCCGGCTGCGAGGTCGTTCGATGGCAAGAGCTTGCGGAGTAGTCGAACGACCGGCGAGTCGGCGTTACTTCCGGCGCGGCAGCATCCGCTCGAGTTCGTCGTGGAGCAGGCCGTTGGAAGCGACGAAGCCCTTGAGCTTCACCGACGCCTGATTAAAGCGGAGGGTTTTGCCGTCGAGGTCGGTCACACGCCCGCCGGCCTCAAGCACGAGCGCCACGCCGGAGGCGACGTCCCATTCGCTCTTGGGCGTCAGGGTGAAGGTCGCGTCGGCGCGGCCGGCGGCAACCAACGCGAGCTTGTAGGCGACGCTGCCGATTGGATCGATCTTGATGCGGTCTTCATAGGCCTTCCACTCCCCGCGCGAGGTCTCGCTGCGGCTGGCCAGCACCGTGGCGTGGTCGAGCGACGTCCGCCGCGTGACCGCGGCCGGCTCGCCATTGAACGTCATCCCGCCGCCGCGCGCACCGGCGAAGAGTTCACCGCGGATCGGGTTGTAGGTGACGCCGAGCACCGGGACGCCGCGCTCGGCCAGCGCGATCGCAACGACAAATTCGGGAATCCCCTTGATAAATTCCTTGGTGCCGTCGAGCGGGTCAACGATCCAGACCCGTTCATGATCGAGCCGCACGCCGTCGTCGGCAGTTTCCTCGGAGAGCCAGCCGTAGCCGGGGAAGCCGTCATGCAAAAGTTCTTTGAGCTTGCGATCGGCCTCCAAATCCGCCGTGGTGACAGGATTATCCTTGCCCTTATGATCGATCTTGAAGCCGCGGTCACGATAGTACCGCTTGAGAATTTCACCGGCCGCAAGCGCGGCGGCCTGTGCGGCCTCGAGCTCGCGGGCAAATTCGTGCCTGGCGGCGGGGAGAGCTCCAGGGTTTGCGATGTTCGGCATAACGTGATGGCGATTCTAGCTGAGGCCCGGTCTTAATTCAGGATGTTTTGTTGCGCGCGGGCGGGCTTAAGATGTTTGGCGCAGCGCGCAGACTCGTCCGCTCGTTGCGCTTCGCTTCAGTAGCGCGAACCTTTTCGTAAGCGCGCGTCAGCTCGGTCATCATGCGCTCGCGCTGCTCGTAGAGGCGGCGCGGCTTGCGCGGCTTGCGCCGCGCCAGCGCGTAGGCGGTGATCAGCGGCAGTGCGACGGTCGCATCGACGTAGCAGACCACCGAATCGGGCAGCCGCGCGGGATCGATTTTGCCCCAGCTCACCGCCTCATTCGGCGTCGCGCCGGAGAGCCCACCGGTATCGGGCCGCGCGTCGGTGACCTGGAGGAAATAGTCGTGGCCCTTTTCCGCCACGCCCATCACCTC
>JBOHWF010000147.1:0-7176 GCA_050736455.1 Binataceae bacterium (SeqCode) | reverse complement strand
TCCGAGTGCTGGACGCGGTGCGATCCTGTCACCCGTGATCCATACAACACGGGGCAGGTGGCGAATGTGAAATGGCGGCGCTCAGGCGCTGGTGTGGCCGAAGACCAGTCTTTGCAGCTCGTCGGTGCTGCGCCGGATCGCGACGATGAACGGGCCAAACTCGGCATAGCGCGCGCTCGATTCGTCGAAGCGCATCTCATAGACCAACTGCTTGAACACCAGCGGATCGTCGGCAAAGAGATCGACGCCCCATTCCCAGTCGTCGAAGCCGATCGAGCCCGAGATGATCTGATTGACGCGGCCGGCGTAGCGCCGCCCGATCATCCCATGCTCGTGCATCAGGCGTTGGCGCTCTTCGAGCGGAAGCATGTACCAGTTGTCGGCGCCCGCGCGGCGCTTGTTCATCGGATAGAAACAGACGTAGCGGCGGGCGGGGATCGGCGGCGATAGGCGCGCGTCGAGCTTCTCGCGCTGCGCGTGCAGCGCCGCGTCGACCGCCGCGCTCCACTCCGGCGAGTGCGGCGCGACGCCGCGCGCGGTCAGCTCCGCGTGCAGCTTTGCGGTCATCTCGTAGAGGCCGATCTCGATTACCGAGAGATACGAGCCGGTTGGTTCGAGGAAGGCGCTCAGCGCCAAATGCGTAACCGCGTGCTCGGCCTCGCGCAGCTCGTCAAGCGTGTGGCGGAAATGAATCACCATCAGATCGCCCTTATGACCGAGCAGGCCGAAGAGCGCCGTCTCGCCGTCTTCGCGCCGGCTCATCGCGCGGAGGGCGCTCTCCGCCTTTTCGACCATGACCTCGCGCTCCTTTGCCGATCGCCGCGAAAGCTCGTTCAGCTTGACGCGGAAAAACTGATGGAGCACGAAGAAGCCCTCGAGCGTGTGCGGGGCGGCGTTGGCGGATTGTGACGGCGGCATCGCGGCGTTCCTGCCGGGTATCGTATTCTAGATTAAGGCGAGATTACGAAGCAGCCTGATCATCAACTCGAGTTGGGCGTCGGGCCGCGCAGGCGCGGACGAAATTCTCGGCCACCGCCGGATTCGACGCCCAATGTGCGTGCACGTAGGACGCAATCAGGTTGCCGCGCCGAAACCCCTCGGCGAACGCTCCGCCGCCCCATCGCGGCGCGACCCGATAGACGCGCTCGATCGATTCCGTGGGCGAAGGCTCGAGCGTCGAATAACGGAACTGATGGCCGCGCCAGCGCGTCCCCGCCGGGCCAAGAAACGTCGGCGCGGTGGTTTCGATCTCGGCGTAGCCGATCGCCTGCAGGTGGTCGCGCATCACCACGATTGATGGAATCAATCCAACCATTGGAAAGGTTGCGCCATCGATCAGGCGGATCGCGCTGGTGAGATACATCAAGCCGCCGCACTCGGCGTAGATCGGACTGCCCGCCGCGGCAAAGTCGCGGACCGCGTCGAGCATCGAATGGTTCGCCGCCAGCTCGCGAGCCGCAGCCTCGGGATAGCCGCCGCCGAAGTACAGCCCATCCAGCGCCGGCAATTCGCGGTCATGGACCGGGCTGAAACGGACGATCTCCGCCCCGAGCTGTTCGAGCCGCGCGAGATTGAAGTCGTAGTAGAAATGAAAGGCCTCGTCGTATGCGAGGCCGATCCGGCAGCGACGCCCAGCCGTGGGAGCCTCGGCGTCGGACCCGCATTCGAGCGCGGGCGCCGAGCGCGCGAGCGCGAGAATTTTTTCGAGCTCGAACCACTCAGCCGCCATTGCGCCCCACGCCTCGAACGCGGCGTCAGGCAGGTCGGTTTGATTCGCGGCGACGAGGCCGAGGTGGCGTTCCGGCAATGCCGCCTCCGCGCAGCGCGGCAACCCGCCGACGATCGGAATCTCCGGTAAGGCCTCGCGCAGCAGATCCAGATGGCCGCGGCCGCCGAGGTTGTTGCAGATGATCCCGGCGACGCAGAGCGCCGAGTCGAAGCGCGCGAAGCCCAGCGCGATAGCCGCGATCGTGCGGGCGATCCCGGACGCATCGACCACCAGAAGTACCGGCGCGCTGAGCCATTTGGCGATCTCGGCGCTGGAACCCTCGTCGCTCGCCGGCGCGGCCGAATCAAACAACCCCATCATGCCTTCGACAACCGCGACCTCCGCTGAGCGCGAGGCCCGCGCAAAGGTCTGAACGACGCCTTCACGGCCCATCATCCAGCCGTCGAGATTGTGCGAGGGCGCGCCGGCGGCGCGCGCGTGATAAGTGGGATCGAGATAATCCGGGCCGCACTTGAAGGGGGCGAGCTCAAGGCCGCGCGCGCGCAACGCCGCCATCAATGCGATCGTGACGGTGGTCTTGCCGACCCCGCTACCCGTCGCCGCGATGACGATCCTGGGCGTCGTGACTTGGGCCATGAAAGGCTGTCGCGAAAGCCCGCGGAGAACCGCGTCGCGCCTTGCTTGTCGGCCTACCTGGCGCCGCGCAGCCGTGTGCGGCGCATGCGCTTTTTGCGCGCGCGGACCTGTGTTGGCGCGGTCCGGCGCTTGCGTGCGAGCCTGCTGTTGCGCCGATTTCTTTGTTTCGAAGCGGCTGTCATCTGGTCTCCTGAGCGGCGTCTGGCGCGATCGCGTTTAGCGCAGGTCGGGTCCGGCGCCGCTCGCGGTAGCGCCGCGCCGGGCGTTGGGTGCCGCCGCAGGATCAGACCCAGGCAATGTTGCATCCACCGAGGATGGCGAAACCGCCTCGACCCGAGAGACGACGACGCCGTCATCGCGCACTATAACCTGACCGAGCGCTGCGCCGTTGGCAAGCGGGCCTTGAACCACTGCCGGCACGCTGTACTCGAGCTTCACGCTCGACAATTGGGCCTTGGGCAGAACCAGCGCGAGGTCGCGCTCCGCCACCGGCTGAATCGAAGGTCCGGCTTCCACCTGCACATGCACCGGCAGCGCCTGTCCGCGATTAAGCAGATGAACCCGGGCGAAATTCGCGAAACCCCAATTGAGCAGCCGCGCGCTCTGGATGAAGCGCTGCGGATTTGACGGCGCGCCCAGCACCACCGAGATCAGACGCATGTCGCCACGTTTGGCCGTCGCCGTCAAATTGAAGCCGGCCTCCATCGTGAAGCCGGTCTTGAGCCCGTCGCAGCCGTCCAGATGTCCGATGAGATGGTTGGTGTTATGCAGAATCACCCGGCCGTCGTCGAAGGGCGCCGTCTCCATCGAGGTCCAGCGCAGCAGATGCGTGTCGTTGATCAGCTCGCGCGCCAGGATCGCAAGATCGATCGCCGTAGTGTGATCGACATCATGGCCGGGCTGCGGCGGCAGTCCGTCCACGGTGCGGTAGTAGGTATCGTCCATCCCCAGCGCGTGGGCTTTCTGATTCATCTTCTGCACGCAGGCCTCGACCGAGCCGGCGATCTTCTCGGCGACCGCCACCGCGGCGTCATTCGCCGAACGGATCAGCGCGGCTTTCATCAGTTCACCGAGCGGATAAACCTGACCCTCGCGCAGGCCCAAACGCGAGCCACCGGTCCTGGCGGCGCGCGCCGAAATCCGCACCGGGTCCGCATAACTGAAATGCCCGGCCTGAATTTCGTCCTCCGCCACCGCCATCAGCATCATCTTGGCCATCGAGGCCGGCGGCCACTGAATCATGGCATTTTGCGCGTGGAGCACGCTCCCGCTGTCGGCGTCCATAAGCAGCTCGGCGTGATACGACGGCACCCTGGGGTGATGCGCGAAGTGACGTCTTGCGTGGTGTCGCCGATGCAGCCGTACCCACGCCTGTGCCGACGAAGTTTTACCCAGAACCCCGACCACCAGCGCGAAGCAGACAACGCTGCGCCACCACCAACCCCATCGACGCTGTACCATCGGCTTCCCCACCTCCCCCACTCGAAAACAGAATTGTGCAGCCACGGATCAAGGCGCTTTGAAAAAATTACCGAATTGCGCAGCGCCGCCAGCTTTGCCGCTCTCCGCCTGTCGCAGAAGCGCGAGATTTTTTCTAGCCGGCTGATACCCCGGATCGGACCGGGTTAGTTCTTCCCATTCCTTGTGCGCGCGTGGGTAATCACCCCGTTCGGCGTAAATCGTCGCGAGCGTGTTGCGGGCTTCGTCCTGATCCGGCTTGAGCCTCAACGACAACAGGATTTCCTGCTCCGCCTGCTGGAACAGTCCTGCCCGCTCATAGGCCAGGCCGAGATTGTAATGCGTCTCTGGACGATAAGGCCCGAGCAGCGCGGCGAGCCGAAAAGTGCCGGTCGCTTGCTCGAGATGATCGGTTTCCAGGTAGAGGCGCCCGAGATTTAGAAACAAATCCCAATCGTTCAGACCGAGATCGACCGCCTTCTGGTAGTCAACCAACTCGCGGTGATGATCGCCGAGTTCGCCATACACGAAACCCAGATGATAGTAGGCCAAGGCGAAATTCGGATGCCGGCGAATTATCTCCTCATGAAGCTGGAGCGTTTTCGTGTAGTCCTCCAAGCCGAGATAATAGTCTGCAACCGGATCGCAGATGCTCGCGTCCGCGCTCGTGGAACGTGCTCTTCCGGGGGTTTGCCATCCCAGCAGGATCAGGAGCGCCACCGATACGACTACAAACTCTCTGCGAAACTCGCTCACGTGGCGCTAATCTGCCGACTCCTTGCAAGTTTTCATTGCTTCGCTTGCGTGGCTTCTCGAGCCGGCTCAACACCAGCAGATTTTCGATGTTAGCAGGAAAAACGGGCGTGAGAATACTGGAATCCGCGCGATCACATTGTCGCGCGGCGATTGAAACGCCCGTCGGGCCGCGCAAGTCCGGAGCGTTATCCGAAATACGCGGCCCGTACGGGGTAATGCGCGAGCTTTGGCTGAGCTTACGGAGCGGGCGAGGTCGCCGGAGCTGGCGCTGCCATCGACGATTCCGCCGCCGGAGCCGCCATCGACGACTCAGCCGCCGGCGCTGACATCGAAGTCTTGTTGTGATGACGACGGGCGTGATGGTGACGACGATGATGTTTGGGCTTCGCCATCTCACCGGTTGCCGCTGCGGGCGAGCTCTCTGCACTCGGGGCCGCCATCGACGCAGCCGCCGCAGGCGAGGAGGTGTCCGCCGGAGCCTGCGCGAAAGCTGGCATTGCAATCGCCCCAGCAAACAGCGCGGCAGTCAACATCGAAACGGTACGCTTCATATCCTTCTCCTTTTTCTGGAGGTTCTGTATGAACCTCTGAATCCCCATTTAAGCGATTGCCGTGCCATCCACGCAGACCGACGAGACGGCTAAAATGTCAGGAAATCAGGCCCCTTCTCAACTATACGGTAGATAGTGCTGGCGCAATCCGTATAGCGGCTCTAACGCTTTGGTCGTTCCCCCCTCATAAGATACGGTGTGCGGACGCTTCGGCCATTCCGCAGAGCATTATTGATCGGGAGCCAATCTTGCCGAACGAAGCTCTCGATAGAGTGCGAAAAGCTCTTTGAACGCCCGTGCAATCACTCGGAAATTGGCGCCGCTCTGCTCACCGGCCACGCGTGGCAGATGCTGGACGTCGACTTCGCAGACGCGCGCCTTGCGCCCGGCCAGGCGCGCCATAAGTTCCGTGGTAATCATCGCGCCGCTGGCGTGAAGCTCCATGTCCTGCAACAGCGCGCGGCGGAAAAGCTTGAAACCACAGTCCATGTCTGAAATGCGCAATCCGAACATCATCCTGACCAGGATGGTCCAGGCTTTCCCATTTATTCGCCGCGTGAACGAATCGGCGCGATGCGCGCGTCGACCCACCACTACGTCGTATTCGGGGGTTCGGGCGGCCAAATGCTTGACGTCGCCCGGGTCGAACTGACCGTCGCCGTCACAGAGTAGCACCCACGGCATCGAGGCTGCTCGAATCCCGGAAATCACTGCGCCTCCGTAGCCCCGATTGACCTCATGATGAACCACCGTAACGTGCTGATCGGCGCCAGCGAGCCGGTCCGCGATTGCGCCCGTCCGATCGCGGCTGCCGTCATTCACCACGATTACTTCGTAGTCGTCGGCGACCTCCGGCAGCGCCGCGCAGAAGTTCCGGACCACCCGCTCGACATTGCCCTCCTCGTTATGCGAGGGCAGGAACACGCTCAGTCCGGGCAGCCGTGCCACTTCCCCCTCTAAGATCCGCGCGCTGAATAGGCTGTCCCGAGCAGACCGGCTCAGTCGCTAATCGTCTTGTAGCCGCCCCGATGGAAGACCAATGGCTTGCCTTCGCGGGTTTCAGCCTGGGTAACTTCGCCGAGAAAGAGCGTATGGTCACCGCCGTCATACACGGCATACAACCGGCACTCCATATAGGCCAAGGCGCCCTCCAGGATCGGAACCCCGTTGGCGCCCGAACGATAGGCGACGCCCTTGAACTTGTCGCCGCCGCTGACCGCAAACTTGCGTGAGAGTGATTCCTGATCGTCGCACAGAAAGTTGACCGTAAAAACTTTGCTGTCCTCGAAATGTGGATAGCTCTCGGCTTTCTTGTCAACTGAGATCAACAGCAGCGGCGGCTCGAGCGAGACTGAGGTAAAGGCGTTGGCGGTCAAGCCAAACGGCAGTCCCTCTTTCGAGGTCGTGGTAATGACAGTGACGCCGGTGGGGAAATGCCCCATCACGCGGCGCAACTCATTCCGATCGATCGGCATCGTCGCTGCTCCCCAAACTCGGCGCATCGTAGCAGACGATTTTGTCGCGCGTCAAATCAACTTTCGCCATAGAGAACCTCGCTCATCGCCGCCAATTACCATCCCGCGCGATCGCGCGGCAGCAGCGCTTTGCCACCCAGATAAACGTAATCCAGCTCGAGCGAGGTCAGGGGGCGATCATTTTCCCGCAGGCCGACGCCGACCGGCGCGCCGACGAAAAGCGTGTGATCGCCGGTGACGAACGCGGCGTCGACGCGCGCTTCGATCGTGATCATTGCGAGCCTGAGCCACGGTACACCGAGCGCCGGCGACAGCTCATACTCGAGCTCCCGCAGGTTGTCAGAACGTCGCGCAGCGGGGGAATAGAAATAATCCTCGAGCGCCTTGCCGCGCGCGCCCACGACGTTAAGCCCGAAAACGCCGGTTCGCATAATTATTGCGTGGGAAAAATGCCGATTATCCACTGCCGCGCTAAAGAGCGGAGGCTCGCCCGAAACCTGCGTCACCCACGAAGAGGACATGCCGTGATGATGGCTGCCGTCCGCGACGGTGAGTACATAGATCCCGGTGG
>JBOHWF010000146.1:0-2464 GCA_050736455.1 Binataceae bacterium (SeqCode) | reverse complement strand
GAACGGATCCTCACCGACACAGCCTTGCGCGACACGCTGGTCGCGAGGGCCTTCGAGCGGGTGAAGCGGTACTCTTGGCAGGAAGCAGCCGAAGCGACGCTCGCGGTCTGCGCCAGTGTCGGCGCTGCGTGAAGAAGAGTGGATGCCGATGCGAGCTGGAAACGGCATTTGAAGAACCAGGCGCTTGATCCGATGCTCAAATCGCCCTGAGCGCTCGAGCATCCCCTCATCTTGTCACCGCCGGAGAGAAGAAGCGTTGTTGAAGCCGGTCGAGATGCCTCAAAAGCCTTGGCGCCAGCTGGCGTTCGTGCTCGGCGAAGCCGCCCTATCGCTGGTTTCCAGCGGGGTCCTGTTCATCATCATCTCGCGAGTGTCCGGCCCAGAGTTGCTCGGCACCTACGCCCTCGCCTTCGCGTGGCTGATGCTGTTTCAGGGGGTGAGCAGCTTCGGGATTCCGGAGTTCCTCATGCGCGAAGTCGGCGCATACGGCCGAGATGCCGCCGGACAAGTGGTTCATGCGATATTGCTGGGATTGGGAAGCGGATTCGCGGCTCTCTGTCTGATGCAGGCCGCGGTCCGGTTGCTGGGGTACCCGGCATACCTCGTTCAGGTCATCACCATCGCCAGCCTGGCCTTGATCCCGGCCTTCCTCAATACTGCCTGCCGTTCGGTGTTCCTGGCCCTGCGCAAGATGCATTTGACGTTCCTGGCGCTGCTGGTCGAGGTCACGATCGTGATGTCCGCCAGCCTCTACCTGCTCTTGTCAGGTTACGGCGCGATCGCCCTGATGGCCACCCTTGTCGTCGCCAAGGTCACGTCGGCATCCATCGCTTTGACTTTTCTATACTGCCGAGTGCTCCCGGAAGGGCCGCCGTTCAATCCCCGCTTCCTGATGCGAACGGCGAGGACGGTTTTTACCTTCGGCATTGCCAACATGCTCGGCATGCTGACGATGCGCATCAACACGATCATGGTGTCCTTATGGGTGGATATCGCGACCGTCGGCCACTTCGCCGCGGCAACGAAAATCATGGAAATCGGTCTGATTATCCCCAATCTGTTTGCCCAACTTCTGATGACCCGGATCGC
Organism: Binataceae bacterium (SeqCode); assembly: GCA_050736455.1. GTDB lineage: Bacteria > Desulfobacterota > Binatia > Binatales > Binataceae > JAJPHI01. The sequence continues at coordinate 1,375 of JBOHWF010000146.1, read as the reverse complement.
CTACAGCTTCAACACGCAAGGCAACCGCGATCCCAATCGCTTTGGCGCCTGGTATCAAGTCCTGTTCGCGTTCGTTGTGCCGGCATGCGTCGGGGGTTGGGTGTTCGCCGGGCTGATCCTGGAGACTCTGTTTGGAACGAGCTTCAGGAACGCGGTCTGGATCCTCAGAATCCTGATGATCTACTTGGTGATCGAATCAGTCGACACCGAGATGAGCGTTATCCTGCAGGCGGCGCATAGACAGCGCGAGGATGTCGCCCGTCTGGCCTTCAATCCCCTGACCAACATCGTGCTGAACGTGGTGCTACTGCCGACCCTCGGAACGATTGGGGCCGCGATCGGGCGGGTCGGCGGCGTCGGCGCCTCGGCAACTCTGCGCCATCTCTTGATCGCTCGGGAATTGACCGCGGTGAACTGGTTCCGTTTTGCCCTGAAGCCGGCGTTGATCAGCATCGGGGTGGGATCGGTCTGTTTTTCGTTGCTCGATGTGGAGCGTCCAGCCTGGTTACTGTTGTTCTACGTGGCGGTAACCGCGGTATTGCTGCGAATCTCGTCCAGCTTCTCTCCCTCGGCGATCAAGGACATGTTGAGTTTCCCGTCCAGCCAGGACTGAGCTCGTGTCGGCGAATCGCACCCCGTAGTAGACCGCGCGCCATTTCCTGATGATGTCTGATTTCGAGCAGCAGTCGCGCGAGCGGGGGTGAGGCTGACGCCGCGGATCCGACGTGATCGCGTCATGGCGGCGGGCGATCGAACAGGGCTGCTCCGGCGGCGCGGATGGCGCGGCGCACCGCCTTGCCTTTGGGCGGCCGGGAGTGTCGCGGATGACCCTATCGCCTGGCCGGAGAGCTGGGACGCGGAACGGCGCGAGGTAAGTCATGACGCCGGCCCCATTGATCGGACCATCGAAGGCGCCGGGCGCGTCAATGCTGGCGCCGCGCAAGGCGGCGGGGAATGGCAGGGTTTTCCCGTGCCCGCACGAAACGCGCTCGAAAAGCCGCCGCCCGCGCAAAGCCCCGCCCCGGATCGCAGCCATGGCGGTCGCGAGCCGGTCGAAGGATCGCCGATGTCGCGGCGATGAAGACAAGGCGCTGGGTCGCGCCGTTGGGGGTTTGTCGGCTCCGCGTTTGCGACAGTGGGGCGAAGCCGCGCCGCGGCCGGACAAGGCCGTAGCGACAAGCTGACGATCCGCGACATTGTCCAGCCGCAAGCTTGCGAGCGGCGTGAACATCGTTACGAGATTGGCGGTGCCGTTGGGCTCTTACACGTAATCGACCCGGGCTGAAAGGAGACCGGCGTTGCTTAGGCGTCGTCGCCATGCGCGACCTCATTGATATTGATTGTTCTCATGTTGGAAAAGTCGATCGCGACGGGT
>JBOHWF010000145.1:0-9177 GCA_050736455.1 Binataceae bacterium (SeqCode) | reverse complement strand
CTTTTAGGCAATGAAAACAGAGGGGACATTTGTAATGTCCCCTTTTCTTTTTGTCGTCAGTCCAACAATCGTGGTCTCGAAAAGAGATTATTTATGCTTCGAGGATCGAGGGGAAGTTGCGAGTTCTTCGCGGATGGCGGCGGCCAGCAGCGGGAACATCAGCTCGTGATGGCCAGTCAGCATCAGACCGCGACCGCCGCCCTCGGTCGGACGCTCGACGACGTTCATGCGCGGCCGATACTGGCGAATGAAATCCATGTCTGCCGCCGTGAACGCTTCGACCTTGCGGCCGAGGTTGCGCGCGAGGTTGAGCGCCTTCATGAAGACCTCCGGCATCAGCACCGCGGAACCCAGATTGATCACGACGCCGCGCGACAGTTCGGCGACCATGGCGGCGAGCCGGTGAAAGTCGGCCATGGTCGCCGCGCCAATCGCGGCGCCGTCGGCCGCCGGATGCATATGGATGATATCCGAGCCGAGGGCGACGTGAATCGTGGCCGGCGCGCCTTTGTCATAGGCGGTGGCGAAGATACTGGACTCACGAAACTTAAAGCGCCGCTTTAATATCTCGCGACCGACGATTTCACCATAACCGCGTCCCTCGTTCATCGCGATGGCCGCAAATTCGTTGAGTATCGCGCCGGTCTCCTCGGCCATCCCGAAGCTGCCGTCGATCAGCCCGGCGCCAACGTCCTCCGAGGTGCGGCCAGCGTAAGCCAGCTCGAAGTCGTGGATCATCGTCGCGCCGTTGCCCGCGAAGCCCGTCACGATGCCGTCGCGGATTAGCTCGCAGATGATCGGGCCGAGGCCGACCTTGATCGGATGCGCACCCATCTGGAGCAGGACCATGCGGCCCGCGCGATGAGCCGCGGCGACGCGGCGCGCGAGCTCGCGCAGGTCGCGTGCTGCGAGAACGTCTGGCAACGCGTCAAGAAAATCGCCGAGCGAGGCGCCGGCAGCGAGCGGCTTGGCAAACTGGTTACGCGCGACCTTGCGCGAGAGGGTCGCGAGTTTGCGAGTGGTCGCGCGCGCGGGATCGAGCTGACGTAGCTTCATGGATCAGCGCGGCGGCAAGGCGGATGCGCGCATCGGCGCGATGCTAACGAATAATCGCGAGAGGAGATAGCCGCGGCTTTTGTCTGCCGGCGCAAATTCCGCTATCACGATAGGCCATGGCCGAAGCGCTCGAAACCATCAAGTTCTATTACGACTACAAGAGCCCCTTCACCTGGCTGGCGTTCGAGCCCGCGCTCGAACTCCAGCGGACTCATCGCGTGCGTATCGCGTTCACCCCGCACGGCTTCGATTTTCGCGCCTTCGGCGGCGCACTCGAGCAGCGGACGGAACGCGACTGGTTCAAAGTCCGTTATCTTTACGAAGATGCCCGACGATTCGCTCGAGCGCGAGGAATCGTCATCCGCGGGCCGCAGAAGCTTTTCGACAGCCGGCTTGCCCTGATCAGCGGAATCTTCGCCGAGCGCGGGGGTCGCTTTCGCGAATACTCGCGGATTGTCTTCGCGCGATTTTTCGCGCGCGAGCTCGACCTCGAAAGTCTCGACGCGCTCGCCGTGCTGATCAGCGAAGTCGGCCTCGACGATTCCGAGTTTCGGCGCTTCGTCGATGGCGAGGGACCGGCGGCGCTGGCCGACGCGCTGGCGCAAGGCGCGCGCGACCACGTCTTCGGCGTCCCGCTGCTGATCGTCGCCGGCGAGCCGTTCTGGGGCAACGATCGGATTCCGTGGATCATCAAGAAACTCGACGCGATGGGCCTGCGCCGCTAAGGGTTGGCGATTCTCTGGACGCGCGGGAGGCTTCAATGAAATTCGGCATCGCAGTGCGCAACATGGGGCCGCAAGCGACGCGCGAAACGATTCGCGCCTGCGTCGCCGCCGCCGAGTCGCTCGGTTTCGACGCGGTCTTCGTCTCCGACCATCTCTGTATCCCGCCGGATCAGACCGAAGGCTCGGGCGGCCGCTACCTTGACGTTCTCGCGACGCTCGCCTATGTCGCAGGTGCGACCACCAAGATTCGCCTTGGGATCTCCGTGCTCGTGCTGCCTTATCGACCGGCGGTGCTGACGGCCAAGCAGGTCGCCACCATCCAGGAGCTCTCGGAAGGCCGCATGATCCTCGGCGTTGGCGTGGGCTGGATGGCCCCCGAATTCGAAGCCCTAGGCGTCGATAAGCGGATGCGTGGCCGGGTCAGCGACGAAACCCTGCGCGTGCTCGCGCATCTGTTCACTCACGACGCTGAGGGCTATGACGGCAGCCTGGTCCGCTTCCCGCCGTTTGTTTTCTCGCCGCGCCCGCCGTTGCCACCGATTTGGATCGGGGGCAACGGCGACGCTGCGATGCGGCGGGTCCTCGAGTTCGGCGCCGGATGGCATCCGATGCTCGCGGCGGACAAACTCCCACCGGCTGTCGCCTCGTTGAAGAGTCAGATGCGCGGACAAGGCCGGACGGACGATCTTGAAATCGTCGTGCGCCGCGGGATGAAGTTTGACGACCTCGGCGCCGCGCGGGCGCGGCTCGCGGCTGAGCGCAGCGCCGGCGCGACTTATTTCATCCTTGATTTGGGGCGCTATCCGAGCGCGAAAGAGTTCACGTCTCAGGCCGAGACATTTATATCGAAGGTGGCATAGCGTCAGTTTGAGGTCTCCACGGTTGTCGTTCCCATGGAATCGCCGATACGCCCGCTTTGGCGTGAGGCCATCGGGTCAGCTCAAACGTTCTCGGCCGACTGAACCTCGCTCGCCAGCCCCAGTCGCTCGAGGCCGCAGATGAGCCAGTAGCCAACGTCAGGCTGCCACCAGCGCAAACCCATCCGCGCCGAACGCGGAAAACGATGATGGTTGCGATGCCAGTTCTCGCCGAGGAAAAAGATCGTCACTCCGACCCACCATAGATTGCGCGAAGAATCCTCGCCCAGCTCGATCCCCGGTTGGGTATGGCAGGCGCTGTTGACCAAGCTGGTCGCGTGAAACGCAAAGGTCATCCGGATCGCGCCGAGCCAAAAAAAGGCGGTGACGCCCCAAAGCGCACCGCCAAAATAGGCGACGGCGAACATCGGAATCAACAGCCGATTCCAGGTCCCAAGCGCGAAGCGCGCGAGGTCGCGGGCATACGGCTCACGCAGGCCGTTGTCAGCCTGCCAGTGCCAGGCGACGTGCGCAAACCAGAGTCCGCGCCATACCGGGCTCGAGGGATCGGCGGGCGTGTCGGTCTCAGCGTGGTGCAGGCGATGGGTCGGCACCCAGTTGCCTGGCGGCGCCGCGCCATTGAGCATCGCGAGGAAGATCATCGCCGGGCGCAGCGCCGGATGCAGCGTCAACGACCGATGCGCCAGCTCCCGATGATAACAAATCACCGTGCTGGTCCCGCCGAGAAACGACAGCAGCACGAATACTCCAAGCACGTTCCATCCGGGCAACGGACGCAGAATCAAGCCGACGAGCGCTGTCAGGTGAATCAGGGTCAGCCAGCCAAGGGTCAGGAAGCCCCAAATTTCTGTCGGCCACATCGTGGTCGGAGGCGCCGGCGGCTCGAGCCGCGGCCTTGCGTTCATTGCGGTTTTCAAGATTCGGTTCTGTTCCTATGCGCGAAGCGTCTGGTTGAGGGTGAACCCGGTGGAAGTACGAAGGGAGGAATTGATCAATACGCGGGCGGGACCGTGTGTTTCACTTTCTCATTCTTATAATGTTTCACCGGTCGATTCTGCACTTTTCATCTTTCACTTTTCACTTTTCACTCTTCACCGCTGAAGGTTTCGACGGCTCCGCGGCCAAGAACTTCAAGGTCTTGAGCCCCGGCATGAAGAAACAGCCGCCGCCTTTGACGGTCACAAAGCGCGGAAACCTACTCAAACGCCGAGGCGCGGGCTGGGCTTGGATGGTAAGGCCACTAGCCATCCGATCTGAAGCCGATTCCCCGCGCGCCTTCGCCGAGTGGCCCTTGACGAAAGCCCAAAAATCGTCAGGGTCCTGCGGGAGTTTCCGAAAAACCAGAGATGTGCCATTCATCGCAAAGGCACGCAGACGTTGTCGCGCTCCAGGATGCTGCCGAAGAATTCCCTCCGGGTCATCCTGCTCCCCGATACTCGGCAAACGAGTTGCGACACCATACTCATTTTGATGGCCGAGCACAAACTCGCCGGTCGCCACGCGATCGTCGGCGGCGCCGACCGGCTTACGTGTCAGGCCGCGCACGACCGGTAGCGAGATGCCGTCGCGAAAGCCGAACGGCTCCGTGCGATCGTCGGGTGGGCGATCGCAATCCTGTCGGACGACCACGCCAAGGCCGGTGCATGGAAGGCGCCGCTCGCGCAGACTTCGCCGAAGAGTTGATTGAGTTTCGCCGCCCGAACGCGGCCCGCGTTGGCGCAGGTTTAAGACCAGCGCGCCGCGCGCGGTTTGCCGCCAGGTCCGCTGTAGGTAGCGGTGTAGCCCGGCTCGCGCGCGAAGATAACTTGCGGCATGCGCACGCGCAGCGCCTGCCAGGCGGCGATCAATTCGTCCTCGGCGCGATAGTCGAATGGATCCTGAAGAATTTTCTCGTCGGCGCCGCCGGGCTCCAGCGGATGCGCCTTGAGCCATCGCGCGGTGCGGGCCAAGCCGTCGACCGGCGCGACGATATCGTCGTAGCCGAGTTGCGTCCGCAGCTTCGCCAGGTCGAGTACGCGATGGGTGGTCCAGGGTTGCGCGATCAGCGGGCGGGCCGGGGCCGCAAACTCCCACGGCATCGAGACGATTTCGAGCCGGTGGCCGAGCGCGTCGGCGATGATCTCGACGACCTGGCGCAACGTCAGCATCGCGCGATCGCCGCAATTGTAAATCTGCCCGGCGGCCGCGGCCGGTTGATCAACCGCCAGCAACAGCGCATGGGCGGCGTTCTCAACGTAGGCAGTGTGATTGAGCGTCAGGCCGTCTTCAGGAATCACGATAACCCGGCGGCCGTCGAGGATGCGCCGCACCACGCACCATTCACGCGGCGCAATTTGATACGGCCCGTAAAGGAACGGATAGCGAAAATGGGTCGCCGCAGGATGATTTTCGAAGACCGCCTGCTCTGTCCGCGCGACCCGCCAACCCTTGGCGTCTTCGTCCTCGAGCGGGACGATCGGGGCGTCCTCGGCGGTGGGCACCGGCAGGCCGGGCGGACGCAGCACACCGGGGTTCATGTAACCGCGATAGGCCGGCGCGCCGCCGATAGAAATAAAGCGGTCGGTACGGCTAGCCATGATCTCGGCGATGCGCCGGAGGCGCCCGTAAGCCGCAATCGTAATATCGAAGGTCCGGGACCCAAGTGCGCCGCGCAGCGCCTCTGCGTCAAACGGGTCGGTGTGGATGTGCTCGACCGCGGGCGGAATTTCCTCCAGCTCGTGGCGCCCCGTATGCAGCATCGCGACCGCGTATCCGCGAGCCAGCAGGCCATTGACGATGTAGTGTCCGGTCGGGCCGGTGCCGCCGATCACCAGCGCTTTCATGACTGGCCCGCGGCCAGACCGCGCGTCGGATCGGCGGGCGGCGCCGTCGAAGCGCTGTCGGTCCAGCGGACGAGCGCCTGCGCGATCGTGGCGATTTGCCGGGTCAGCGGCGCGTCCGGATATTCGCGGACAAAAATCGTTCCGCGATCGCAGGTCTCGGCGAGACGTGGATCGAAGGGCAGCCGCTCTAGCAGCGCAACCCCGAGCGAGCGCGCGGCCGCCGCGATACTGCCCTGCGGCATCAGCGGCCGTACGGAATGGCAGCCGTCACAACTGAACCCGGCCATATTCTCGATTACTCCGCACACCGCGACGCCGCTCTCGGCGGCAAAATTCAGCGTCGCGGTCAGGTCCCGCGCCGACGCTCCGGACGGATGGCAGACCGCGATCAAGTTCACCCGCGGCACGATTTGCGCCAACCGCGAAAGGGCCTCGAGACCGGGCGCGAGGTCCACCATCAGCAGGTCGAGCGCGCCGAAACGGACCCGGGTCAGCATCCGCGCCAGCGCTTCGGTGTAACCAATGTCGACCGGGTGGCGGCCGTTGTCATTGGGTAAGCGCGCCGAGTCCGAGAGGCCAGCAGACTCGTCGAGGGCGAGAAAACTGATCGGCGGCGCTTCGCGATCGTTCAGCAGATCGCTGCCGGCGATACGCAGGCCGAGCGGCCCGGCCGCGGGCTCGATCCAATCCGCCACTGGCATCCGGCGCGCGGGCCGCATGCCGAGCATCCCGAGGATACTTGGCGAGTTCAAATCGCCGTCAAGCAGGCCGACTTTGCGACCGCCTTGAGCCAGCGCGATCGCCAGATTGAGCGCCAACGTGCTCTTCCCCACGCCGCCGCGGGCGCTGCCAAGCGCGATCACCGTCTTCACTGCGGCCAGATTGCTGCCGGCCCGAACAATCCGATCGTCAGCCGCTAGCGGATCCCGTGAGCGGTCGCCGCCGTCCTTGAAAATTCTCATCTATTCCGATGCGCGCCGCCCCCAGGCTTCCGGCGCATTTACCCCCAAAACTTAAGCCAGTCGGCCGCAGCCGCTCGCCTTCCAGCGACTCGCCGGGCAACTCCCTACAGGATGCCCTGAAGCTGAATCACAGTAAACGACCGCCGGCCGACGCCGTGGACTCGGGATCGTGGAGCACAACGCAAACTCACCCGCCAGCTCGCGCCCAGCCGCGCTCCGTTGATCAGGAATCTTGACGCAGCTCGCAGACACTTAATTGTGACCGCGCCTCGCGGACTCGGCCGCCCCCTTGTGCTGGCTCCGCGCCGCAGCCGCGCTCGGCTAGTGCGTTAGGCGTTCTCCTCGTCGGCGTCGGTCGAGCCGATCTTGCGGTAGACATTGCGGCCGTCATCGATCCGCCGCTGTGAGCGCGCCTCGCGCTCCTGATCCTGCTGACAGTCGCGGCACAGCCGCGTGAAGGGCAGCGCGCGCAGGCGCTCTTCGGCAATCTCCAATCCGCACGACTCGCATTCGCCGTAATTGCCTTCCGCGATGCGGGCCAAGGCGTCTTCGATTTGCTGACTTTTGGCCCGTTCGCGATCGGACAGAATGAAATTGATTTCGCGATCGCGTTCCTCCGAGGCGAGGTCGTAGGTATCCATGCCCTCGTCCTTGTTGGCTTCGCGCTCGGCCTTGGCTTCGGACTCGATCTCAGCGAGCAGCTTGTCCTTCATCTCGAGCAAAGCCGCGCGCTGGTCGCTGAGAAACTTCTTGCGGGACGCGGCTGCGGATTTCTTTGCCATCGGTTACTAAACCCCTTTCCTTGCTATGCGATCGCGCCCGTGATCTCACCGACGAGATCATAGGTGCGCGCCGCGCTGATACGCGTGCGGACAAACTCGCCTGCAACGGCGTCACCGCGCAACACCACCATACCGTCGATTTCCGGCGCCTGGAGCGCGGTGCGGCCGCGCAGCCGCGTCGTGCGCGCGGGTATCGAGCCTTCGACCATGACCTCGAGTTCGCGGCCGATTTGCTGGCGATTCTTGGCGGCGGAAATCTCCGCTTGCAGCTCCATCAGTTGCCGGCGACGCGCACGCTTGACCCGTTCCGGCACTTGGTCGGACATGCCGTCGGCCGCGGTGTTTTCCTCGCGCGAATAGGTAAACACGCCGACGCGGTCGAATTGTTCCTTGCGAATAAACTCGGTCAGGCGTCCGAAGGCCGCCTGGGTCTCGCCCGGAAAGCCGACGATAAACGAGCTGCGCAGGGCGACGCCCGGTACCTGCCGCCGGACCCGCTCCAGGAGCCGGCGCAGTCCATCAGCCGAGCGCTCGCGCCGCATCGCGCGCAACATCTCGTCGTCGGCGTGTTGCAGGGGCATATCGATATATTTAACCACTTTCGGTAGTGAGGCCACCGCCTCGAGTAGTTCGTCGCTGACAAAGTTGGGATAGCAATAGAGCAGACGGATCCAGCGCAGCCCGTCGATTTCGTTCAACTGCGCGAGCAACTGCGCCAGCGACGCGCGCGGTGCGAGATCGCGGCCGTAGGCGGTCAGGTCCTGCGCGATCAGGTTGATCTCGCGCGCGCCGCCGGCGACCAGGCTCCGCGCTTCGGCGACGACGTCGGCCAATGGCCGACTCTCGTGCGGACCGCGAATCTTCGGGATGATGCAAAAGGCGCACTGGTGATTGCAACCCTCGGAAATCTTGAGGTAAGCCGAGAAAAAGTCTCCCGTCCGCACGCGCGGAAGATCGGCGCGCGGCAACAGATGCGCCGCGCCCGCGTAAGGGATCGGCCGCGTTTCGAAGGTTTCGGTGCGCCTGAGCAGCTCCGGCAGTTCGAGGAAATTGCCGGTCCCGACGAAAATATCCACCTCCGGCAGCTCCGCGCGCAGCTCGGCCCCGTAGCGCTGCGCCAGGCATCCGCTCACCACCAGCCGGCGGCCCGCGGCACGCTGCTTCAGCTCCGCCGCCTGCATCACCGCCGCGAGCGATTCTTTTTTGGCCGCCTCGATAAACGCGCAGGTGTTGACCACGAGCACATCCGCGGCCTCCGGGTCGGTCGTCAACTCGAACCCGGCGCCGGCGAGCACCCCCAGCATCAACTCGCTATCCGCCAGATTCTTGGGACAGCCCAGCGTCAATAAGTGGACTCTCTCCATGAATAATCGCCGATCTAAGGGTGTATATCTCTACTCGCTGGCTGCACATGACGCAATCGGGTGCGCGTCAGTTCGCGGATCGCTCGCGCCAGCGGCGGCGCTACTTAGGATGGGGCGCCGTCACGATGTCCGCGCCGGCGGGCGGGACAAAGGTAAACATCGAGGGCGCGAGCGGCACATTGCGCTGGATCTCGGAGAACTTGAGCAAGGTCGCATTGCCCAGCGCGTCGGCGACGCGCAGCGTCACGATATTCAAGCTTTTCGCGTCCAAACCCAGCTCGATTTTGTCACCGCCCTCCTTGGGCGTCACGACCAGATGCTCGAGGCCGTCGGCGGGCGCGTTCGCCAGAGGCTCGGCCTCAAAGTCGTGTTGGAGATTGGCGACCCCGAGAATAAACGCGGCGGCGCTGCGGCTCTTGAAGGCATCGCCGAGCGGCATCTCGATAACCTGGTTCAGCCCGGAATCGTAGTCGTACAGGGTCGTGCCGTCGGCAATTATGCTCTCGGGCGCGGGCGGGTCGAACTCCCAGCGAATCCGCCCGCCCTTGCGATAGGCGACCGTGCCCGAGCGTTCGCGCGCAGGTCCGC
>JBOHWF010000144.1:0-9662 GCA_050736455.1 Binataceae bacterium (SeqCode) | reverse complement strand
GCTCCGGCCAAGCCGCCAGCGCCGCCACCGCGCGCGAGCATCGCGCCGCCGCCGATTGCGCCGCCCCGGGCCGCCACGGCAAAGGTGCCGCCCGCGGAAAAACCGCTCGAACGGCCGCGGGAGTGCTGGGACTGGGCGCGCGGAGTGTTCAGCACGGCGATCGCGACGTCGTCCTCGCGCGCGCCCAGATGTTCGAGCGCCTGGCTGATCGCTTCGTCAACCGTCGCTGCGGTTACTTCGATCGAGTCATTGGAATCGTTCGGTATACTCATGTCGCCGTTTCAGGCACAACCTGTTTGAATTCGCGATTAAGTATCACCTGCTGGACGATGCCGAGCAGATTTGAGGCAAAGTAATACAGTGAGAGTCCCGACGGAAGCGTTAGGAAGAACAGGCTGAAAGCGACCGGCATGATCATCATCATCTTTTGCTGACTGGGATCAGGCTGACGCGGCAGCAGCCATTGCTGGCCGAAGGCCGACACTGTCATCAGCGCCACCAGCATCGGGATGCCGTGGCAGGTGGTCATCGGGATTGCCGGCATCCCGGCGATATGCAGGCAGTCGGGCGCGGATAAATCCTGAATCCAGCCGACAAACGGGGCGTGGCGGAGATCGACGGCGTTCAGCAGCGCCTCGTACAGCCCGATAAAGACCGGAAACTGGATCACCATCGGCAGACAGCCGCCCAGCGGGTTGACGTGATTGCGCTTGTACAGCTCGACCATCTCGCGGTTGAGCCGCTCGGAATCGTCCTTGAATTTCTCGCGCAGCCGCGTCACCTGCGGCTGCAGCCGCTGCATCTTCATCATCGAGCGCTGGCCCTTGATCGACATCGGCAGGGTCAGCAGGCGCACCAGTACCGTCAGCAGAATGATAGCAATTCCGTAGTTGGGGACAACGCGATAGAAGAGCTTGAGCAGCCGCAGAAAGGGCAGCGCGACGATCCCCCAAAAGCCCAGGTCGATCGCCTTGCTCAGCGCCGGATCGACCCCTTCGAGCACCTCGAGCCCCTTGGGCCCCATATAGACCCGGCTGGTGACGCTCGCACTGCCGCTGAAGATCAGTTGGGCGCCGCCCTGATTGCCGTTCATGCTCATCACGAGCTTGCCGCTGCGCCCACGATCGGGGATGAAGGCGGCGAGGAAGTAGCGATCGCCGAAGCCGGCGTAGCTGATCGTGCCGGTCACCGGCGCGACACCCTTTTGCAGCGCCTTTTCGAGTTCCGTCAGCGCCTTGCCATTGACGTCAGCCTGAAGCTCGGGGTAGTCGCGATAGCCCTCCAGCTCGGTCAGCGGTTGACTTATCGTCAGTCCGATTCCCGCGGGCGCTGCGCCCGTTGCCGTCGTCGCCCGCGCAGTGACGCTGAAGACGTAGCCCGCGGGTGCAAAGCTGAAACTCTTTTCGAGTCTGAGCCCATCGGACGTAACCGCGGTAAAGGTTACCGTTGCCGGCGCGCCCGCGCCAACCCTGATCTGCGCCGGCGAGGCGGTCGTGTAATCGACTACGGCATCGTCGAAGGTCGCCGCACCCTGCTCGACCACCATCCCGATCGGCATGCGATCGCCGGGCCGAATCATCTCGTAGTCGGGGCTGCCAAGCTCACTGCTTTGCCGGTACTTCTTGAGTCGGAAGCTGACGAGTCGCGCGCCGTAGCTGCTGACGGTCGCGGTATAGAGCTCGGTCTCGACGGTCACCGAGCGCTCGACACCGCTGGCGCGGGGGCTTTTCACCGCAGCCGGCGCGGGTGACCCGGCCACGGTTTCCGCCACCGGATTGTTCGCCGCGGGCGACGCAGTGGCGGCTATCGATGCGGTCGCGGACGGCGAGGCTTCCGGCGTCGCCCCGTGCCTGCTCTTCGGGCCGTAGAGGCTTGGATAACGCCACTGCAGGAACTGCTGGTAGCCGAAAATCACGGCCATCGTCACCACGATCGCGAGTATGAGGCGATTGTTATCCAAGCATTTCTCTTTCTTCGCCGCGGCCCGGTCGCCGATAATCCGCCGGCGATTGAGCAACTACCGGGTCATATCCCCACCCACCGCCCGGACGGCATCGCAGGATTCGCTTGAGCGCCATCCAGCCGCCGCGGGCGACCCCGTGCTGCGCGACGGCTGCGCTGGCGTACGCCCCGCAGCTCGGTTCGAAACGGCATGCTGGTCCCATCGACGCCAACAGGACTGGCGACAGGACCACGCGGTAGATTCCGAGGAATCCCAAGGCGATCGCCCGGCCTGCGGTCGCGATCGCTTTTCTCGGCGGGCGCAGCGAGCTTGCGACCAGCCGCGAAGGTCGAGCCGCTCGCTTCACGACGTTGCCTCGAATCGGCGCGCGAGCTTGGCGACCGCGGTTGCCAGCTCCCCGCACAGCACCGCGGATTCGAGCGTTCCCGCGCCACCGCGCGCGATCACGACCAGGTCGGTCCCGGCGGCGAGCGCCGATCGCAGCCGGCGCCGGAAGCATTCGCGCACTCGTCGCTTGATCCGGTTACGGACGACCGCGCCGCCGATCTTGCGCGAGACCGTGATGCCCAACCTCACTTGTAAATGCTCTGGAGCGTGCGCGGCGTAGATTACGAAATGCGCGCTCTGATAGCGGAGACCGGCGCGTTGCGCGCGGAGATACTCGCTCCGCCGATGCAACCGGTCAGCCGCGCCGAGGTCAAGACGAGACGACTCTGAGGCTAGCCCGGCTGTTTCGGCGGGATCGAGATCGCCAGCCGCGCGCGCCCCTTGGCCCGCCGCCGTTTGAGAATATTGCGGCCCCCCGGCGTCGCCATCCGCGCCAGAAACCCGTGCGTGCGAACGCGCTTGCGATTGTGCGGTTGATAGGTTCTTTTCATCTGTCGCGGCCAACTTCACCGAGCTCGGGGCTCGCCCCTTTTGACTAATTTGCGTTCGCCCCCGACGCGGCGCAAGTACGCTTCGCTGGAATCAGCGTAATTGACGGGGCTCTGACTTGAACCGCTGATCGAACCATACCGCCGCTCCCGGAGCAAGCCAGCTACTTGCTTAGCGATCTTCTGATGCTGTGGTGCGCGTGGCGCGGGTGTTGGCGCGCATCCAGGCGGCGAACGCGGCCTCATCCAAGGCGCCGGCCGCGAGAGCAAGGACCGCTTGGGTGGCGTCGGCTTCGCTGGCGATGAACCGATAGCCGTTGATTTCGAGGAAGAGGACGCCGACGATAAAGCCCGTGCGTTTGTTGCCGTCAACGAAAGGATGGTTGCGGACAATGCCCGCACTGTACGCGGCGGCAAGGTCGATTACATCGGGCTGGTCGCCATAGGCCTGCAGTTGACCGGGCCGGGCGAGAGCGGATTTCAGCAGATTGGAATCGCGCAGGCCGGCCGCTCCACCATCAAGCGCGAGGAGACGGTCATGCAGCGCCAGCACGTCCCGCTCGTCGATCCATATGGGCGCTTTACGAGCCAGGTGGGGTCATTCACTTCGCGAGAGCGTGCAGGGTGTCGCGGTAACGGCCGATGATCTCCTCGGCCTTCGTCATCTTTTGCTCGAACGCCGGGTCATAGGGCGTAAGCTGATAGCCGCCATCGGGCCCTTCGATCAGGAAAAGTCGTTCACCATTGGCCACACGCAGACGAGTGAGGGCCTCCTTGGGCAGGACGACGCCGAGCGAATTACCGATTTTGCGCACCTTGAGTTCGACCATAGCGTAATTATAACAATTGTACCCACATAATCAAGATTTTGGGTCAGGAAAGATGAACTGATGTACCTGGCCGACACTATCGTGGCGAGCGCGACCGCACCCGGACGCGCCGCCGTAGCGATCGTCCGCCTCTCGGGGCCGCGCGCGATCGCGATCGCGCGCAGCCTTTGGCATCCGTTCGGCGCCGTCGAACCGCCGCCACGCTCGCTGCGTCTCGGCGAAATCCGCGACCCGCATACCGGCGCGCCGCTCGATCGCGCGCTGTGCGTCGCCTTTCCCGCGCCCAAAAGTCTCACCGGCGAGGATGTCGCCGAGCTCCATTGCCACGGCGGCGTCTATCTCGTGCGGCGCATCCTCGGCCTCGCCGCCGACTTGGGCGCGCGCTTCGCCGAAGCCGGCGAATTCAGCCGCCGGGCCTGGCTCAACGGCCGCATCGACCTGACTGCGGCCGAAGCGATCGCCGACCTGGTCGACGCGCGCGGGGAGGCGGCGCTGGCGCAGGCGATCGCCCAGCTCGGCGGCGCGCTCGCCGAACGCGTCGGCAGGCTGCGCGATCGGCTGATCGCGATCCGCGCTCATCTCGAAGCCGAAATCGATTTCTCCGACGAAGACCTGACGCTGCCGTCGCGCCGCGCGATCGCCGACGACATCGAAAAACTCGCCGGCGACATCCGAACACTGCACGATAGCTTCGCCCGCGGGCGCCTCGCGCGCGAGGGTGCGCGCGCCGCGATCATCGGCAAACCCAACGCCGGCAAATCGAGCATCTTGAACCTGCTGTTGGGCGCTGACCGCGCCATCGTAACCGCGATCCCCGGCACCACCCGCGACGTCATCGAGGATGCGATC
The DNA here is from genome assembly GCA_050736455.1 of Binataceae bacterium (SeqCode). Taxonomy (GTDB): domain Bacteria; phylum Desulfobacterota; class Binatia; order Binatales; family Binataceae; genus JAJPHI01. The sequence goes on along the minus strand of JBOHWF010000144.1, from coordinate 5,145 downwards.
AATCTCGGTCCGTGGCCGCTGGTCCTCGCCGACACTGCCGGCCTGCGCGAGAGTCGCGACGAAGTCGAGCGGCTGGGCATCGCGCGCACCCGCGACGAGGCTGCGCGCGCGGATCTCCTGCTGCCAGTCTTCGATTCCGCGCGCCCCTTCGACGCCGACGACGCCGGCGTGCTCTCGGCGGCGGCCGATCGCGCCGGGGTCGCGCTACTTAACAAACGCGATCTCCCGCAGGCTCTCGACGCCGACGAACTGCGGAGACGCGGCCTGACTTTTCCGATCGTGGAAGTCTCGGCGGCAACAGCGTTCGGACTCGCCGAGTTGCGCGACGCGCTGACCGCCGCACTCGAGCGGCTAGCTGATGGCGCGAACTCCGGCGACGGCGTCGTCATCTCGCGCGAGCGCCATCGCGTGGCGCTGGCGCAGGCGGGCGACGCTCTCGCCGCGGCCCGCGATTCCGCGCTCGCCGCGATGCCGCCTGAAATCGTCGCGGTCGATCTCGCCCTGGCCGCCGACGCGCTGGCGACGATCACGGGCGTCATCTCGAACGAAGACCTGCTCGACGCCATCTTCCGCGAATTCTGCATCGGCAAGTAGACGCGAAACCTTGGCGCTGCTGAGCCGTCTTATTTCACAGAACCAGACAGCCCAAAGAGGCGTTATTTCCGTATGCGATTGAAGACACTTCTGCTTTCACTCTTGCTTGCCGCCGCAATCCCGGCCGCCGCTTTCGCCCAGCCTCATGGTCATGGACCCGGCCGCGGGATGCCGATGCCGATGATGATGCTGCTGCGCCACGTCAACCTCACCGCCGACCAACGGACCCAGGTCCACCAGATGATGGAAGCTAATTTCACTCAGGCACAGCCCTTGATGACGCAGCTTCATTCGATTCATGATCAGATTGCCGATAAGTTGCTGAGTCCGGGGAACGTCACCGTGGCCGACCTCGCGCCACTGCAGCAGCAGGAGAGCCAGATCCGTCAGCAGCTCGACCACCAGATGCTCGCTACGGCGCTTAAAGTTCGCGGCGTCCTGACGCCCGCACAGTTGGCCCAGGCCGCCGATCTGCACGGCAAGCTGAAGTCGCTGCGCGCCCAGTTTCAGACCCTGATGGGCGACGAGCCGCCCGCGACCGATAGCGCGCCGGAGTGAAGAATAACTTGGACTCCCGGCTGGCTCGTTTCAGGCTAATCGGCGCGATCGGCGTCCCTTCCCCGGGCGCCGGTCGCGACTTTTCATGGATTGGGACATTCGCGACAGTGCATTAGATCGGATGCCCATTCGCCCGCAGACCGTTGCCGCGACGCCTGTGCTTTCGAGCGGCGAGGGCACCGCGACGCAGTGCGATCTGCTCGATTCCGTGAAACAAGCGCAGGGCGGTGACGAGGCCGCGCTCGAGCAACTGATTCGCGACCACCAGCGCCGGATCGCCGCCGCGGTCATCGCGCTGGTTGGCAACGACGCCGACTGGCAGGATCTTTGTCAGCAGATTTTCGTCAAGATGGTGCGCGGTTTGCCGCGCCTCAAGCAGCCCGAACTGTTCGAGCCGTGGCTGATGCGCATCGCGCGCAATGCCTGCTTTGACCATCTGCGCCGCCGCCGCGCCCGCCGCTTCCTGGTGCCATGGGAGCGATGGCACGACGAGCTGGCCGCCGAACCGCCGCCCGACGGCGGCGCACGCCGCAGCGCGGCGCTCGCCCGCGCCCTCGAGCGGCTGCCCGATGATCAACGCGAGCTCCTGACCCTCGTCCGTGACGGCTCGTGGAGCTATCAGGCGCTCGCGCGGTTAACCGGCGACAGCCTCGCCGCGATCAAGTCGCGGCTCTTCCGCGCGCGCCGCCGCGCGCAGCAAATTATGCTCGAAGGTGAATCCGATGAAGAATGAAACCATCTGGGAGGCCTCGTTGCCGGAGCCGATCCTGCCCGACGATTTCGCCCGCCGCGTGATCGCGCAAGCGCGCCTCGAGCAGCACCGTCAACTGATCCGCCGCCGCGTGATCGCCGCGGCCGTCGTCGTGGTGGCGGTCCTGCCGTTCGCGCGACCCTGGGAGCTACTTCGCATCAATCACCGCTCCGGAAATCTCCCGTTCGCGCAAGCCGAAGATAACGCAACGCCTAACGCGCAATTTACTGAAACACTCGGACAAGCGACGCCGCCCGCTCAAGTCAGCGACTATCTGATGCCGGATGCGGCTCCCGTCCGTTCGTTCGCAGCCGCCTACTCCGACGCTGCGTGGGATTATGACCCTTCGTGGACCAGCGACCGCTGATCTGGCCGCTGCCGCGCGCGACGTTAAGCGGCGACATCTCGAACGAGGACCTGCTCGACGCGATCTTCCGCGAATTCTGCATCGGCAAGTAAGAGTTGCCTTCTAACCGCCAAGAACGACAGACTGCGATCCATGAATCTGCCGCTCGATGTTCCTGCGCTCCAAGGATCATTAGTCCGACTGGAGCCGCTTTCCATGAGCCACGCGCAGGATCTGGCGCAGGCCGCTGAGGAGGACCGTTCCGCTTACGCTTTCACCTTGGTGCCCCGTGCTGCCGAGGTCGAGGCCTTCTTGGCGGCTCAGTTCGCTCGCGCGGGACTGACTCCGTTCGCGCAGATTCGGCTGCGGGATGGGAAGGCGGTGGGGTGTACTGCGTTCTGGGACCCTCGAACGTGGCCGGGCCGGCAAGATCTATGTGCCATCGAGGTCGGCTGGACCTGGCTCGCCGCTTCGGCGCAGGGCAGCGGGATCAACGTCGAGGCCAAGCTTCTCCTTTTCACCTATGCGTTCGAGACGCTTGGAGTGGTCCGCGTCGATCTCAAGACGGACGCCCGGAACGACGGATCGCGCCGGGCGATTGAACGCCTCGGCGCGCGTTTCGAAGGTGTCTTGCGCAACTGGTCACCCTCGCGCGCCCCGGGCGAAGAGGGGATGTTACGAGACTCGGCCATGTTCTCCGTAATCGCTGCCGAATGGCCGACCGTCAAGTCAGTATTGGCTGCCCGTCTCGCCAAAGCGATTACGAGGCAGTGCTGAGATCGCTGCCGGCAGCTCTGGGTGGCGCTTCAAGTCTCGTTCGCGATTATGCTTTCTTGACAGTGATGCACTCGGCATGGTCTAGGAGCCTCATCAGCAAATTCCCCGGCAAGTCGGAGCGAGCAGATGAAGGCTGCGGTTTTTCACGGCGCGCAACAGCCCCTCACGATCGAAGAAGTCGAGATCGACAATCCGCAGGATCGTGAAGTGCTCGTGCGCACGGTGGCGAGCGGCGTCTGCCATAGCGACCTGCATTTTATCGAGGGGCTGTACCCCTATCCGCAGCCGGCAATTCTAGGACACGAGGCCGCCGGAATCGTCGAGCAAGTCGGCCGCGGCGTCAGCTATGTGAAGCCCGGCGATCACGTAATCGGCTGCCTCTCGGTCTTCTGCGGCTATTGCGAGGATTGCATGACCGGCCATCCGAGCCGCTGCTCGAACCATCTCGCGACGCGGCGCGGCAAGGACGAGAAGCCCCGGCTCTCACAAAAGGGCAAGCCGCTCAAGCAGTTCGCTGACCTCTCAGGCTATGCCGAGCAGATGTTGGTGCATGAGAACGCGCTGGTGAAGATCGGCAGCGACGTACCGTTTGATCGCGCGGCGCTGGTCGGATGCGGCGTCACCACCGGGATGGGCGCGGTGCTCAACACGGCGCGGATCGAGCCGGGCTCGACGGTCGCCGTCTTCGGCTGCGGCGGCGTCGGCCTGGCCGCGATCCAGGGGGCGCGGATCGCCGGCGCGCGGATGATCATCGCGGTCGATCAGTTTGAGAACAAGCTCGCGATGGCGAAAAAGCTCGGCGCGACCCACACCGTCGATTCGACGCAGGGCGACCCGGTCAAGGCGATCCGGGCGATCACCAGCCGCGGCGATAGCGGCGGCGGAATGATGTCGCCCAACAACGACGGCGTCGATTATGCCTTCGAGGCGGTCGGACTCGCGAAACTCGCCGAGATGTGCTTCGAAGCGATCAAGCCCGGCGGAACCGCGACCATCATCGGCATGATTCCGGTCGGGCAGAAGGTCGCGATCAATGGCGGCAAGCTGCTGACCGAACGCAAACTCCAGGGCACCAACATGGGCTCGAACCGCTTTCGGATTGATATGCCCCGCTATCTCGACTACTACCAACAAGGGCGCTTGAACCTCGACGATATGATCAGCCGGCGCGGCAGGCTCGAGGATGTCAACGAGGCGTTTCGCGCGATGAAGGCCGGCGAAGTCGCGCGCACCGTCCTGATGTTCGATTGAAGCCATCCGTCGGGGAGCAACCAATCAAGATTTTTGAGGAGAGCACAAAATGCAGCAAATGAAAGCCGCAATTTTCCACGGGCCCAATCAGCCGCTGACCATCGAGCAGGTCGAGATCGACGAGCCGCAGGACCACGAGGTCCTGGTCAAGACCGCCGCCAGCGGCGTCTGCCATAGCGACCTGCATTTCGTCGAGGGCCTCTATCCGCATCCGGCGCCGGCGATTCTGGGTCACGAAGCCGCCGGCGTGGTCGAGAAGGTCGGCAAGGCGGTGACCTATCTCAAGCCCGGCGACCACGTGATCTCATGCCCGTCGGTCTTTTGCGGCTACTGCGACGAGTGCATGTCTGGTCACGCGAATCGCTGCTCGAATCGCAAGGCCACGCAGCGCAAAAAGGACGAAACGCCGCGGCTGTCGCAGAATGGCAAGCCGGTGATGCAGTTTGCGGACCTCTCGACCTACGCCGAAAAGATGCTGCTGCACGAGAACGCACTGGTGAAGATCACCGAGGAGATTTCACTCGACCGCGCCGCGTTGATTGGTTGCGGCGTGACCACCGGGGTCGGCGCGGTGCTCAATACCGCGAAGATCGAGCCTGGCACGACGGTGGCGGTATTCGGTTGCGGCGGGGTGGGGCTCTCGGCGATCCAGGGCGCGCGCATCGCCGGCGCCCGCATGATTATCGCCGTCGATCAGTTCGAGTCCAAGCTCGCGATGGCGCGGCGCTTCGGCGCCACCCACACCGTCGATGCGTCGAACACCGACGCGGTCGCGGCCATCCGCAAGCTCGCCTCGGGCGACAGCGAAGCGGGCGACGACGTCATCTCGGCGCTGACCGCGAGTGCGGGCGTCGATTATGCCTTCGAG
>JBOHWF010000143.1:0-3026 GCA_050736455.1 Binataceae bacterium (SeqCode) | reverse complement strand
GCAGAAGACGTCCGGAAGCGCCATCTTGCGGAACTCATGGCGATTCCAAAAGTGCACAGGATCTCTCTCGATCAATCCGATGATCAGATACTGATCGACGTGGAAGTCGAACAGAATGCAGACGGATCCAAGACTCCGGACGACATCGAGGAGGTTCGGCGACAAGTTCCCCCCACAATCGAAGGCTATGAGGTTGAAGTAACTGAGTACGTGCCCGTCGAATATGCGTTGTAAGTATCTGCGGAGAGACCGAGTGAAGGGGCCGCGCGCAAACTATTGGTGAGAGTCGTTCGCCAGACTCGGGATCGGCGCTTCGCGTCTGTCAAAATAGCCGGGAAGAAGTTTAACGAGCTGAGTGCGCAGGGTCTCTTCGACCTCGTTCGGGGGCAACGGGCCGAGCTCGAAGGGGCCGTAGCCAGTCCGAATCAACCGCGCGACCTGCAAGCCGAAGTGTTCGAGAATCGTCTTGATCTCCCGGTTCTTGCCCTCGTTCAGCGTCATCGTCATCCAGCAGTTGCCGCCCTGATTGCGATCCAGCGTCGCCTGAATCGGACGATAGCGGACGCCGTCGAGTGTCAACCCTCGAGCCAGCCGCGCGACCATCGACGAGTCTGCGCGGCCGTGCGCGCGAATCCGATACGTTCGCGCGAAGAGCTGCGCCGGATGTTCGAGGTAGCGCGCGAGTCCGCCGTCATTGGTGAGGAGCAGAAGCCCTTCGGTGTTGATGTCGAGGCGGCCGACCGAAATTACGCGCGGCAGACTTTGCGGAAGCTTGGCGAAGACTGTCGGGCGCCCTTCCGGATCGCGCGCGGTCGTCACGAGTCCGGCGGGTTTGTAGTAGCGCCAGAGTCGCGTGGGTTCGTGGATCGCGATCGCTTTGCCATCGACGGCCACCGTGTCGTCCGCGCCGACCAGCGTCGCGGGATGGCTAATGATCGTACGGTTGAGCGCGACGCGGCCCGCGGCGACCATCCGCTCGGCGTCGCGACGTGAGGCGACGCCGGCGCGCGCCAGGAACTTGGCTATCCGTTCCTTCTCCAAATCAAATGTCGTCGAGCGGGAAGACCGGACGGCGAATTTTGCTGTAGGGCAATCGCGACAGCGCCTGGGTCGCGAGGCCGGGCGCATCGACATCGATGAAAGTCTGCGCCACGCCGGCGAAGCCCGCGCGATGCTGCATTTCCGCCTTGCAGACCAAAATTTTGCGCGCCGTCGGCTCGATCCCCAGGCTTCTGAAGTGATTCGGCTCGAACACCAGCACGGGGCGCGAGGTCAAAATCACCTCGACGCCGCCGCAATCGATCACCGCCGTCGGCCCGCGATGGACCGTGCCGGCGTTGAAAGCGGTGCTGGCGGTATAGACGCCGTCGTGGAGCGTGCGCACGCGGCCACTGATTTCAACCGGCGCACCGTGAAATTGATCGACCTTGCCGCCGACGGTCAGCGTCACCGGCTTGCCGACGCCGGCCGCAATCGCCGCGCGCACGGCCGCGGGATCAGCGATATTGCCGACCACCGCGCCGCGCGCGTCTTGCCTTAGCAGTTCAGCCAGAATCGCGGTGCCGTCGCCCGGGGTGCCGGCGCCGCCGCTGTCGGCAAGGTCGCCGAGCACGACCGGAGTTTCAGCGGTCGCGATCGCTTCGCCGACCGCGTCTTCGACCGCAACCATGTCGGTATGAAAGGCGTGGCGAGCCGCAAAGCAGGCCGCGCTCAACTCTTCGGCGACCTCTCGCGCCAATGCCGCTTCGCGATCGCTCGTCACCACCACGCTGATTCCGGTCTCGCGCCGTTCCGAGACGAAGAAGCCGCAGAGGATCGAGATGTCGATCAACCGCGGGTCGCGCGCCTGGCGATTCCGCGCCAGGCGCATCAGATGGTCCATCGGCCAGCCCGGTGCGATGTAGAGCTTCTGCAACGCGGGCGCCATCGCGGGCTGCGCCCACCCGCTGACCGGCGCGAGCGAACGGTCGAACATCCCGGCCATCACGCGGGCCGCGAGCCGTCCGGTCGGCGCGAAGTCGTAGTGCGGATTGGTCTTGACACCGATCAGCATGCTCGCCTGCGCGACCATTTTCGGCGTGACATTGGCGTGCCCGTCGAGCGAGACGATTATCGGCGTATGCTCGCCGAGCGCCGCGCGCAAGGCGGCGAGCAGATCGCCCTCGCAGTCCTCGAAGGCGTCGCTGGCGGCAGTCCCGTGCATCTGGAGAAAAACCCCGTCGAGCGGCGCGGCGGCGCGAATCGCCGCGACAAATTCCTCGCGCGTCCAGGCGTAGGCTTCGTCGGTGAGCTTTCCGGCGATTCCCGCAAAGACGAACGGCAGCGGCACGACCTCCCAATTGAGCGCGCGCGCACTCTGGGCGAAACCGCCCAAGGCGCTCTCGCTCCGCGCGAGTCGGAGCACCGCGTCACCACGCTGGATCGCGCGTTGAAAGCTTTCGAGACCCATGCGCTGAGTGGCAAAGGTGTTTACCGCAGCGAGAAATCCGCCGATCGCGACGCGCATCGTGACAGCCCTCCCAGCCTGGCGCTGATGATCGATCAGACGCGTCCGCGATCGCAATAGAAGCGATGGCCGGTCGGGCTAGGGTGGTGCGCCGCAGATGTGCTAGACGAAGGGCCGGCGCCCGATCTCTCGCGCCCATCTCATTGCAGTAGGAGCGGCAATTCGCCAATGGAAAAGACTTACGCCAAACGCAGTATCACCGCCGAGCTCGCCGCCCGCATGGTCGAGGCGGCGGTGGCCAAAGCCAAGGCTATCAAGGTCCCGCAAGTTGTCGCGATTCTCGACGAAAGCGGCCTGCTCAAAGCCTTCCACCGGATGGACGGGGCCCCCTTGATCAGCATCGAAGTCGCCCAAAACAAGGCCTACACCGCGCTGTTGGGCGCGCCGTCGCAGGAGTTCTTCAACCGGATCAAGGATAACCCGGCACTACTGGCCGGCGCCCCGCATATCCCGCGCATCGTGACTTTCGGCGGCGGCCTGCCGATCCGGATTGACGAGGTGGTGGCGGGCGGTATTGGAG
>JBOHWF010000142.1:0-10783 GCA_050736455.1 Binataceae bacterium (SeqCode) | reverse complement strand
CCTCGGGACGGTGCCGCTGGTCGCCGCAACGATTCCGCTGGCGGCGGGCGCCGCGCTCGGCTCAAAACTCAATGGCGACGGGCGCGTCTCGGTGTCGTTTTTCGGCGACGGCGCGACTGAAGAAGGGCATTTTCACGAAACCCTCAACTTGGCCGCGATCTATCGCCTGCCGGCGATCTTCGTTTGCGAGAACAACCTCTATTCGAGCCATCTGCATATCTCAGAGCGGCGACTGGCTGACAATATCGAGCAGAGCGGGCAGTTGCATGGTATCCCGGCCTTCCGGCTCGACGGTAACGATGTAACCGCAGTTTACGACGCCGCGCGGGCCGCCGCCGAGCAGGCGCGCCAGGGCAAAGGCCCGACGCTCCTCGAATGCCGCACCTACCGTTGGCGCGGCCACGTCGGGCCGTCCTGGGACATGGACGTCGGCCTCAAGCGCAAGGATGAATTGAAGGATTGGTTGGCGCGCGATCCGCTCGCCCGGCTGCGCGAGCTTCTGCTTCACAGAGGCTTCACGCCCGCGTCCCTCGACGGGCTTGAGAGCGAGTGCCTCGCCGAGGTGAACGACGCGGTCCGCTTCGCGCGCGAGTCGCCCCTGCCGGCGGCGGATGGAGTGTTACGGCATGTCTTCTGAGGGCGGCGCCCGCACGCTGACCTACTGTCAGGCGATCCGCGAGGCCCACGCCCAGTTGCTGGCCAGCGATGCGCGGGTCTTCGTAATCGGCCAGGGGCTGTGGAGTCCATGGTATGCGGGGGGCTCGATGCAGGATCTCGAGAAGGAGTTTGGCCGCGACCGCCTGCTCGACTCGCCGGTCTCGGAGAATGCGACCAGCGGTCTGGCGGTGGGCGCAGCGCTCGCCGGGATGCGTCCGATCCTGTTCCATCCGCGGATGGACTTCATGCTGCTGGCGGTCGATCCGATCGTGAATCAGGCGGCCAACTGGTCGTACATCTTCGACGGCAAGGTCAAGGCGCCGGTGGTCATCCGTGCAGTGATCAATCGCGGCGGCGAGCAGGGGGCGCAGCACGCGCAGGCGTTACAGGCGACCTTCATGCATGTGCCGGGGCTTAAAGTCGTCATGCCTGCGACCGCCTACGACGCCAAGGGGTTGCTCATCGCCGCGGTCCGCGACGGCGGCCCGGTGCTGTATATCGACGATCGCCGGCTCTACGACGAGCGCGGGGTGGTGCCCGAAGAGATCTACTGCTCGCCAATCGGGAGCGCGGCGATTCTGCGCAATGGTCGCGACGTCACGATCGTCGCGACCTCGGTGATGGTGCGCGAGGCGCTCACGGCGGCCGCGGCCCTCGCCCCACGGGGTCTCGATTGCGAAGTCATCGATTTGCGATCGATCAAACCGTGGGACGTGAACCTGGTCCTGGAATCAGTCCGGCGAACCGGCCGTCTGGTGATCGCCGACGCGGCGTGGCGCACGGCCGGGGTCGCGGCGGAGATCGCTGCGACGATCGGTGAACTCGCGTTTGATAGTCTGCGCGCGCCGATCGCCCGGGTAACTCTGCCGGACGCGCCGCTGGCCGCCAGCCGGCCACTCGAGCAGGCCTACTTTATTGACGCGCAACACGTGATCAGAGCGATCGAAGAAATTCCACGCCTCAGGAAGCAAGCATGAATTACCGGGTCCCGTTCGTCGATCCACGCAGCCATTACCGCGCGCTCAAGCCCGAGATCGATGCGGCGATCGTCGATTGCCTGAGCCGCGGCGATCTCGTCTATCGCCAGCAGTTGCGCGATTTCGAGCAAAGCCTCGCGGAATTTGTCGGGGTCAGGTTCGCGGTCGGGGTCAACAGCGGTTACCATGCGCTGTTGTTCGCCTTGATGGGTGCGGGGGTCGGCGCAGGTGACGAGGTGATCACGGTCGCCCACACCTTCGTCGCCACCGTCTCGGCGATTATTCACTGCGGCGCGACGCCGATTCTGGTCGACGTCGGGCCGGACTACAACATCGACCCTGATCTGATCGAAGCGGCGATCACGCGCCGGACCAAGGCGCTCATGCTGGTGCATCTCAACGGCAGGATCTGCGACATGGCGCGAGTGATGGCGATTGCCGAGCACCACGGGCTCAAGGTCATCGAGGACGCGGCACAGGCTCTCGGCGCGACCTTCGATGGGATAAAAGCCGGCGCAATCGGCGTCGCCGGCTGCTTCAGTTTCTATCCGTTCAAAGTGATGGGCGGCTTTGGCGACGGCGGCGCGCTGACCACCGACGATCCTGAAATCGCGCGAATGGCCAGTCTCATGCGCTACAACGGCGAGGACCGCGAGACCGGCGAGTATCACTATCATGGTCAAACCGCGCTGCTCGACAACGTGCAGGCCGCGGTGCTGAGCGTTAAGCTGCGTCACCTGCCCAAGTGGCTGGATCATCGCCGCGCGATCGCCGAACGCTACCATCGCGCGCTGAGCGGAATCCGTGACCTGCGTCTCCCGCGCTTCGAAGAGGAGCGCCGACGGGACATCTTCCAGAATTACGTCATTCGCACTGGTTTAGGCCGCGCGTCGCAGACTCCGCCGCCCCCTGGCCAGCGCGACGCGCTGCGCGAACATCTACGCGAGCACGGGGTCGAGACCTTGGTCCATTGGCCCAAGCCGATGTGGGAGCATCGCGGGCTGGGCCTGCGCGATCCCGGCCTGCCCGAAACCGCGGCCATATCCCGCGAGGTTATCTCGCTCCCGATGAGCGCGGAGACCACTTTCGAGCAGGTCGACGACACAGCGGCCGTGATCGTCAAGTTCTTCGCCTGAGTTTTCGTCCATCTGAGACGGTTTGGAGCGCATCGATGGCCCTGGGATTGAGCAAGCGCGCGGCGCGCATCACGCAAGCCGAGATCCGCGTGATGACCATCGAGTGCGAGAAGGTCGGCGGCATCAATCTCGCGCAGGGCGTGTGTGATACCGAAACTCCGCTGCCGGTCCGGCGCGGCGCGCAGGCCGCGATCGAGGAGGGCGTCAACAGCTATACCCGTTTCGACGGACTCCCCGAACTGCGCCAGGCGATCGCGCGCAAGCTGCGCGCGTCGAGCGGAATCGTCGCCGACCCGGAAACCGAAATCACGGTTAGCGCGGGCTCGACCGGCGCCTTTTACTGCGCCTGTCTGGCGCTGCTCGATCCGGGCGACGAGATCATCCTGTTCGAGCCGTACTACGGCTATCATCTCAACACGCTCGAGGCGGTGGGCGCGCTGGCAGGTTTCGTGCGGACCTATCCGCCCGACTGGAGCTTCAGCGCGCGCGAGCTCGAGCGCGCGATCACGCCGCGCACGCGCGGGATCATGGTCAACACCCCGGCCAATCCGTCGGGCAAAGTCTACACGCGCGCCGAGCTTGAGCTGATCGCGCAGGTGGCGGAACGCCATGATCTGTTCGTCTTCACCGACGAGATTTACGAACACTTTCTGTACGACGGCCGCTCACACCTGAGTCCGGCGGCACTCGCCGGACTCAAGGAGCGCACGATTGCGATCTCGGGCTTCTCGAAGACTTACAGCATCACCGGCTGGCGCATCGGCTATAGTGTGGCGCCGCGCCGCTTCGCCGAGATCATCGGGCACATGAACGATCTGATTTACGTCTGCGCGCCGGCGCCGCTGCAACTCGGGGCCGCGCGTGGGCTGGCGGAATTGAGCGCCGACTATTACGAGGCCCTGACGATTGAATACACCGCCAAGCGCGAGCGTATCTGCCGCGCGCTCGCGACGGCCGGGCTGAGCCCGCACGTCCCGCAAGGCGCCTACTACGTGCTCGCCGATACGTCGCGCCTACCGGGCGCGACCGGCAAGGCGCGCGCGATGCATCTGCTGGAGCGCACCGGCGTCGCCAGCGTGCCGGGCGAGGCGTTCTATCACGACGATTACGGCCACGAACTCGCCCGCTTTTGCTTCGCCAAGCACGACGACGAGTTGGACGAAGCCTGCCGCCGTCTCGCGCGGCTCGATTGAGCGCGCCCGCTCCGCATCCGGCATGGCTGCAACCGACTATCGGGCGGTCACCGAGACCGCGGGCGTCGGGATCACCCGCGAAGCGCTCGCGATGGCGGCCACGCGCTACGCCTTCGCCGCCGGCTATTGCGACGGCAAGCGCGTGCTCGAGGTGGCATGCGGCGTCGGCCAGGGGCTGGGACTATTGGCGCAGCGGGCGGCGCGCGTGGTCGGCTGTGACTACGACGCGGCCCTGATCACCGCGGCGCACCGCCATTATCGCGATCGCATCAGCCTGGTGCGCCTCGATGCGCACGCGCTGCCCTTCAGCGACCGCAGCTTCGATGTCGTGATCCTGTTTGAAGCGATCTATTACCTGGCGCGACCCGATCGCTTCGTCAGCGAAGCGCGCCGCGTGCTGGATCGCGCCGGGACACTGATCGTCTGTTCCGCCAATCCCGAGCGCGCCGACTTCAATCCGAGTCCGTTCAGCACGCACTATTTAACCGCGCGGGAGTTGGCCGAATTAATGCGCGCGCAGGGATTTCGCGCCGAGCTCGCCGGCGGATTTCGCGTCGATCACGCTTCGCTGCGCGGCCGAGTCATTGCGGGCCTGCGGCGCGGCGCGGTCGCGCTCGGCCTGATGCCCAGGACGATGAAGGGCAAGCAATTACTCAAGCGCATTTTTTTCGGGCGCTTGGCCCAGGCGCCGGCGGAACTCGACGGCCGCACCACCGGCGCCGAGCCGCTGATACCGATCGCGATTAACCAGCCCGCGGCGGATTACGAGGTGATCTTCGCCGTCGGCCACCTGAACGCATCCGATTGATCGATCGGCGATCCGGCCTTAGTTAAGCAGACACCTATCCCGGCCCACAGCGTTTCCGCACGAAAACGCATTCCGATCGGCTTAGCGGGGCGAAAAGCACTCATCGAGGGCCAGTGTCAGTACTCAAAGCCCGTGGACTGTTAGTCAGCAAGCAGCGATTGTCTCCCTGATGCGGGACAAGTCGGAAGATCAAATCAAGCTCAGATTCGGCGACCGGATAAGACAGCTCCGCAAAAAGCAGAGCATGTCGCAAGAAGCGCTTGCCCTCCTTTGTAATCTCGACCGCAGTTACATCGGTCGCGTCGAACGAGGCGAGCGAAACGTCAGCCTAGTCAACATCCATCGGATCGCGGCGGCGCTCAAGCTACCTCCCAGCGAGCTCCTCAGGTGACGTCCAGCACTGACCCAGAGGCGTTTCGGCGTGGCCTCTTCAATCTTCGCACCCGGCGGTTCGGGTTGGTCGCTGAACTACTAATCAAACGCCTTATCAACGCGCAGGCCGCACGCAGTCAGTTTCATGACCTATACGATGATAGCCAAAAACATCGCATCGAGGTCAAATTCTGTACGGTGAATCGCGAGAGTGAGGAAGAAATAACCCTCGCGAATCTACTGCAGGCGATCCAAGAGGCTGGAGAACACCGGGCCGTTCCATTCAAAGATTGGAAAGTTTATACATTCGACGCTAACATACAGCAGGTCAAACGGTCCGAATTCGATGTCCCGTATTATGGGCTATTCTTTTCGGACGCCATTGTCATTTTCAAAATGAAGTCCGACCGAATCAAAACATCGGAAGAGATTCTTGCGGCACCGTCAGAAGGATTTATCAATATAAAGTTTTCCGACAAGCAGCATAAAGGGAACAAGGGCGAAGGTCAGTTTCATATAAACAATAAGACCCTTGAGATTCATTTAAGCCACTTCCACTATAAAACAATATCCTACGAAGACTTCCTCGCATTGCTCGAATCGTAATCTAGTTCCGGGAATGGACTGTTCCACTGCCAGCCGGTTTTACTTGTTGAACGATAGCGCTCTAAGCGCCGGATAGATATTTCGGCGTATACGGGGTCAATATCGCACGTAATGACGCGCCGCCCTAATCGCTCCCCGGCAAGCAGTGTCGTTCCGGAATGCGCGAAAAGGTCGAGAACCGTGTCTCCCATCTTTGAGCTAGCGCTAAGAATGCGCTCAATCGACTTTAACGGCTTTTGGGCATAGCAACCCGGAACGTTTTCTTCGAGCCTATAAAAAACCTGTTGGATGTCGATCCAAACGTTTCCAGCGCGAATATTTTCGGATTTGCTCCGTTCAAGATTCTCAGTGACCTGCCCGTTCACTTTTTTGTAGTAGCCGCGCAGAACTTTAGGAATGTCTGTGTATTCGGCTCCGACATCGAAAAAAGGGCGTCCTTTTGTGTAATATAAAAGCTCCTGCCTGACCCACATCCAGTTGTTTTGGGTCCCATAGCCACGCTGGTTTCTGACAGTTATCCAATTTCGGGAGGTCAGCTCTGTATGCGACCTTAGAAGCACGATAATTTCGGGGATGGGATGGAATCCTCGTTTGTAATTAGCCCCAAGCCAGCAGTAGAAACTCGAGTCCGGGGCCAACTGTGGGATACAGTTAGCGATCCAGGCGGCACTGAACTTGTCAAAATCGCTCTCGTCGATTTCGAAAAGTGCGTGCGTGGATTTGTTCGCAAGGCGGATGTTGTATGGCGGGTCGTTAACTGCAAGGTCAATTGGTACTGCTGAAACGAGAGCATCCACCGCAGCAGAGTTGCAGGCATCGATAACTCCGACTCTGTGCCCGCCGACTTCATCACTCCAAACCTCGCCTGGCTTTAAGCGACAAAAGGGCAGCACCCGTGCTCGAAGTGCAGTATCAACATCGAGTCTGGCGAGACGCTCGACTTGTTTTGAGGGCGAATATTCAGCCGCTTCAGGGGCGGTCTGCGTCGATGGAAACAGATCGCCGCTCACCGATGATGGCGAGAGTTTGGATTTAAAGCTCAGGGAACTCATGTATATGGTAATTTCCCGAGAAAGAAGATCGATTCAGTCCCGTTCTTGCTCAGTTGCGGCGTTTTGGCGTCGCGGCCGGTTCGTCCTCGGGCGCTGCGCCGTCCTCTGGCAGCGGCGCTGCGGCGACGACTTTGGCCTTGAGCTTGTCGCGCACCTTGGCTTCGATTTCGTCGGCGATTTTGGGGTTGGCCTTGAGCAGGTCGCGGGCATTCTCGCGTCCCTGGCCGATCCGCTCGCCGCCGTAGGAGTACCAGGCGCCAAGTTTTTCGACGATATTGTGTTCCGCGGCCAAGTCCACCAGCTCACCCTCTTTCGAGATGCCGGTGCCGTAGAGAATATCGAATTCGGCCTCGCGGAAGGGCGGCGCGACCTTGTTCTTGACCACCTTCACCTTGGTGCGCGAGCCGACGACTTCGTTGGCGCTCTTGATCGTGCCGATGCGGCGGATATCGATGCGCACCGAGGAGTAGAATTTCAGCGCATTGCCGCCGGTGGTGGTCTCCGGATTCCCGAACATCACGCCAATCTTCATCCGAATCTGGTTGATAAAAATTACGATCGTGCGCGAGCGCGAGATGATCGAGGTGAGCTTGCGCAAGGCCTGCGACATCAGCCGCGCCTGCAAGCCCATCTGCGGCTCGCCCATCTCGCCTTCGATCTCGGCGCGCGGCACCAGCGCTGCGACCGAATCGATCACGAGGATGTCCACCGCGCCCGACTGCACCAGCGTCTCGGTGATTTCGAGGGCCTGTTCGCCGTTGTCGGGCTGCGAGATCAGCAGATCCTCGACGTTGACGCCGAGCTTGCGCGCGTAACTCGCGTCGAGCGCGTGTTCCGCATCGATAAACGCGCCAATGCCGCCGAGCTTTTGCGCCTCGGCAATACACTCGAGCGCGAGCGTGGTCTTGCCCGACGATTCCGGCCCGTAAATTTCAACGACGCGGCCGCGCGGCAGCCCGCCGACGCCGAGCGCGATATCGAGCCCGAGCGAGCCGGTGGAAATCACCGCGATGTCGACGATCGCTTGCTCGCCGAGCTTCATGATCGAGCCTTTGCCGAACTGCTTTTCGATCTGGCTGAGCGCCAGATCCAGCGCCTTGGTCTTGAGTTCCTGAGCCATCCGCGGCTGCCCCCCGCATCCGTGGCAGGATGCGGGAGAAATCTTGCCACAAATTGGCCGGAATAGCTGCTAGTCGTCGGAGGAGTCGGGCGGCGAATCAGGGATAATCTGATCGGGCTGCGGCCCGGGGACTATCCCGGCGAGATCGGCGTCGTGCGCCATCCCGGGATTGGTCTGGCGTTCGGCGTCACGCTTCAGACGGCGTTGCTGCTTGTCCTGCTGCTTTTGCTTGCGCGTCTGTTCTCGGCGGCGTTTTTCCAAATCGTGGTCCTTGCTTGAATTGATTGAGATCGCTTGGATTGTTGAGCTTCTGGGATGGAGAGGGGCGGGCCGCGAAGCCCGCCCCAAGCTCTCGGTCTCGGGCTACCAGCGATTGCGGCCGCGATCGCCGCCGCCGCCGCCACCGTTGCGATTGCCGCCGAAGCTCGATTCGCGCGGCTTGGCCTCGTTCACCTTGATATTCCGGCCCTTGAGCTCGGAATCGTTGAACTGCGCGATCGCCTTGGAGGCCTCGTCAGAATTCGCCATCTCGACAAACCCGAAGCCTTTCGATTGGCCGGAAAACTTGTCCATGATGACCGTGGCGCTTTGCACCTGGCCGGCCTGCGAAAACAAGCTTTCCAAGTCGCTGTTGGATACCGAGTAGGCCAGATTGCCTACGTACAATTTGCTGGGCATTTGCCCTCCGTGATTTTGGTGCCGGGAAGCTCTCGAACAGAAAACCCGGGCTGATTCCCGAGTCTAGATGAAAGGAACGATCCGAGCAGTTACAAAACAATCGTAGCCCTTTTCCGCCGACGATGCTAGAGCCCCTGCGCTTCGCCAATCTTTAGGCCTGATCCTTACGTACTCGCTCGGCGCGCGCCGCGACATGCGGTGCGTCGATCAAGGCGCGGAATTGCTCCAGATGCCGCGCCCACCATTGATCTGCGACGCGGGCGGCCGCGTGATCGGCTGAACGGCGCGCTTGCGATTTATCCCGCCAGCGCCGCCAGTCGCGATAAAGCGCATCGATGCTGCCGGTCATGTCGAGTCCCGCGCGCGCCAGCGAGGCCCGAACCGCGCGATACTCCTCATCGAGATTCACCGTGGTAGTCATGGCCCACAGTCTATGCCTTTTACACGATCAATTCTGCCGACGGTATTCGTTCACACAGATGCGGAGGATGCGCGGAGTCATTTGATTCGGGAATACAGCAGCGAATCGAGGATGTGGCCATCCTTAAAGACGCTGCGCCGCAGGCGTCCCTCAAAGGTGTAACCGGCCTTTTCCAGGACCCGCGCCGAGGCTGAATTGCCGTCAAAGACCCCTGCTTCGATCCGCTCGACGCCGAGTGTCTCGAATCCGTATATCGTCGCCCGCATCAGCGCCGCGGTGGCGATGCCACGCCCCCAGAACGGCTCGCCAAGCCAATAGCCGATTTCCACGGTCAGCCGATGGACGTCGGTAAACCGTTCGAAACCAATCCCGCCGATCGCCTCGCCGTCGAGATCGATCGCGAAGTTGAGCACCGGCTCGCCCTGCTGATCGCACAACGTAATCCAAGCCTCCGCATCGGTTCTCGTATAGGGATAGGGAAAGCGGTCGCGGATATTGCGCGAGACGTTGCGATTGTTCGCATAGCGGACCAGCGCCTCGAGGTCGTCGGCGCGCCATCGGCGCAGTTGGATGCGAGCGCCCGCCGTCATATCGATGCTCCCAAGGGAGTAAGATAGACGAAATCGCGCCTTTTTGTCGCGGTTGAGACATCCGTGAGGTGAACGGGCTTGACCGTAGAGCTAGCCTGACGCATCGTCGATCGGCCCGGTGATTCTCCCGGCCATCCGCCGGCGCACTCAACGATCGAAGGGGATCCGATATGGCCAATAATGCGACCAGCGAACCGCGGCGTTTGAGCCTGCTCGACGCCTCGTTTCTCTATGGGGAATCGGCGGTCAATCCCACCCACATCGGCAGCATCTTCTTTCTCGAAGGCGAGATCTCGTTCGACAAATTGTTCAATCACATGCGCCAGCGCCTGCACATCAGTCCGCGTTTCCGTCAGCGCCTGGCCTTTTCGCCCTTCAATCTGGCCCACGCGACGATCGAGGATGACCCTGACTTCAAGCTCGAGCATCACGTCCATCGTCACGAGCTGCCGCCCGGCGCCAGCGAGCCCGACGCGATCAAGGAAATCCTGCGGCGGCATTTTGGCGGGATGATGGATCGGACGCGGCCACTGTGGAATGTGACGCTCTTCGAGGGGCTGGCCGGGCGTTCAATCGTCGTCTGGGCGATGCATCATGCGCTGGTCGATGGCGTCTCGGCCTTCGATCTGCTCAACCGGCTGATGGACTTCACGCCCAAGCCGCCGCTCCCCGAGGAGCCGAGTGAGCCGTGGACCCCGGCGCCGTTTCCGAGCACGAGCGCTTCACTGGTGAGTGCCGTGCGCGACCTCGCCGTCGACCGCATCGACAGCGCTACGCGCGCGGCGCTCGAATTTGTGCGCGATCCCTCGAGCGTCTTGAGGCAGGCTCAAACGCTGATCGAGGCCGGGCAACTGATGGGCGAGATGGCGCAGCCGCCGGTCGCCACCCCATGGAACGCCGGGCTAGCCGTCGGCGAGCGCAACCTCGCCTATCTCAAGATGCCGTTTGCGGATTATCGCACGATTCGCGCCGCGCTCGGCGGTACGATCAACGATATCGTGTTGACCGTGCTCGGCGAGGGCGCAGCCCGCTACCTGACCCATCATGGCTGGGCGACGAATGGTAATCTGCGCTTCGGCTGTCCGGTCAATGTGCGCCGGCCCGAAGAACAGGTGGTTTTGAAAAATCGGGTCTCGATGATGATGCCCTCGACGCCGGCGGCGCCGATGGACG
>JBOHWF010000141.1:0-6318 GCA_050736455.1 Binataceae bacterium (SeqCode) | reverse complement strand
CCGGCAGCGTCGAAGCTGCGGACCTCAATCAGGGACGCGTCGAGCCGAACTACCAGAAAGTCCTGACGCGACTGCTGGCGGCGCATGCGATTGCCGAGAAGCTCACCGCCGAGGGCTACGCGCGCGCACGCGATTTCATCTCCGATCCTGCGCTGCTGGCCACGGTCGAAAAAAATCTCGCCGAAGAACGCAAGCACGCGCGGCTGATCTATGCAGCGCTCGAGGAACTGGGAGTCAGCGAGGCGCGCTCGGACCGCTCGATGATCACCGCGCTCAAGGCGCCGTCTTTCGCCGCGCCGCGCCGCTTCGCCGAGCAGGCCGCCACCGAGCTCGATCTCGTGATGGCCAGCGTCAGCCTCGATATGACCGGGCTCATCATGATCGGGGTCAATTACAAGGATTCGAGCTACGCGCCCCACGCCCGCGCCGCCGAGATCATTCTCGCCGAGGAAGAAGAGCACGAGCTGTTCGCCGCCGGCGAATTGCGTGACGCGGTCGAGCGCTGTGGGGCCGCCGCGGTAAATCTCGCGCTGCGCGAATGGCTGCCGCGCGCGGTGAATTTTTTCGGGCCACCGGGCAGCGGATTCACCTTCGATTGCATGCGCTACGGCTTGAAATCGCGCGACAACGGCGACCTCGCCGAGCTTTATCTGAAGCTGCTCGAGCGCCGCGTCAATCAGGCCGGCCTCGAGCTGCCGTCGTTAACACCCGACTATCCGCACGCGCTCGCCTGAGCACCCGACGCTAACTCTGCTAACGAGTCCAGTTTGTGAGGCGTGGCCCTAGCGCGTGAGCAGACCGAGGCGCAGGCGGCCGTACAGCTCAGCTGAGGTCTCGAAGTCGAGGCTCGCGTGCTGCGCGCCCACGTTGACGTTGCGGAAGGCGAGCTGGATCGGATTCGAGTTGTAAACCGCGTGCGCGCCCGAGCCCGCGAACAGCCGTGAGACCGCGCGCCGGCAGAGCTCGATCGCGTAGGCCGCATCCCATTTGACCTGCGCGCGATACCGCATGTCGGTCGCGCCCTCGCCCGAGTCGGCAACTTGTCCGAGCAGGTCGAGCGATTCGTGGATCAGCAGGTCGGCGGATCGGATTTCGGCCGCGGCCTCGGCGAGCCGGAGCTGGGTCGGCACGTATTCCGCCTTGCGCGCGCCGGTCACGATCACGCGACGTTCTTTCGTGCGCTCGATAAATTTCTCCAGCGCGAATTTCGCCGAGCCGAGCGTCGCGGTCGCCACCGAGAGCGAGAGCATCGAGTCGGAGGATACCCGATAGAGGTTGGTCGCGTGATTCAGCGTATGCGGCGAGTCGCCCTTCAACATCGCGCGCGAATCGACCGCGCGGCCGTCGGGCACAAACAGATCATCGGCGACGACGTCTTTGCTGCCGGTACCCTCGAGCCCGAGCACGTTCCAGTTATCGTCGATCGCGATCTCGCCGGTCGGCGCGACCACGTGCACAAACGGACCGCCCTTTTCGGCGTCCGCGCATCCGAGCATCACCCAGGTCGAGTTGTCCACGCCGCTGCAGAATTGCCAGCGGCCGTTGACGCGATAACCGCCCGCGACCTTGGCCGCCTTGCCCTGCCATGAGAGCGTGCCGGCCACCAGACCGTCGCGGCCGCCACCGAAGACGTCGTCCTGCGCCCGCTCGGGAAACGTGCCGAGACAGAAATGATGCGCCGCCATCACCATCAGGACCCAGCCGCTGGCCGGACAGGCCTCGGAGACCGCGGTGACCGCGTCGCCCAGCGTGCGCAACGGCATTTCGTAGCCGCTGACGCGCGAGGGTTGCGGGATGCGGAACAGGCCCGCCTCAACCATCGCGTCGCGACTCGCGGTGACGACCCGGCGCGCCTCGATACAGGCCTGGACGTTCGCCGCGAGAATCGGCGCGATGCCGGCGATGCGGTTTTGAATCTCATGCGCGGTGATGGCCATCTGAGCATCTCTTTTCGATTGCGGGATGATTCCACACGCTGTCGGGCTAATTCCCTCGAAGTAAGTATTCCTTCATTTTCTTTTGCAGAGTGACGCGCGAAACCCCCAGCGCGATCGCGGCGTGAGAGACATTGCCCCGATGCCGCGCCAGAACCCCGGCGATAAAGCGCGTTTCGAACTTCGCGCGGGCTTCCGCCAGCGAAGCGGCTTGGCTTGAGGCCTCGGAATTCGCGCCTCCGGAGTTCGTCGCACCCGCGGCATCGGAGTCCGCCGCGAGCCGGTGATGGTCGGCGGTTTCCTGCGTCGCCCCGGCGTCCAATCCGCGCGAAAAGCGCTGCGGGCCGAGCAGCTCACCCTCGCCCGCAAGCGCGACCGCCTGATCGATTTCATTCTGTAATTGCCGCACATTGCCGGGCCAATCCGCGAGCTCCAGCAGCGCCAGGGCTTCGGGGCTGAACCCGGCGACGCGCTTGCCCAACCCGCGACACGCCACGTCGAGGAAACGCGCCGCCATCAGCGGGATGTCTTCGCGGCGGTCGCGCAACGGCGGCAGCCGGATGGTGAAGGTGTTGAGCCGGTAGAAGAGGTCCTGGCGGAAGGCGCGCGCGGCGAGCTCGGCTTCGAGATCGCGATTGGTCGCCGAGATCACGCGCACGTCAACCTTGTACGAGCGCGCGTCCCCGACCGGCTTGATTTCGCCCTCTTGCAATACGCGCAGCAATTTGGCCTGCATCTGCACCGGCATCTCGGCGATTTCGTCGAGAAAGAGCGTCCCGCCCGAGGCCGTTCTAAACAGGCCGACCTGATCGGTTAAGGCGCCGCTGAAAGCGCCGCGGCGATGGCCGAAGAGCTCGCTCTCGAGCAAGCCCTCGGGCACCGCAGCGCAGTTAATCGAGAGAAAGGGCTGCTCGGCGCGCGGCCCGATCCGATGAATCGCGCGCGCCACCAGCTCCTTGCCGGTGCCGGTCTCACCCAGGATGAGCACGCTCTTGACCGAGGCCGCGGCGGCCTCGGTACGCCGAAAGACTTCGCTCATCGCCGGACTTACGGCGATGATCTCGGCGAAGCGATCGTTGCGGGCGAGCTCGAGTCGCAAGGCGCTGTTCTGGGCGCGCAGCAGCGCGGCGGCTTCCTTGACTTCCGCGAAACGCCCGGCGTTCTCGAGCGCGACCGCGATACTGCCGGCCAGCAACTCGAGTTGCATCTTCTCGGCCTCGCTGAACGGCGGCGCGCCGACGCGCCGCACCGCCTCGATCACGCCGAGTACGGTCGCCTCGCCCAGCAGCGGCGCCGCCAGCAGTGAGCCGGTCGTCGTACCGGTGCGGTCGTCAGCTGCGGAAGAGAAGCGCGGATCGCCGCGCACGTCGCCGATCAATTCGGAACGCCGGCTCTGCAGGACGGCGCCGGCGATGCCGCGGTCGATCGGCAGCCGGACTTCGGCCAGCCGGCGCGCGGCGTCCGCGTCGCCCTCGGCGACGTAGGGAAAATAGAATTCGTGCTTTTTGCGATCGATCAGGAGAATCGAGACGCCGTCGGCGCCCAGAATCTCGCGGCTGCGCTCAAGCGCAAACGGAATCAGGTCGTCCAGATCGAGCCGGCGCGTAAATGCGGTCGCCAGATCGCGGATCTGTGCAGTCCGATCACTCCCCTGCGAGATGCTCATAACATTTGCCGCAGCCCAAAAGTAGCACGACCGTCGCGTGACCGTAATCCGAGGTCATCAGTCCTGGATTGTTGCCCGCGTCGAGCAAAGCCGGGCGGGATCGAACGCGCCGTCGCGAGTCGGCAGTGGTTCAGTTTGACTGGTTTTTATGCTCGAGGCCTCTTGCTGTCATTCCCGCGCGCGGATTAGCGAAGCTGCTTCGCACATAACCGATGGCCGTAAACCCTTGACGCCGCGCGAGAGCCTGTCCTGAGGCTGTCGAAGGAAATCCCGGATTCCGCGACCCTCTCACACCGCGCCGCGCAGACTCAGCCGCCCCCGGTCGCGCGGCAGCCCGATTCACACCGCGCCGCGCAGACTCGGCCGCCGCTTGGCGCGAGGGTCACAAACCGCGGGCTTCGAATCAAAATCAAGCTCAACCAGTATCGGCAAACCAGGTAGTGGTTCAGTTTGACTGCTTTTATGCTCGAGGCCTCTGGCTGTCATTCCCGCGCGCGGATTAGCGCAGCGCTTCGCAGATAATCGATTGCCGTAAACCCTTTGACGCCGCGCGAGAGCTTGTCCTGAGGCTGCCGAAGGAAATCCCGGATTCCGCGGCCCTCTCACACCGCGCCGCGCAGACTCAGCCGCCCCCGGGCGCGAGGGTCACAAACCGCGCGAGCTTCAGATCAAAATCAAACTGAACCAGTATCGGCAAACCCGTTTGCCTTGTCCAAATTCCGGCCACGCACTATGCTGCGCCAGCCACGCTAGCGGAGCGCGGATGCCGCGCGCAGCGAGCACCGGGGGTACAGGGGGCGGGCGAGTCCGCTGGCCGCGGCCAAGCTCAGTCGGCGGGCGAGTCTGGTCTTCGGCTGAGCCTCGCTGACTCGGCCACCCACCCCGAGCCGCGGCCAAAGTAAGGGCTTACTTCGCGAAGGTGTGGATGATCTGCAGAGCGGCCGGGCCGATGATTACCATCAGCATCGCAGGCAGGACGAACAAGACCAGCGGAAAGAGAATCTTGACGGTGGTTTTTTGCGCCGCTTCCTCGGCGCGCAGCCGGCGCCGGCTGCGCAGAGCGTCGGCGCTGGCCTGCAGCGCCGGTCCGATCGACGCGCCCAGTTGCTCGCTCTGAATCAGGGTCGCGGCCAGCGGCTTGAGGTCTTCGACCGCGGTACGTTCCGCGAGATTGCGCAGCGCCTGGCCGAGCGAAGCGCCGGCGGAAATTTCACCGGCGAGCAGGGTCAGCTCGCGGCCGATCGCCTGCTGCTGCCGGTCGCATTCGGCGCCGACCAGCTTGATCGCGTCGAACAGTCCAAGCCCGGCCTCGACGCAGACCACGAGCAGGTCAAGCACATCCGCGAGCTCGCGCGCGATCGCCGCCTGGCGGCGCCGTGCGCGGCGGACGAGGTAAAGCGACGGGCCGACGAAGCCCAGCGCTGCGCCGGCCGCCCCCGCGAGCATGATCCGTTCAGCGCCGCCGCCCTGCACCAGCGCGCCGACGACGGCGCTCGCACCCAGGCCCGCCACGCCGAGAAGGCGCAGGGCGCGAAAGTCGCGTGCGACGTTCGCGCCGGCATAACCCGCATGCACCAGCGTCTGCAGCAGCCGTTCGCCGGCGGGCGTCGCTGCACTCGGCGCCGGAATTCGCGCCACCGCCCAACGGAAAATCGTTCGCCCGAAATTGGCGTCGCTCGCGGCGCTGTCCTCGAGCGCGCCGTCAGCCGCGCGGATTTTGACCGCCAGATCGGCCAGCCGTTCTTCGAGCAGCCGATGGCTCCCATAAAGGCTCAAGTGAATCCCCAGTGCGGCGATTCCGAGCGTGCAAAAAACCGCGAGGCTCGCGTCAAACGGCGTCATCGATGCGCTCCCCCTCAGTCTTTGAGCTTGAGCATCTGGCGGATCGTCAGCACCGCCAGGGCCTCCATCGCCAGCGCCAGTTTGAGGATTCTGACCCCGGCCGGATCCGTGAACAGCGACTCCGCATAGGCCGGTTGAATCAGGCTGAAAAGCCCGAGCACGATTATCGGCAGCGCCCCGACGATATAGCCGCCGAGCCGCGACTGTGCGGTCAGCGCCCGAATCTGCAGACGCACCCGCTGGCGCATCCGCACCACTTCGGCGAGCCGGCCGACGATCCGCGCGAGGCTCGCGCCCGCCTCGTGGTTGATCTTCACGGCGATCACCAGCAAGCGCAGATCAGCCTCGGGCACTCGCCGCAGCATTTCTTCGAGCGCGCGCGCAATCGGCAGGCCGATGCGCGTCTGTTCGAGCGCGGTGCGGAACTCGCCGCGCAGCGGATCGGCGAACTCCGCGACCATTACTTGCAGGCCGCGATTGAGCGAATGGCCGGCTTCGAGCGACGACTTGATCAGATCGAGCGCGAACGGCAACTGCAGCAGAAAGGCGCGCGTGCGGCGCGCACGCCGCCAGCGCACGAAGCCGATCGGCGCGAGCCCGACCGCCGCCGCCGCCAGCATCGCAACCGGCAAGTCGCGCCCCAGCGTCAGCGCGAGCGCCAGCGCGCCGACGAACAGCGCCGCCATGATGAACAGCAACTCCGCGAGCCGCAGCTGGAGTCCCGCCTGCCACAGGCTTTCCTCGAGTCGGCGGATTGGATTCAGCCCGGCGAGCGCCGCCGGCCGCCTGTGCTCGCGACCGCGGGCCGGGCGCGTGATGACCACGTCGGCGTCCCGCGGCGGCCGCGTCAGGCGCGCCGCCAGGTGGCGCTTGCGC
>JBOHWF010000140.1:0-6491 GCA_050736455.1 Binataceae bacterium (SeqCode) | reverse complement strand
GTCAAGACTCGCCTGCTCGGCTCTTCGTTCTGAACGCAACTCGCGGACTCGTTTGCTCGGCTCGCAGGCTCGCCTAGCGTGGCGCTCCGCCTGGTGTTCAGACCAGGCGCTCGGCGGCCTTGACGATGTCGGCGGCGCTCGGCAGCGCCGCGTGTTCGAGCCGCGCGTTGTAGGGGATCGGCGTGTCGAGCGTGGCGACTCGCTCGATCGGCGCGTCCAGGCTGTCAAAAGCGGCCTCGTAAATTTGCGCGGCGATCTCCGCCCCGGCGCCGCCGGTGCGCCAGCCCTCATAGACGATAATCGCCTTGCCGGTTTTTTTCACCGACTGGAGGACCGTGCTGAGGTCGAATGGATTGAGCGTGCGCAGATCGATCACTTCCGCGTCAATTCCTTCATTTTCGAGCGCTTCGGCCGCGGCCATCGTGTCGTACACGCACTTCGAATACGAAATCAAGGTGACGTCCTTGCCTTCGCGCGCGAGCCGGGCCTGCCCGAGCGGCACCAGATGATCGCCGTCCGGCACCTCGCCCTTCACCCCGTAGAGCGATTCGTGTTCGAGGAAGACCACCGGATCGTCCTGCCGGATACAGGATTTCAGCAAGCCCTTGGCGTCGGCGGGCGTCGCCGGGATGACGACCCGCAGCCCCGGACAGTGCAGGAAATAGGCTTCGAGACTCTGGCTGTGCTGCGCGCCGAGTTGATGTCCTGCGCCCTGCGGCGCCCGAATCACCATCGGGACCTTGGCGTGACCGCCGAACATATAGTGAATTTTTGCGGCGCTGTTGATGATTTGATCAATCGCGAGCAAGGCGAAATTGATCGTCATCAGCTCGACCACCGGTTTCAGCCCGCCCATCGCCGCGCCGACTCCGGCCCCGACAATTGTCAGTTCTGATATAGGCGTGTCGCGCACCCGACCCTCGCCGTAGACCGCGAGCAGGCCGTCGGTGACCTTGAACGCGCCACCGAAGTAGCCGACCTCTTCGCCCATGATAAAGACCCGGCCGTCGCGATCCATCTCCTCGCGCAGAGCCTGATTCAAGGCCTCGCGATAAGTAATCTGCGCCATCCTAATCTGTCGCCTTCCGTCTAGGCATCCCGGTTTTCTTCGACGTAAACGTATTTCCCGAGCGTCTCGAGACCCGGCTCGGGACTCTCCTCGGCAAACTTCACCGCATCCTCGATAGTCGCCGTCACTTCGCGCTCGGCCTCTTCCAGTTTGGCCTCGCTCACGCGCTGATCGAGAGTCAGCTTGCGCCGGAGATTTTTGATCGGATCGCGCTCCTGCCAGATGCGTTCCTCGCGCCGCGAGCGGTACTCGGCCGGATCCGACATCGAGTGGCCGCGAAAGCGATAGGTCACCGCCTCGATCAGCGACGGCCCGTCGCCTTCGCGCGCGCGGGCCGCGGCTTCGGTCACCGCGCCGTAGACCTCGAGCACGTTCATCCCGTCAACCCGTACGCCGGGCATCTTGTAAGGCTCGGCGAAGCGGTAGAGCTCTTCCTGGCAGATGGCGTTCTGCACCATCGTGCCCATCCCGTAGAAATTGTTCTCGCAGACGAAGACCACCGGCAGCTTCCAGAGCGAGGCCAGGTTCAGGCTTTCGTGAAACGCTCCCTGGGGCAGCGCGCCGTCGCCGAAAAAGCAGCAGACGACGTCGGGTTCCTCACGGTACTTGACCGACAGGCCGAGCCCGGTCGCGATCGGCAGGCCGCCGCCCACGATCGCGTAACCGCCCATGAAGCGCAGATTCGGATCGAACAGATGCATTGAGCCGCCGTGGCCGCGCGAGAGCCCGGTCGCCTTGCCGAACAGTTCAGCCATCACCGCGCGCGGCGGCGCTCCCTTGGCGAGGCAATGGCCGTGCTCGCGATAGGTCGAGACCACGTAGTCCTTGCTGTTAAGCGCGGCGATCGCGCCGACCGCCACCGCCTCCTCGCCGGCGTAGAGATGGCAAAAGCCGGTGATCTTGCCGCGCGAGTACATCTCCGCGGTCTTCTCTTCGAAACGGCGAATCAGCACCATCCGGCGGTAGAGGTCGAGTAGCTCAACCTCGTCCATCGTGAGCAACGCCCGTTCAGCGACATGTTTGTCCCGTTCGAGGGCCATCGAAAATACTCCCTTGCGCCGCCGGCGCAGGACCTGCTGCTTGAAACAGTAACGCAATCGCACTGGCGGAGTAAGGGAGTGGACGATTTGGCGCGTGTCAGCCCGGCAAAACC
Organism: Binataceae bacterium (SeqCode); assembly: GCA_050736455.1. Taxonomy (GTDB): domain Bacteria; phylum Desulfobacterota; class Binatia; order Binatales; family Binataceae; genus JAJPHI01. Next base: position 4,269 of record JBOHWF010000140.1, on the reverse strand, counting down.
TCATCCGCCGGGCGCAATTTCCGGAATTGCGCGAGCAAAAGCAGGTCGTAGATAATTTTGAGCCCGCCGGCAAAGACCAGCGGCCAGCCGAAATTTGACGCCTCGAGCAGCGCGCCCGACGGCAAGGGCGCAAAGGCGCTGGCGAGGCTGCGCGGGACATTGGTGACGCTGGCCGCGGCTGCACGTTCTTCCGGCGCGACGATCGCCATCACATAGGATTGCCGCGCCGGCACATCCATCGACGAGAGCGCCGCTCGCGCCAGCAGGAACGCGATCGCCGACTTCGGGCCGGGCATCAGCGCCGCGACGATCAGCAGCGCATTCGCCGGGATATGCGTGTAGGCCATCGTGCGGATTCGCCCGATACGATCGGCGATCACGGCGGAAAGGAGCTGCGAGAGCGCGCCGAGCAGGCCCGCGACGAAAAAGAAAGCGCCGGCCGCCCCGAGGTTGAGATTGAAGCGGCGAAACAGCCAGAGCGCCAGCAGCGACTGGACGACGAAGCCTCCGCCAAAGGCGTCGAGGCTGAAGAGCGCCGACAATTTGATCACCGTGCGGCGCGACTTTTCGAGGGGCGCGACTGGACCCGGTGCTCGCGGCACGACTGCCGGCCGTCGCAGCTTCGTGTAAACTCCGCCCGCCACAATCGCGACTATCGAATAGCCGAGGAAGGCTGCGCGTTCCGCCGCCGCAGGACTTGATCCCGCGCGCGCCGCGACCGTCGCCGGGATTCCGCTCGCCAGCGCGCCGATCGCCCCGGCCAGCGCGCCCGCGACGTTGTAGAGGCCGAACATCGCCGTCAGATCGCGATCTGCGACAGACTCGGCCAGCGCGGTCTGCTCGGCCGGCAGAAAGAGACTCACGTCGCCCGCCGACGGATTGAGCGTCCCCACGACGGCGACCGCAAACAGCGGCCAGAAGCCGGCGGCTGCGCAAAAGCCGATCCCGGTCAAAAGCATCAGGACGCTCGCGGCGATCAGCACGCGCCGCGGTGCGAGCCGGCTGCCGGCGAGGCCGACCCATAGGGTTAGCATCGCCGACCCCAGCAGCGTGCCGAAGACAATCGCGCCAATCTGGAACGAGTCGAAGCCGATCGCCGTCAGATAACTCGGCAGGATGACGCTGACCGCGCCGTCGGCGAAACCGCGCAGCGCGCGGGTCGTTAGCAGTAACTTCGCGTCCGCCGACGCGCTCGCTGGCAGCCAGCCCGCCATCGCTTCTCCACTCCACCCGAAGATCCGGCCTGAATCGTCCGGCTTGGCCAGCTATGATTTATCATGGGCAGAAAACGCAAACCGGATGTCCGCGAAGCGCCGAAGCCCGCCGAGCCCAAACCCGTCTTCGAGTCGCCCTTCAAAGATCTCAAGAAGCTGCTCAAGGGACGGCCAGCGAGGGCGCTGCCGCCGCCGACCGTGAAGCCAGTCGCTGCACCGACCGTGCCGGCGACGCCCACCCTCGACGACGCGGCGCTGCTGGCGCAGGCACTGGCGGGAGTCCGTCCGCTTGACGGCGCGGCCGGCGGCAGGATCGCGATTGAGCCGCGCGTCACTCGAGCCGTCGTCAGCGAAGACGCCGAGGTTCTCGCCCAACTCTCCGACCTGGTCTCGGGACAGGCGCCCTTCGAGCTGACCGAGACCGATGAATACGTCGAGGGGGCGCGACTGGGCCTCGATCCGCGCGTCGTTTCGCAGCTACGACGGGGAGAGTTCGCGACCCAGGGACACCTCGACCTGCACGGGCTGGTCCAGCCCGAAGCCAAGGCCGCGCTCACGGATTTCATCATCGAATCTGTGCGCAAAGGGCGACGCACCGTGCTGGTAGTCCACGGTCGCGGGCTGCGCTCTCCGGGCGGCCAGCCGATTCTCAAGCACGCGGTCGCCCAATGGCTCTCGCACGGGACGATCGGCGGCTATGTGCTGGCCTTCACTACCGCACGCGCCTACGACGGCGGTGCGGGAGCGGTCTGGGTCCTGCTCCGGCGCGAGCGCAAGCGCGGCAAGTTCGACATCTTGCAGGGCGCCAAGCGGCGGGATTAACACTAGGTGGAGCGCCACGCTAGGCGAGCCTGCGAGCCGAGCAAACGAGTCCGCGAGTTGCGTTCAGAACGAAGGGCCGAGCAGGCGAATCTTGACTCTGGCCGCGGCTCGCGGACTCGCCCGCCCCCTGGAGCTGCGTTAAGGATAGAGTCAACCTGCGTCGGAGGATTACATGGCCGCGCCAATCCGCCCAATTGACCGTGACCAACACGATCGCTTGATAGCCGGCGCGCGGGATCTTATCCCGATGCTGCGGCGCACCGCGGCCGCCGCCGATCAAAATCGTCGTCTCCCGGACCAGACGGTCGCGGCGCTGCAAAGCGCCGGGCTGCTGCGGCTGAGCGTCCCCAGGCGCTTCGGCGGACTCGAAGCCGATTTGCCGATTCAATTCGAAGTCACGCGGATGCTTGGCCGCGGTTGCGGCTCGACCTCGTGGGTCGTCGCGCTCTTCTGCGTCACGACCTGGATCGCCGCGAAATTTCCGGACGAAGCCCTGCGCGAGGTCTTCACCGGTCCCGATTCCCGCGTCGCCGGAACCGTCAAGCCGGGTGGCTCGATGGTCGCGGCCGGCGGAGGGTATCTCCTTAACGGTACGTGGCCCTTCAACACCGGATGTTTGCACGCGACCTGGGACATGATCGCATCGGTCCGTCGGGAGCCTGACGGCGCTTCCACCCCTTGCGCGATCCTGGTGCCGATGCGCGATCTGCAGATTCAGGACGATTGGCGGACGACCGGGATGCGCGGGACGGGCAGCCACAGCGTCGTCGCGCGAGACCTCTTTGTGCCGGAGTATCGGGTCATGCCGCTGTTCCCGTTTCTGGCCGGTCAAAGCCCGCCTAATATGCTGCACAGCGAGCTTTTATACCGTTATCCGCCGATGCCCTTCCTCATGGCAGATAGCACCGGCACGCTGATAGGAATCGCCGAAGGGGCGATGGCGGCCTTCCTCGAACGGCTGCCCGAGCGGAAAGCCGCGTTTGAGTTGCCGACGCAGCCGGCGGCGCAAACGCCGCGAATCCAGCTCGCCGTAGCCGAAGCTCAGACGAAGATCGACGCAGCGCTGGCGCTGACTTACCAGATGATCAGCCGTCTTCAGCATCATGTGATCAAAAATGAAGCCCTCCCGCGAGAGGATCGGGTGCGCGTGCGCGCCCATGTCGGCTACGTGACCCGGCTGGGCCGCGAGAGCGTCGAAATCCTGATGGCCGCGGCGGGCGGCACCGCGCATTACGATCACGTCCCGCTCCAGCGCTATTTTCGTGACATGGAAACGTTGTGCAATCACGGGATTCTCGACGCCGGCAACAATCTCGAGCTTTATGGCAGGATGCTGGTGGGCGAAGATTTGGGCACCGCATTTATATGATCGAGGCGCGCGGGCGGGCGAAAAAAACGGAAAGTGAGAGAGGAAAAAAATGAAAAACGGGCAAAGCCAGCAATCGAATATACCCCTGCGGCTCCATCACAACGCCTACGTCGTCCGCGATCAACGCGTGACGCGCCGCTTTTACGAGGACCTCATCGGGCTGCCGCTGACCGCTTGCTGGACCGAGCGCGACGAGGTTTTCGGCGGGATGCGGGTCTATTGCCACACTTTCTATGAGCTTGCCGACGGCGGCGCGCTCGCCTTCTTTCAATTCGAGAGCGACGCCGACTACGAGCGCTTCGGCCCGCAGTTTCGCGCGACTCCCTTCGTCCACATCGCCCTCAAGACGACCGCCGAGACTCAGGCCGCGATCGCGGAGCGGCTAACGCAAGCCGGATGCGAAAACTTTGTCATCGAGCATGGCTATTGCCGCTCGATGTACGTGACGGATCCGGATGGCCTCAATCTCGAGTTCACGGTTGATCATCCAAAGGCTGAAACGATCGCGGCCGAACGGCGCGGCGCGGTTGACGCCGACCTCGAACGCTGGCTGCGCGGCGATCACAGCAGCAACAACAACTGGCGGCACGCCGAAGCCGACAAATAAACTCCGCGCTGCAGCGCGAGAAGCGTCGTGGCAACCGGGGCTTGATGCACCGCAAGCGCTCAGACACAACTGTCTGGTAAACCGGAGGCAACAATGCAGCACACCGCAGCGCCGCCTTTAAGCTATCTGCTCGACCAAGCACACGCAGTGGGTGCTCAAGCCGAGCGCACGGCTGACGAGGCGGAACGAAATCGCAAGGCCGATGACTCGGTGATGCAGGCGCTTATCGAGTCGGGCCTTATGAAGCTGCTTAAGCC
>JBOHWF010000139.1:0-3801 GCA_050736455.1 Binataceae bacterium (SeqCode) | reverse complement strand
GGGCCGGGCCGCTAAGGATTGGGAGTCGCGCAGCGAACTAATGGCAACCCGGAAACTTCAGGCTGGCCAGCCGAGTATGCCAATTGGTGCCGGTCGCGGTGAGATATTCGTTGGCGTACCAGAAGGTGCAATCGTCAGCCGGATCGATACTCATACTGGTGTAGTCGCCCCAGCGATTGCTGGTCTGCGAGGCGGTTCCTGCCGTGATAATTTTGAGCGCCTCCATCGTGTTGATCGGATCCGTTGGCACGCGCCCGGTGAAGGCAATACCGGGCCGGATTGAACTACTCGAGCGGCTGAAACCGAGGGCGAAGTCACCGGCTTTATCCATCGCGATGCTGCCCATCCACAATGATCTGACGCCATCGATGACGGTACCTTGCTGAGAAATCGTCGGCGCCGTCGCCGGGTTGACGATGTCATACCAGCGGGCGCCAGCCGCGGCGGAACCACCCGGCTTGACGGAGTGCGTTACCACGAGATGCTCGACGCCGTTCAAATTGCGCCACGCCAGGCGGTGCATCAGGCGGTCGCCGAGCGAATCGAGCTTCTGCCTGGTGCCTGGCTGCGGGATGCAGGTGCCGCCCGCGCCGCAGGCCTGCGTATAGGCCGCAACCGCGATGGTAGTCGGTCCGGTGAAGGTCGCGAGCGCGGGTGTGATAAAATCAGAATGAAACTTGAACAGGTTCAGCAGACTCCTGGATTGACTGCTCAATTCGACGTAGAAATCCGGCTCGCCGGCCGCCGGTGCAGTGGCGCCGTCCGCGTCCGCGGGCAGGAACGACGCGTCAGCAGTGGTGCGCTGAAAGCACTCGGCAGTCATCGCCGACCCCGCCAGCATCGCGGCGCGGTTGAGCGCACAGACTTCTGCTCCCGCAAAAGCGCCGCCGCTCGGGAAAATGTTGAAGGTGGCGTAGTAGGCGTCGGGCCAGACGGCAAACTTGGGATAGTCGGGTAGATTCGATCCGAACGGTACCTCGTAGCGGTTGTATGAGCCCGTCGCGTCCGAAGTAGTGGAGACCGCGTAGCACTCTGAGCTGGAGGTGAAGCGGTTATTGAATGCAAGGATGGAAATCACCCAACGAGCGGCCGCCTTGTCATAGAGCACCACCGGGTCGCTGTAGCTGAAGCTCGTTTTGCCGCACAGCGTCCCGTTGAAGCCCGACCATATGCCGCTGATCGCCAATGGTCCCAAGACCGATGCTCCAGTGGTCTTGTTGAAGACTTGGTAATGAAGATTCACCGTCTCGACGACCTGGGTGGCGCCCACCGAGGCATTCGTGTCAGGCGGCACGGCGCGATCGAGGTTCGTAAGGCCGTCAAAATTGAGGCCGATCGTGGCGGAGACCCGGGGTCCGCTCAGCTGCTGTACGACGGCGTCGACTTCGCTGACCGCGGCGCCGGCGGCAGTTTCCGTTGTGGATGTTCTGCGCACCGGTAGGATGATTGCAGACTCGGCCGGTTGCTCGGGTTGCTCCGCCGCGGCCGTTGCGAGGTCCGCGAGTGCGGGCGAGGTGTCATGGTTGGTCTCGTAGATGACCTCAGCTCCGGATTGGACCTCCTGGGCATACGACGGAAGCGCCCATAAGGCGCAGAGGACGAGAGCGCCGACCACTGCCGACAAGACTTGTGTGAGTTTCATGTGGCTCAAAATAAGCCATCAGGGGCGGCAAGGACAAGAACTTTTCGCCGATTCCGAACAACGGTTACAGGAGCAATGTCGAAGCTGCGGCGCACACGCTCCCGTCCGCGCTCACAGACCTCGTTCCCCTCTCCGACTTTAGGAGAGGGGAACGAGGGTGACCGGAAGCCGTTACAGGCGAGACTGCGCTCTCAATACCCGGCGAAGCCCATGTCGGTGGTCGCCTGTGCGTCCGGATCGGTGCAGACGTTGACCAGCGCCGGCTTACCGGATTTCATCGCGCGCTCGATCGCCGGCCGGATCTCGCCCGGCTGCTCGACGAACTCGCCGTAGCCGCCGAGCGCTTCGACCATTTTGTCATAGCGCTGATAGCCGAGGTCGCGCCCGACCGTGCCGCCGGTCTTGCGCGAGGTGAAGCCGGCGTTATTCGAGAGCACGACCACGATATTGAGGTGGTGGCGAATCGCGGTGTCCATCTCCATCCCGTTCCAGCCAAAGGCGCCGTCGCCGCTCAGCACCACCACCGGCTTGTCGGGCGCGGCGACTTTCGCGCCGATGCCGAAGGGGATGCCGACGCCCATGCAGCCATGCGGCCCGGCATTGAGGCTGCATCGCGCGTTGAAGATCGGAATCGACTGGCGCGCGAAGTTGAGAATCTCGTGGCCGTCAACGACCAGGATGGTGTCGCGGGTGATGACGTCCTTGACCTCGTTGCACAGGCGCAGCGGATGAATGGGGGTTTTGTCCGAATGCATCAGCGGCGCGTTGCGCTCCTGATTCGTCCGATGCTTGGCGGCGAGTTGCGCGACCCAAACGCTTTCCTCTTTGGCGTTGAAGCGGCCCGCGGCGGCGTCCTTGAGTTGCCGCAGCACGAGCTTGGCGTCGCCGATGATGCCGATATCGGCGGCGCGGTTGTGACCGATCTCGCGGCCATCAACATTGACGTTGATGAATTTGGCCTCTGGCGAGAACCGCGGAGGGCGCAGGAACGAAAGCATCGAGTTGGCCCGCGCGCCAATCACGAGTACGGCGTCGGCCTCGCGAAAAGCGGTCGAGCGCGCCGCCGGGAAAGATCGCGGATGGTCCTCGGCGACGACGCCGCGGCCTTGCGGCGTGGTGAAGAACGGGATGCCGGTGGCGTCAACGAAAGCTTTCAGCTCCGCTTCGGCGTCCGACCAGAGCACGCCGCTGCCGGTAACGATCAATGGCTTGCGCGCACCCGCCAGCAGCTCGATGGCTTTTTTGATCAGCGCGGGATCGCCGGCCGGCCGCGCGTCGGTGCGATAGTTGCCCTCGACCCAGTTGATTTTGTCGTCATCGACTTTGCCGGAGAGGATGTCACCCGGCAGGTCGAGATAGATCGGGCCGCGCTTGCCATCGAGCGCTTCGCGGAAAGCGATACTGATGTACTCGGGGATGCGATAGCCGAGGTCGACGCGAAAAGCATTTTTGACGATCGGCTTCATCATCGGCACCTGATCCATCTCCTGGAAGGTGTCGAGCGTCCAGCCCCGCATCGGCGCGGAGCCGCCGATCGCGATAATCGGCGAGGCGTCGGCCCAGGCGTTGGCGAGACCGGTGACCAGGTTCGCGACCCCGGGGCCCATCGGCGCGATACAGATGCCCGGCTTGCCGGTGACGCGCGCGTAGGCGTGGGCCATCATCGCGGCGGCCTGCTCGTGACGGACGTAGATGCCCTGCATGCCGAGGTCGAGGCAGGCGGCGGCGGTGCCGCCGGTCGGTCCGCCCATCATGAAGAAGATGGTATCGACGCCCTCGCGCTGAAAGCTGCGCGCGATTATCTCTTCACCGCGTAGTGTGGCCATTGGTTAATACTCCCCTCGCGATGCCCGTTTCCGCGTCGGGCTCGCATGGATGTTGGAGCAATCCGGGGCGCTCGCTGTCAAGGGCGTCGCTGTCAGGTCTCGCGAGAACAGGTGAAGGCGGGGGTGTTATCTCGCGTGAAGTGATCTCGAGTAAAGCCGGTGCTACCCGCCAAAGGTGCCTTCCGGATAGTCCTCAAAGCACACCACGGCTTCTGGCATCGTAATCCACGGTTGTCCGGCGGAAGACCAAGTGCTGAAGCGTGGATTAATTTTGGTCTTATCGTCCAGCGTCCCGCCCATCATCGAGCGAATCTGCGGGTAGCGGTCCAGGGT
>JBOHWF010000138.1:0-5828 GCA_050736455.1 Binataceae bacterium (SeqCode) | reverse complement strand
AAATCCCCAGCGAGAAGCTGATCAGAACGCCGACCAGCCCGATACTCATGCTGACACGGGCGCCATAAACGATGCGCGAAAAAAGGTCGCGGCCGAGCCCTTCGCTGCCGAGCAAAAAAAACGGCATCGAGGCGTCAACCGTGGTAAAGAGGTGACCTCGATAGAAAAAGCGAATGAAAGTTTTGCGCGTGCGATCCTCGGCGAAGCGCCGCGCCAGTGGATCGACCATTTGCAGCGGGTAGGCGAAGAGCCAGCCTTGAGCGCGGTCCGCGCCGCGGCTCAGGTGCAGCCCCATCGGCGGACAATCGGGCAGATTGCGGTACTGGTAGGCCGGATCGTAGGGCGCGATCGGGGGCGAAGCCACGGCGAAGAGATAGAAGATCAGCAGGCAGATGACTGAGAGCCGCGCGGGCCATCGCGCCACCCGCCATTCCTCGCCGAGTCCGGCGAGGAGTCCCGCGCGCGGCACGACCAGGTCGAGCGTGAGCGGCTTGGGCAGCGCACTCATTGCGACGCCAGCGTGGCGAAATCGACCCGCGGATCGACCGCCACCAGCGCGAGGTCAGCGATCAGATTACCCAGCAGCAACAGGACGGTGCCCATCAGCACCGAGCCCATCACGAGCGGCACATCGAGCGAGCGCACGGCGTTGAGCAACAGCAATCCCAGCCCTTGCAGATTCATCACCGCTTCGACCAGCGCGGCGCCGCTCAGCAGGTCGGCGAGCGCGTACCCGGCCATCGTGACGAAGGGATTGAGCGCGTTGCGCAACACGTGCTTGTAGATTACGCGCGACTCGGGCAGGCCCTTGGCGCGCGCCGTGCGGACAAATTCCGCATCTTTGATTTCGAGGATCTGCGAGCGCATCAGTCTCATAAGAGACGCCATCCCGGCCAGGCCCAGCACCGCGGCCGGCAGGAGCAGATGGTTGACGCGATCGGCGAGCCTGCTCCAGACGTCGAGACTCGCGTAATCGGGCGAGAAACTGCCGCCGACCGGGAACCATCCGGTGCGCAGCGCGAAATCCATCCCGAGAAAAGCCAGGAAGAAGGCCGGCACCGACATGCCGAGGAAGCTGAAAAAAGACAGCGTGCGATCGAGGATCGAGTTCTGGCGCATCGCGACGATGATGCCGATCGGAATCGCGAGCGCCCACGAGAACAGCATGCTCGCCAGCGCCAGGATGACCGTGTTAAGCGCGCGCGAAGCGATCAGGCCGGTTACGTCCACGCGGTAGGCGAGCGACACGCCGAGATTGAGATGCGCGACCTCCCACAGCCAGCGGAAGTAGCGGATCAACAGCGGCTGATCGAGGCCGAACTCGGCCTCCATCTGATGGATCACGGCCGGCGAGATTTGCGGATTGAGCGCGAGCCCGGTGAGGAAGTTGCCGGGCACCAGCGACATCGCGCAGAACGAGATGAAGGTAATCCCGAGGATCAGCGGGATCATCAGGAGGAGGCGTTTGATTAAAAATCGCGTCATTTGTCTACGCGTGCCCGTCTAGAGTGACTACTCAACTGAGTATTACCATTTTAGTTCCGGAACTGGATGTATTCAGGCTGATAGAGTCCCCAGACCGTCGGCTCATAATTTTCGAGTTGATTGCGGTAGGCGGCGAAGCGGCGCTGGCGGACGGTCTCGATGATCGGCAACTGATCGTGGAGGATTTGCTGAATCCGCCAATAGTAGGGCGCGCGGGCGCGCGGGTCCGCCACCCGCGTGCCTTGGTCGAGCAACTGGTCGATTTCCGCTTCCCACGGCGTCGCGGGCTTGGGTTCCGACGGATTCCAGATGTGGAGATTGCCGGAAGAGCGCAGGAAGTTGGCGCCGTTGTTGGGCTCGAGCCCGCCGGTAAAGCCCATCAGCATGCAATCCCAATCGAAGCTCGATTCGATGCGCTTGACCAGCGTGATGAATTCCAGAGGGCGATAATTCACCGTGATCCCCAACTGCTCGAGGTCCTGTTTGAAGATGACGCACATCTCGCCCCGCACCGATTCGTCACCAGTCGAGGTCGTCAGATCGAAGACCAGCGGATGGCCATCCGGATCGCCGCGCACGCCCGGCCGTAACATCCGGTAGCCAGCCTCGTCGAGCAGCCGCGCGGCCAGGCGCAGATCATAGTCGTAGTCTTTGAGATTTGGATTGTAGAAGATTTTGTTCTCGGGCGAGATGTCGCCGACAGCCGGAATCGCCAGTCCACGGAAACAGAGATTGATCATCCCGGGCTTGTCGACCGCGTGGGCCAGCGCACGCATGAAGTTGATATCGGTGAACCAGCGGTAGCGCGGATCGGTGACGCCGTGGCGAATGTAATGGCGCGGATTGCGATTGAAGGCGAAGAACAGCGAACCGGTATCGATGCCGACCGGCTGGATCGTGATACCGAGCGCCGCGGCCTGCTCGCGCAGGCTGAAGACCTCCTCGGGCCGCGGCGAGTAAACGTCGGTCATGCCGGCACGAAAGCGCAGATATTGCGCGTTGCGATCGGGCACGATCAGCAGGGTCTGGCCATGGAGGCGCGGTAGTTCGCCGTCGCCGGCCGCGCGCATCCAGTAGGATGGATAGCGGGCGAAGGCGATCTGTTGGCCGGGCACGTAGCGGAGCATCGTGTAGGCGCCCAGCGAGACCAGCCGCGCCGGCGGCGTATCGATGCCCCAGGTGCGATTGAAGCGGCCCGCTTCGAGCGCGGGCTTAAGCACGTGTTCCGGGATGATCGGAAAACCGATCGCATGAAGCAGCGGCGCGAACAGCCGCGGCAGGCGCATCACGACCGTGTAGTCGTCGGGCGCTTCGGCCTTAATCCGCTGGCCGTCGACCGTGAGGACGAAACTTGCGCTGTTGGGCACCCGAGGATCGTAAATCACGCGCAGCGTAAACAGCACGTCGCGCGCGGTGAGGGGGACGCCGTCGGACCATTTCACGTCGTGGCGCAGATGAAACGTGATGGTCTTGCCGCCGTCAGTCAGCTCCCATTTCTCGGCGAGGTCGGGATCGGTCAGCGTGGTCTTGGGATTTTCCCTGACCAGCCCCTCGAACAGATCGCCGATCGCCGCATCCGAGGCCGAGTCGGTGACGAGGACCGGATTGAAAGTATTCGGATCGCTCGCCATCGAGTCGTAGAGAATTTGCGCCGCGGCATGATTGATCGCGGGACGATTGACGCGGCATCCCGCGCCCAGCAAACCGGCGAGCGCGAGCTGAGCGATCCAGGCGGGCTGAAAAAAACGCAATCGATTCTCAGCTCTCAGCCGCGAGCATCGGGCGGCGCCGAGTTCAAGCCCAGGCTGAGTTCTCGGGTCTGCGGTCCGGGCGCGAGGACAAAAGTCGCGTCGGGGATTGCGCCGTCGATCAGCGGGCGCTCGTAGCGCAATCGGAGCGTGGTCGCGGAGGCCGGAAACCTGGCGGCGATCGTGTAGGGAAAGCGCATCGCGCCGATATCGCGATAATCGCTGTAGCTCACCTCGTAGAGCAGCGTGCCGTCGGCACCAATTTCGCGGACCGTCGCGAGATCGCCGTCGGCGAAGGCGACTTGATCAACCGCGCCATCGGCGCGCGCGTAGGAGAGCAACGCGGCGCCGCGGTCGTCGTGCGCCGAGGTCGGTGGTGCCGCCCGCGCCGGCTCGTCGGGGGGAAGCGCGAGCAGCAAGCGGACGGCCTGCGCGGGCGTCAAGGGAATGCGCGCGACGCGGTCCAAAGTTGCGGCGGTTGCCGCGCCCCGCGCGATCGTATTCTTGGCCGGATCGAACACGGCGATCCCGCTCGGACCGGCGGCGACGACCAGCGCGACCCCCAACGGTGTCAGCGCCTCGACTCGCAGGCTCGACGGCCGCCGCACGGTAATCAGTTCGCGCGCCTTAAGGTGGCCATCCGGGCCGGCGTATTCCATCACCGCCGGCGACTGTAGCGCGGTGAGGGTTCGCTCGCGCGCGTCGAGGATTGCGACAGCTTCGCCCACCGCCGCGGGTGGGGCGGCGGGCGCAGATGACCGCGTGGCGCAGGCCGCAAGCTGCACTGCCGCCGCGAGCATCACGACGGCGGCGAAGGGGCGAACGCGGCGGCGCATCGAATCAATGCGCGGCGCGGCGTTGCGTGTCGCCGAGCGCCGTCAGCTTGGCCTTGAGCCGCGCGGCCTGTTCGGCGTCCTGGGCCTTGACCAGGGCGTCTTCATACTGATGGCGGGCGTCGTCGGGCTTGCCCGCTTTGGCGTAGGCGTCGCCGAGATGTTCGGTGATGGTCGGATCGCTGCCGGTGAGGTTGACCGCGCGTTCGAGTTCCTCGACCGCTTTGCGGTAGTCGCCTTTCTGATAGTAAACCCAGCCGAGGCTGTCGATGTAAAAGCCGTCCTCGGGTTCGAGCGCGAGCGCGCGCTTGACCAGCTTTTCGGCCTCGTCCAGGCGGGCGCCCGATTCAGCGTAGGTGTAGCCGAGATAATTGAGCGCGGCGGCGTTCTTGGGATTCAGTGCGATCGCCTGGCGCATCTCCGCCACGCCGAGCTCTTTTTGTTTATTCTCGTCGTACAACGCGCCGAGGGTGAAGCGGAACTTGTCGTCGCGCGGGTCGAGGCGGACCATCTTTTGCGCGAGCGCGATCGCGCTGGAATAGTCCTTTTTCTCCTGATCGAGGCCGACCAGAAAGCCCATGATCTCGGTGTCGTTGGGCTTTTGGCGCAGCGCGTCGTTCAGTTTCGCGATCGCCTGATCGTAGTCGCTCTGCTTGTCATAAATGTAGGCTTGCTGCAGCCGGGCCTCGGCGAAGCGCTCGTTGCTTTCGGGAATTTTGTCGAACTCTGCGAGCGCCTGCGCGTATTCGTTCAGCTCGGTGTAAACCACGCCGAGGTAGTAGCGGACGCGGTAATTGTCCGGCTCGGCGCCGAGCACCAGATTGAATTCGGTGGCGGCACGCTCGAAGTCGCCGCGCTCGAAAAACAGCAGGCCGATCTTGGTGCGGGTGTCGGCCGGCGTAGTTTCGAGCTGCTCCTGGCGCTGGAGTTCCGCGAGCGCCGCCTCGAGCTTGGCGTCGCCCCCGTAGAGCTCGGTCAGGCGCTTGCGCGCCTCATCGTTGTTGGGATCGGATTGCAGGATTTTGCGGTAGATGCCGCTCGCTTCAGCCGGTCGGTTCTGCAATTCGCGCAGGACTGCGATATCCATCAGGAGCAGTTGCGACTGCGGGCTAAGCGTGAGCGCCTTTTCATAGTAGCGGTCGGCGGCGTCGTAGCGCTTGGCCGCGAGCGTGACGCGGCCCGCGTAGTAGTAGCCGAGGAACGACGAGGGGTCGACGGCGATGAGCGAGTTGAAGATCGCCTCGGCCTTGGCGTAGTCGCCATTCTTGGCGGCCAGCGTCCCCAGAAAGAGATAGGCCTCCTGGGTCTTCGGGGCCTGCTCGATGATCATCTGATAGCGCGCGCGCGCCGCCTCGTCGTCGCCCAGCGCCGAGCTGATGCCGGCGTCGAGCAATTGCGCGCGCAGGAATTTGGGATCGAGCTTGATCGCCGCGGCGGTCTGCTCGAGCGCCTCCTTGAGGCGCCCCTCACGCACGTAGAGATCGGCCAGCTTCACCCGCAGCGCGGCGTTATTCGGGTCGTACTTGACCGCGGCCTCGTAGTCGCGGAAGGCCTCTGCGTGATCGCCGTTCGCGGTCGCCATCTCGGCCTTCAAGTAGGCGCCCATCGCATAAGCCGGCATCGGAATCTCGACCGCCGGCGCGCCGCCAAAGGAGCTGCTTCCCGTGGGCGGCAGGCCGGAAGTGTGAATCCCGGCGCAGCCCGCGAGCGTGGCGAAGACGATCGCCGGAACTATCGAGCCCCAGCGCGACTGCATTATGAT
>JBOHWF010000137.1:0-9419 GCA_050736455.1 Binataceae bacterium (SeqCode) | reverse complement strand
GTCTTCGCGGCCTTCACGATGATCCTGCTGCGTGGTATGCGGATTGCGCACGACGAGCCCGACGCCTTTGCCAGTCTGCTCGCCACCGGGCTGACGGCGCTGCTGACGCTGCAGGCGCTAATCAACCTCGCGGTGGTGATTGGGCTGGCGCCGACCAAGGGCTTGCCGCTGCCATTTCTCAGCTATGGCGGAACTTCGACCGTGACGACGCTGGCGGCGCTCGGCGCGCTGCTGGCCCTGTCGCGGCGTCCGGCGGTGCGATGAAAGTGATTATCGCGGGCGGCGGCACCGGTGGCCATCTCTTTCCCGCGGTCGCGGTCGGCGAAGAGCTGCGGCGTCAGACCCCCGCCGATGAGATTCTCTACGTCGGCGCGAGCGACGGGCTCGAGGCGCGCTGGTTGCCGCGCCACGGGTTGCGCCACGAGCTTCTGCGAGTCCGCGGATGGACCGGCAAAAGTCCGTTAACGCGACTGCGCGCGATCGGCGAGTTCGCCGCGGCGGTCGCCCACGCCCGGCGGCTTATCCGGCGCGAGAGCGCCGACCTGGTGGTCGGGGCGGGCGGCTACGCCTCGGCGCCCGTCGCCGTCGCAGCGATCCTGACGCGCACTCCCTTAGTCCTGCTCGAGCAGAACACGCGGCCTGGACTGGCGAATCGGCTGCTGTGGCGCTTTGCGAAGAAAATCTGCGTGGGCTTTGCCGAGTCCGCGGCCGGCATCGCGCCGCATAAGGTCGCCGTAACCGGCAATCCAGTGCGTTGGGAACTCTCTCGAAGGGCCTCCGCCGAGGGCGCTGTCCCACTTCAAATCCTTGTTTTAGGCGGGTCGAGCGGAGCGCATCGACTTAATCTTGGAGTCCTAAAAGCTTTCACTATTTGCGCAAAAAGTGTTATAAAAGCTGATCTCGTCCATCAGACCGGTGAAACGGACGCGAAGATGATTGCGGAAGGCTACGGCAGGCTGGGACGGTCGGGGCAGGTGACGCCGTTTATCGACGATATGGCCGCGGCGCTGGTGTCGGCGGATTTGGTGATCGCGCGATCCGGCGCGATGACGGTCTCCGAGCTCGCGCTCGCCGGGCGCCCCGCGGTGTTGGTGCCCTATCCGTTCCATCGCGATCGCCAGCAGGAATTGAATGCGCGGGTCCTCGAGCGGTTGGGCGCCGCGCGCATCGTTCCTGATGATGAACATCTGGGCGAGAATCTCGCCAAAGTGTTACTCGAACTGACGGCTGATCGCGAGTTGCTGGCGGCGATGGGGCGCCGCGCGGCAACCGCGGCGAGGCCGGATGCGGCGCGCGCGATCGCGCAGATCTGCGTCGCGGCGGCGCATGCCGGGGGTCCCACGTCATGAACGGCCGCAGCAGATTGCTCGAACGCAAGCGCCGGCTGCACTTCGTCGGGATCGGCGGCGCGGGCATGAGCGGCATCGCCGAGCTGTGCCAGCGCCTGGGTTTCGCGGTCAGCGGCTGCGACCTCAAGCAAACCCCGGTGACGACGCGCCTGGCCGCACTCGGGATTGACATCGGCCACGGGCATCATCCAAGTCATCTTGCGAACAATCTCGGTGAGGAGCTCGACGCCGTCGTGATCTCGTCGGCGGTGAAGTTCTCCAACCCGGAGGTCGCCGCCGCGCGGGTCAAGAAAATCCCGGTGATTCCGCGCGCCGAGATGCTCGGCGAGCTCTTGCGGATGGCGCAGGTTGGAATCGCGGTGGCGGGCACTCACGGCAAGACCACGACGACCTCGCTGATCGGGTTGATCCTTGAGGAAGCCGGCCTGGATCCGACGGTCGCCGTCGGCGGCAAGCTGCGCGCGCAGGACGCCAACGTGCGGCTCGGGCGCGGCGAGTTCATGGTGGCCGAGGCCGACGAAAGCGACGCCTCGTTTCTGCTGCTCGCGCCGACGGTGTCGATCGTGACGAATATCGACCCCGAGCATCTCGATCATTACGGCACGATGGAGCGCGTGCGCGAAGCCTATCTGAACTTCATCAATCGCGTGCCGTTTCACGGCGCGGCGGTGCTCGGTCTCGACAGCGTCAACGTGCGCGGACTGCTCGAGGCGGTGCGCAAACCCGTGGTGACTTATGGCGTCGCGCCCGATGCCGATCTGCGCGCCGAGCAGATCGTGATCGACGGCCTTTCGACCAGTTTCACGGTGCTGCGCAAGGGCGCGCCGCTCGGCCCGGTGACGATCCCGTCGCCCGGCCATCATATCGCGATGAATGCGCTGGCCGCGCTCGCAGTGGCGCACGAGCTCGGCGTCGAGTTCGCGATCGCGGCGCGCGCGCTCGGAAAATTCAGCGGGATCGCGCGGCGTTTCGAGATCAAAGGCGAAGCGGCCGGGCGGCTGGTGCTCGACGACTACGCGCATCATCCGGCGGAAGTGCGGGCGACGCTCGCGGCGACGCGGGCCGCATTCAAACGCCGCGCGGTCGTAGTCTTTCAACCCCATCGCTACACCCGCTTGCGCGATCTGTTCGACGATTTCGTCACCGCCTTCGACGACGCTGACGTGCTGTACGTGGACGAGGTTTATAGCGCCGGCGAAGAGCCGCTGGCGGAGGCCACGGGGCGGCGCTTGTGCGAGGCGATGCGCGCGCGCGGGCATCTCGATGTGCGCTACCTCGGCGATGAAGCCGACGGCGCGCTCCGGGTCGCCGCCGAATCGGCGCCCAGCGACCTGATCGTGACGCTCGGCGCGGGCGACATCTATCGGCTCGGCGAGCGGGTCCTGGCGATCCTCGGCGAAACGGAGAAGCCCGATGAGCGCGCTTGAGCGGGAGCTGCGCGAGCTGTTCGGCGCGCGCCTCCAGGCCAATCTGGCGTTGGCCGAACTGACCTCCTTTCAGATTGGCGGTCCCGCGGATTGGTTTCTGCTGGTCGAGGATGCGGGCGAGCTGGCGGCGGCGATGGCCGCGGCCGACCGCCATTCCACCCCGGCTTTCTGTCTCGGCTCGGGCACGAATTTGCTGGTCAGCGATCGCGGGATCCGGGGGCTGGTGCTCAAACTCGGCGACGGCTTTGCGCGGATCGCTTTCGACGGTTTCGCCGTGCGCGCCGGTGCGGCGGCGCAATTCGGCGAGCTCGCCGAGCTTACGGTCGCGCGCGGACTGGCGGGACTCGAATTCGGCGAAGGCATTCCGGGCTCGGTGGGCGGCGGCCTGGTGATGAACGCCGGCGCCTTCGGCGGCGAGATGGCGCGGGTCGTCGTCGCGGTCGACGGCGTGGAGGCCAGCGGCGCGTCGCGGCGGTTGAGCCCGGAGGAGATCGGGTTCGCCTATCGGCGGACGTCGCTGCCGGCGCGGTTTGTGATCGCGGCGGTCGATTTCCGGCTGGCGGCGGGCGACGCTGCGAGCTTGCGCGCGCGGGTCGGTGAAATCCATGCCAAGCGCGCCAGCCGTCAGCCGCGCAACGCGCCCAACGCCGGCTCGATCTTCAAAAATCCGCCGGGCGGATTTGCCGGACGCTTGCTCGAAGCGGCGGGGCTCAAGGGCGAACGGCTGGGGGCCGCGGCTTTTTCTGATCAGCATGCAAATTTTATCGTGAATCTGGGTGGGGCGAGCGCCGGCGAAGTGCGCGCGTTGATCGATCTCGCGCGCGAGCGGGTCCGCGCGCGCGCCGGCGTGACGCTCGAAGCCGAAGTCAGGCTGGTGGGCGAATGGTGAAGTAGGCGGGGACGCGGTGGTGGCGGTGGCGGCGGCGAAGCGAAAAACCAGGAAAAGCAAAGAGACCGCGGACTGGAGTTGGCGGCTGGCGGGAATCGCGCTCTGCGCATTTTTTGCGCTGGGCGTGATGACCGGGCTAAGCCGCAGCGGCCGTTCATTGGCGCAGCGGGTCGAAGCGATCCTGCACGCGATGCCGCGGCTGTCGTGGTTGCGGCCAGCCGCGATCGCTGCGGCGCCGGCGCCGCGCGGCGGCGATGGCGCGATCGCGTTGGTGGAGCGGACGGACGGCTTTTATGTGCTTGACGCCGCGGGCGGATTGCGCGGGCCGGTCGCCCCCGCAGCGGAGACCGACATGGCCATCATTAGTGGTCCTGCGGCCAGCGAGCCGGGGCCGCAATTGATCGAGTACGCGAGCGTGATGATTCGGGCGGAGGCGACGCTGGGCCTCACCGTTTCCGAGATGCGCGTGACCGCCGATGGAGAGGCGACGCTCTATCTCGAGCGGCCCGCGATCCCGATCGCGATCGATCTGGCCGAACCGGCGATCGAACTCGAGCGGGCGGCGCAAATTCTCGCGCTGTGGCGCGGCCGCCGCGAGCTGATCGCCGGGCTGGACATGACGGTCGCGGACCAGGGCGTCGTACGCGTGCGAATCGGCGCGACCCGGCCCGCCAATCCTGCGAGCGGAAATCGCGGCGGGTTGACCCGGACCATCCTGCGAGGCGATTCGCCCAGGCCGTTGCCGGAGGCTTCGCGATGAGAAACACGCTTAGCGGAGTTGACGTCGGCACCAGCAAGGTCTGCGCGCTGATTGGCGAGGCCGCGAGCGACGGCGCGCTCGCGGTGCTGGGTCACGGCGTCGCGCCCTGCACGGGTTTGCGCAAAGGGGTGGTCGTCAATATCGAGGCGACGGTGGAAGCGATCCGCGCGGCGACCGACGAAGCCGCGCGCGCCGCCGGCGTCAAAATCGGCGGCGCCATCATCGGGGTCGCCGGCGCGCATATCCGCGGCCTCAACAGCCACGGGATCGTCGCGGTGCGCGGCGGCGAGGTTGGCGCGCGGGATATCGAGCGGGTGATCGACGCGGCGCGCGCGGTCGCGATTCCGCTCGATCGCCAGGTCTTGCATCTGCTGCCGCAGCAATACGCCGTGGACGACCAGGAGGGCGTGCGCGATCCGCTGGGGATGGCCGGGGTGCGGCTCGAAGCCCGGATTCATCTGGTCACCGCGGCGCAGAGTTACGGCCAGAATCTGATCAAGTGCTGCGAGCGCGCGGCGATCGCGCCGCTCGAGCTGATGTTCGAGCCGCTGGCGTCGGCCGACGCCGCGCTCTTCCCGGAGGAGCGCGAGCTGGGCGTTGCCCTGATCGATATTGGCGGAGGCACGACCGGGGTGATCGTCTTTCACAACAGCGCCGTGATGCACACCGCGGTGCTGCCGATCGGCGGCAATCATCTGACCAGCGACATCGCGGCCGGCTTGCGCACGCCGCTCTCGGAGGCCGAGCGGCTCAAGATCAATCACGGCGTCGCGACCACCCAGGTCGTCGGCCGCGACGAGCTGGTGCAGGTGCCGGGCGTCGGCGGGCGCGATCCACAGATGATCGCGCGGCGCTTGCTCGGCGAGATCATCGAGCCGCGCATGGAAGAAATTTTTGCGATGGCGCAGCGCGAGCTAATCCGCTCAGGCGCCTGCGACAGCCTGGGCTCGGGCGTCGTTCTGGTGGGCGGGACGTCGCTGCTCGAGGGGACCCAGGAGTTGGCCGAGCGGGTCTTCGGGATGCCGGTGCGGCGCGGCCTGCCGATCAATTTGAAGGGCATCCCGGAGCAGTTGATGAAGCCGATGTACACGACCGCGGCGGGGCTGCTGATGCAGGCCGCGAACGGCCGCGCCAATGGCAATGGTTCGATGCGCTATGGACGCTGGGGGCGTATCCGCGGCCGAGTTGGCGACTGGATGAGGGATTTTTTCTAGCGCGAGTGGTTGGAGTAATCAGGACGGTTGCGTTGGCGCAATAGCGGACGAGGGAGTGGAGGAAGGCAGTGATGATCGAGTTAATTGAGAGCGCCGATCCGGGCGCACGAATCAAAGTTATCGGCGCGGGCGGATGCGGCGGCAATGCCGTGGATCACATGATCGCCGCAGGTCTGCGCAACGTGGATTTCGTCGCCGTGAATACCGACGCGCAGGCGCTGGCGGCCAACACCGCGCCCTTGCGGATGCAGATCGGCCAGCTCCTGACCAAGGGCCGCGGGACCGGCGGCAATCCCGAAATCGGGCGCAAGGCCGCGCTCGAGGACGAGGACCACCTGCGCGACGTCCTCGGCGACGCGGAGATGGTCTTCGTCACGGCCGGGATGGGCGGCGGCACCGGCACCGGGTCGGCGCCGGTAATTGCGCGGCTGGCGCGCGAGAGCGGCGCATTGACGGTCGGGGTGGTGACCAAGCCCTTCCAGTTCGAGGGCCGCAAGCGCATGGGGCAGGCCGACGACGGCCTGCGCGAGCTCAAAAATGCGGTCGACACCCTGATCACGATTCCGAATCAGCGGCTGCTCTCGATCGCCAGCCGCACGACGTCGCTGAAGGAGGCCTTCGAGAAGGCCGACGACGTCCTGCTGCAGGCGGTGCGCGGTATCGCGGAGCTGGTGACGGTGCACGGCCTGATCAATCTGGATTTCGCCGACGTCCGCTCGATAATGGCCGAGATGGGGATGGCGATGATGGGGGCGGCGCGCGCGACCGGCGAAAACCGCGCGGTCGAAGCGGCGCAGCGGGCCATTTCCAGTCCGCTGCTCGAAGATGTTTCAATCAAGGGCGCGCGCGGCCTGCTGATCAACGTGACCGGCGGCTCCGACATGTCGCTGTACGAAGTCAACGAGGCAGCGAGCCTGATTCAGGAAGAGGCGCACGAGGACGCCAATATCATCTTCGGCGCGGTGATCGATGAGCAGCTCGCGAACGAGCTGCACGTCACCGTGATCGCGACCGGCTTCGGCGAGCGCCAACTCGAGCGCCACGCGGCGCGCTACTCGTCGGCCGGGTCGCCGGTGACCACGCCGGTGCTGGCCGCGCCGACGCGCCCGATCGACCCGGTCCAGCCGCAACCCCCATTGATGCCGCCGCCGCCGCAGAATCAGCTCTACGGCGGCCGGCCGGTACGCAAGTTGGGACTGCTGGTGGACGACAGCGTGCTCGACATTCCCGCGTTCAAGCGGCGGGCGGGCGAGAATCGCGGCGGCCCCGTGAAGGTCGGTCAGACCGAGCTGCTCGAGAGCGACGACAAACTGGAGATTCCGGCGTTTCTGCGCAAGCCCGGCGCCTGACCACCCGCGCCGCCGCGCGCGGGTGTCAGTCCTGCAGGCGGGCGGTGATCTCGCGATGCTGGTCCAGCAGCGCCACCGGCAGTGTTGGGCCGATCTCGCGCAGAAAGCGGCCGGCGGATTCCATCTCGGCGCGCCATTCGCCCGCGTTGACCGTCAGCACCTGATCCAACTGGCGCGGCGCGAGCTCGAGGCCGGTCAGATCGAGATCGGCCGCCGCCGGCACGATCCCGACCGGCGTGCGACGGCCCGCGGCGCGCCCGTCGATCCGATCGAGCATCCACTTGAGCACGCGCAGATTCTCGCCGTAGCCGGGCCAGAGGAAATGGCCGTCGTCGTCTTTGCGGAACCAGTTGACCATGAAGAGGCGGGGCGGCTGCGTGATCTTCTCGCCCATCGCGAGCCAGTGGCCGAGATAATCCCCGATGTTGTAGCCGCAGAAGGGCAGCATCGCCATCGGGTCGCGTCGCACCACGCCGACCTGGCCGGCCGCCGCCGCGGTAGTTTCGGAACCCATGATCGCCCCCATGAAAACGCCATGCGCCCAGTCGGTCGATTCGAGCACCAGCGGCATCGTCGTAGCGCGCCGTCCACCGAAGATGATGGCGGAAATCGGCACGCCCTGGGGATCTTGGGCGTGCGGCGAGAGTACGGGATTGTTGGTCATCGGGGCGGTGAAGCGGCTGTTGGGATGGGCGGCCTTTTCGCCCGATTCCCGCCGCCACGTCCGGCCGCGCCAATCGAGCAGATGCGCGGGCGGCGCTACATCCATTCCTTCCCACCAGACATCGCTGTCGGCCGTGATCGCGACGTTGGTGAAGAGCGCGTCGTGATGAAGCGTCGCGAGCGCGTTGGGATTGGACTTCGCGCTGGTGCCCGGCGCTACGCCGAAATAGCCGTTCTCCGGATTGATCGCCCATAAGCCGCCGTCGGCGCCGACCCGAAGCCAGGCGATGTCGTCGCCGACCGTGAACACCTTCCAGTCGCCGAGCGCCGCCGGCGGCAGCAGCATCGCGAGGTTGGTTTTGCCGCAGGCGCTGGGAAAAGCCGCGGCGATATAGCGGGTCGCGCCGGCCGGATTGCGCAGGCCGACGATCAGCATATGCTCGGCCATCCAGCCCTCGCGCCGGCCGAGGCAACTCGCGATTCTGAGCGCGAAGCATTTCTTGCTCAGCAGCGCGTTGCCGCCGTAGCCGCTGCCGACCGACCAGACAGTATTGTCCTGAGGGAAGTGGCAAATGAAACGCCGCGCCGGATCGAGATCGAGCGTGCAGTGCAGCCCGCGGTTGAAGTCGGCCGAGTCGCCGAGCATCTCGAGCGCCGCCCGTCCCATCCGGGTCATAATTCGCATGCTCAGCGCGACGTAGAGGCTGTCGGTAATTTCGACGCCGACCTTGGCGAAGGGCGAGCCGGGCGGGCCCATCACGTACGGGATGACGTACATCGTGCGCCCGCGCATCGAGTCCGTGAGCAGCGCGCCGAGCTTGCGGTAGGCGTCGGCGGGCGCCATCCAGTTGTTGGTGGCGCCGGCCTCCTCGCGCGTCGGCGAACAGACGAAGGTGACGTCCTCGGTGCGCGCGACATCGTTGGGGTCGGAGCGATGGAGATAGCAGCCGGGCCGCTTATCCTGGTTCAATGGAATCAAGACGCCGGCGGCGACCGCGGCGCGCGTCAGGCGCTCGCGCTCGTCGTCGGAGCCGTCGCAGCAGACGATGCGATCGGGTCGGGTCAGCCGCGCGGCCTCATTGATCCATGCGTTCAGCGCGGCGTTCGAGGTCAATTGCTGATCGGAGGGGGCTGGGCTCACCTTCAAGCTCCGTGTTTTCCGGGCGCGACTTAGCCTGCTTTCTGATTGATGCGGACTCGAAATCGCGAGTTTTCCGGGTTCAGGTAAAGTAGTAGGAAATCGCTATCGGAGCAATGGAGAATGACTCGCGGGTAATGGGTCAGTTTGATTTTGATCTGAAGTCCGCGCGGTTTGTCACCCTCGCGCCAGGGGGCGGCCGAGTCTGCGAGGCGCGGT
The DNA here is from genome assembly GCA_050736455.1 of Binataceae bacterium (SeqCode). Lineage (GTDB taxonomy): Bacteria > Desulfobacterota > Binatia > Binatales > Binataceae > JAJPHI01. The sequence goes on along the minus strand of JBOHWF010000137.1, from coordinate 411 downwards.
GTGAGAGGGTCCCGGAATCCGGGATTTCCTTCGGCAGCCTCAGGACAGGCTCTCGCGCGGCGTCAAGGGTTTACGGCAATCGATTGTGTGCGAAGCGCTGCGCTAATCCGCGCGCAGGAATGACAGCCAAAGGCCTCGAGCATCCAAGCAGTCAAACTGAACCACTATCAAGCAGTCAAACTGAACCACTACCAAGCCGTCAAACTGAACCACTACCGGGTTTGCCGGTACTGGCTGCCGAATTAAGCCCGCAGCGGTTTGCCAAGATGGGGTGAAGAGGAGTTTAATCGCGCGGTTGTGGCCGCGATTCTTCGGCGGCGGGAGACAGGCGATGAACGGAGTCTCACACGTGGCGATCGGGGTGCGCGAGATGGAGCGCTCACTCAGGTTTTATCGCGACCTGCTCGGGCT
>JBOHWF010000136.1:0-4404 GCA_050736455.1 Binataceae bacterium (SeqCode) | reverse complement strand
CATCGAGCCGCCCCGTCTTGTTTGACGGGCTCGGCGCGTAAGCGGATAAGCGCGCGCGGCGCTTAACTAGCAGACCAGACGTCCACCAGATAGCGGCCGTCGGCGGCCAGCCGGTCGAGCCACTGCTCCGCCGCGTCAATCGAGGCGTTCTGTTTCTCGACGTAAATCGCCGCGAACGTCCGCCGCACGTCGGGCGCCATCCGGCTGGCGTCGCCACAGACGTAAACCACCGCGCCCCGCTCCAGCAACGCCCAGACTTCGTCGCGCGACTCGTGCAGGCGATCCTGCACGTAAACTTTCTTCGAAGGATCGCGCCGCGAACATGCGACCTGGAGTTCGATAACTCCCACGTCCGCCCACGCCTTCAGTTCGTCGGCGTAGATAAAGTCCTGCTCAGGATGGCGGCAGCCAAAAAACAGCATCGCGCGGCCGAGCAGACGTCCTTGCGCTCGTAACGCTGCACGCTCCTGGATGAAGCCGCGAAACGGCGCGATTCCAGTGCCAGGGCCAATCATGATGATCGGAGTGGCGGGATCGTCGGGCAGCCTGAACCGCGAATGATTATCGCGGACTGCTGCCGCGACCAGCGTCTCCTCGGTCTGAGCCTGCAGATAGGTCGAGCAGACGCCGCGATAGACGCCGTGACCGGAGCGCGCCGCGTCCTCGACCACCGCAACCGTGATGCTACATCGGCGCGGTTCGGCGAGCGGCGAGGACGAGATCGAGTAGTAGCGCGGGACGAGCGGCTGGAGCATCTCGAGGTAGGCGCCGAACGGCAGGGCGCAGGCGGGACATTCCTCGAGCAGGTCGAGGAGTGACTTGCGCGGAACCAGCACCTCGTCGCGATAACGCGCCGCTGCGGCCGCGTCCTCGCCGGCGAGCGCGAGCAGGTGCGCTTTTTCGGGCGGGCAGTCGGTGTAGCGCGCGAGGGTTGCGATTTGCGCCCGCGTCGCCGGGGCCTGCAACTCGAGGTAGTCGCGCAAAAGACTCGTCACCGGGATTGGTTGGTCGACCGGCAGCGCAGTTTTCCGCTTCGCAGTTTTGCGCAGGCGCACGCTGACGCCCTCGGCAAAGCCGAAACGCCGTGCGGCCCGCTGCACGATCGCGTCGCCATTGTGCGGGACCACGCCGAGATGGTCGCCCGCGCGATAGCTGACATTGTCCGGCAGCTCGAATTCGAGATGGCGCGTGGAGCGCTCCGCCGGCGCCGGCCCGGCATGATTTTGCAACTCGCGGTTGACTACGACCTTCAGCGCGCGCGCCGCCAGTGCTTCCGCCAACGGGCTGAGCGCGCCCGAGCCTTGCGTGACCTCGACTTCGTACAGCGGCGGCTGCGCGCCTTCTGCGGCTTGGATTACGATTCCGCAATGCTCGGCGACTTTCTCCCATAGCGGGCGCCGCCAGCTCTGGAATTGCCCGTCGAAGTCGTCGCGGGCGTCGCCCTCGCCGCGATCGCAAATCCGCGCTGCGCCGTGGGCCGCGAGCTGCTCGTCGATCAGCCGCGGAATCGCCTGAAAGGTCGCCGCCCAATCGCGATTGCCGCAGCCGAAGACGCTGTAGCTCACCCCCTCGAGGGCCTCGACGCCGAGCCGCGCATCGCCGAGCCACGCGCAAAACTTCGCGGCGTTGTCGGGCGGCGTCCCGTTGTACGACGCGGTCGCGACAATCACGGCGCCGCGGCGCGGCAGCTTGTCCACGTAATCGTCCAAGGGCGCGACTGTTACGGCATAGCCCTGCGCTTCGCCCTCCTGTCCGAGCCGTTGCGCCAACTCCTCGGCGGTGCCGAGGTTTGATCCGTAGAGCACGAGCATCGGCGTCCCATGCGCCTTGACGGGAGGCGTCGCGAGGGCCGTGGCTGCGAGACCATTGGCGGCGCTGGCGGGTGCCGTGTCGGCGACGCGCGGCGCTTCCGTCACCACCGGCTTCCGATCCGTGGTCGCGCGCGGCCGTACCTTGATGCGGAAGCCGTCAGGCTTCATCGTCAGCGTTTCTTTGATCTTGAGCCGGTAGCCGCGATGGTCGATGAGCTTGAAGCGATGGAGCACCATGCCGAGCACCAGCGTCGCCTCCTGCATCGCAAACTGGCGGCCGATGCAGGCGCGTTGACCATTGCCAAAGGGTTTGTAGGCGCTCGCGGGCCGTTGGCGTTCCGCCTCGAGCGTAAAATTATCCGGATTAAAAAGCTCGGGGTTCGGACCCCAGACCGTCGGATCGCGATGGAGCGCCGGCAGCAACACCATAATCTGATCGTCGCGCCGGACCTGGTACTTGCCGCCGATAACGGTATCGGCCAGGGGCCGGAGCGAAAAAGCCGGCGCCGTCGGCCACAAGCGCAGCGTCTCTTTCAGGATCTGCGTGAGGTAGCCGAGTTGATTTATCTGGGCGTAAGTCGGCAGCAGCTCCGGCTCCGGCCCCAAGACCCGATCGATCTCGTCGTAAGCGCGCACCAGCACCTCGCGATGGTTCACGAGCGCGTTGATCGCGAACGTCAGCAGGCCGCTGGTGGTCTCGTGCCCGGCGATCAGGAAGGTGATGATCTGGTAGCGGATATTGCGATCGTCGAGGCGTTCGCCGCTCTGCTTGTCCACGCCCGCTATCATGTAGTTGAGCAGGTCCGGCTGGCCGGTAAGCTCGGCGCCGGCCGCGCGCCGCTCCTGCACCAAGCGATCGACCATCGCGTTCATATATTCGATGTTTGACTGGAAACGACGATCGCGGCGGCGGCGAATCAGGTTCTCTCCGGGCAGCCGCCGCATCTGCTGCATCGCGCCGGCGAGCGCGTCCACCATCGCTTCGACAAACGGATGATTGTCCTTGCGATAGAAGGAATTGAAGCGATAGTCGAAGCCGCTCAGCCCGATGGTGTCGAGCGTCAGCGCGGTCATATCGTGCGCGACATCGATCTCGTCGTCGGGATTCAGCCGCGCCCACTTCGCGACCAGTTGTCCGGCGAGGTCCAGCATCATCGGATGGTAGGCTTGCATCGCGCGCTGGCCGAAATTTGGCAACAGGATATTGTGGGCCCGCCGCCAGTTAGGCTCCGCGGTCTCGGCCGTAAACAGGCCGTCGCCGGCGAACTGCCGCACTTTGCGCAGCGCGCCGCCGACGGTTTTGTCAAAACGTTTTTCGTCGCAGAGCTCGGCGACCAGCGCATGCTCGGAAACCACGATCACGCGCTGACCACGCATGACCAGCTGATAGATCGGACCGTACTGGCGCGCGAGGCGCGCGAGCCCCTGCACCGGCGCGCCGCGGTCGAGATCGAGCAGATTGCCTAAAAACCGCTTGGGCGGCGGCTGCGGAATCGCAGTTACGTTGTCGCCTGACATGTTTTGAGCGCCATCCTTGTGACTCGATGCCTTCGACTATTCATCATCACGCGCGCACAATCAAAGCTGGCGGCGCGTTCCGCGGGTGAAAAAACTTCCGCGAATTCGCGTAATCCAATAGGATTTTGAGTGAGGTATCTTCGAACGTGCGAACGCTGGTGACCGGTGGCGCGGGATTTCTCGGATCCCATCTTTGCGAGCGCCTTTTGCGCGAGGGGCACGAGGTTATCTGTCTCGATAATTTTTACAGCGGCAAGCGCGCCAACATCGCGCATCTGGTCGCGAATCCGCGTTTCGAGCTGATCCGGCACGATATCGTCGAGCCAATTCTGCTCGAAGTTGAGCGCATTTTTCATCTCGCTTGTCCGGCCTCGCCCGTCCACTACCAGTACAATCCGGTCAAGACGATCAAGACCAGCGTGATGGGCACGATCAACATGCTGGGTTTGGCCAAGCGCGTTAAGGCGCGCATGCTGCTGAGCTCGACCAGCGAGGTTTACGGCGACCCGCAACAGCATCCGCAGACCGAGAGCTATTGGGGCCACGTCAATCCGATCGGCATCCGATCGTGTTACGACGAGGGCAAACGGGTCGCCGAGTGCCTGATGATGGACTACCATCGGCAGAATCATGTCGACATTCGGATCGTGCGCATTTTCAATACGTACGGCCCGCGAATGGCGGTCAACGACGGCCGCGTGGTCTCGAACTTTTGTGTCGCAGCGCTCAAAGGGGAGGAGATTCCGATTTACGGCGACGGCCTCCAGACCCGCTCCTTCGCCTATGTTGACGACACTATCGACGGCCTCGTTCGCATGATGGAGGCGCGCGACTTCATCGGCCCGGTCAACATCGGTAACCCGGATGAGTTCACGATTCGCGAACTCGCCGCGCTGACGCTCGAGCTCGCGCACAGCGCTTCGCGGCTGGCCTTCCATCCCGCGCCGCCTGACGACCCGGTCCGCCGTCGTCCGGACATCGGACTTGCCCGCCAGCGCCTCGGATGGGAGCCAAAGACCTCGTTGCGCCATGGTCTCGCGACCACCATCGAGCACTTTCGCGGCGAGCTTGGCCT
>JBOHWF010000135.1:0-5774 GCA_050736455.1 Binataceae bacterium (SeqCode) | reverse complement strand
GCCGGAAAGTCAGGAGATCTGCTTCGTCCCCGACGGCGACTACGCGGCGCAGGTCGAGCGCGCCGCGCGCGCCGGCGACCTGCGCGCCGGCCGCATTGTCGACGACGCCGGCCGGACGCTCGCCAGCCATGCGGGAATCCATCGCTTCACCGTTGGACAGCGGCGCGGGCTGGGGATCGCCTCGCCCGAACCGCTTTACGTCCGCGCGATCGATTCCGTTACCGGCGATGTTACCGTCAGCGCGCGCGCCCGCCTGATCGCGGCCGGCTTGATCGCCAATCAGGTGAGCCTCGTGGGGACTCGCGATAGCGAATTCAGCGCCGAAGTGAAAATCCGCTATCGCCATCCGGGGATTCCCGCGACGATCCGCCTGGCCGAGGCTGGCCGCGCGGAAGTGCGGTTTCGCGACGGCGGGCCGGCGGTCACACCCGGCCAGGCCTGCGTCTTCTATCGCGGCGACGAGGTGCTGGGCGGCGGCTTTATCGAGCGGGCGCTGGAGACTTGAGATGGCGCGTTTTGCGATCGCGACGCTCGGCTGCAAGGTCAATCAGTACGACTCAGCGATGATCGAGACGCGGCTCTCTGCGCTCGGCCTCGAGCGCTGCGACTTCGACGAGGTCGCCGACGTTTATGTCGTCAACACCTGCACGGTCACCGATCGCGCCGACGCCGAAAGCCTGCGCATCGCGCGCCGCGCCCGCCGCCTGAATCCTGCCGCGCGCGTGATCATGACCGGATGCCTCGCGCAGGCCAACCCGGGCGCGCTGGCGCAGTCGCTCACGGTTGACGCAGTCGTCGGCCTCGGCCGGCCGCACGATCTCGAAAGCGCCGCGCTCGGCCGCCCTCACGACCGCGTGATGGTCTCGAACCTGCGCAAAGAGACCGCCGCGATTGAGCTCGGCACGGTCGCGCTCGAGGGCCGCACGCGCGCCTTTCTCAAGCTGCAGGAGGGCTGCGATCAATTCTGCTCGTTCTGTATCGTCCCGTTCTCGCGCGGACGCTCGCGCAGCGTCGATCCGCGCCGCGTGATTACCGCGCTCGACGGACTGCACGCGCAGGGCTTCAAGGAAGTGATTCTCACCGGCGTCCATCTGGGCGGTTACGGGGTGGATCTCGATCCGCCAATCACACTCGCGACGCTGCTCGAAATGATCGAGGAGCGCGCCGCGATCCCGCGGCTTCGCCTCAGCTCGCTCGATCCCGAGGAATTGAGCGACCGCATCATCGACCTCGTCGCCGCCAGCAACAAGTTTTGTCCGCACTTTCATCTGCCGCTGCAGGCCGGCGAGGACGAGACGCTGCGCCGGATGCGCCGCCGCTACGATCGCGAGGCCTTTCGCGAGCGCGTCGGGCGTCTGACGGCTGCGATGCCTGAGGTTGCGATCGGCACCGATCTGATCGCCGGCTTCCCCGGCGAGAGCAGTCGCAACTTCGAGTCTTACTTCAAGTTTGTCGAAAGCCTGCCGCTCGCCTACTTCCATGTCTTTCCCTACTCGATTCGCGCGGGCACGACCGCCGCGAAGCTGCCCGACCAGGTCGCTCCATCGGAGATCAAGCGGCGCGCGGCGGCGCTGCGGCAACTCGGCGACGGCAAGCGTCGCGCGTTCGCCGATCGCTTTCGCGGGGCTCGGCTTAAAGTATTACTTGAGGACAATGACACGGGCGCCGGCCTGCGCGGCTACAGCCGCAATTACCTCCGGGTCTTGACCGAGGCCGGCTCTGACATGCGTAATCAGGAAGTAGATGTCGAGGTCAGCCGATCAGGTGGAGCGGGCGCTGAGTTGGTGGGGGAGGTTATTCGGCTGGAGGCCGCGGGATCGCCCTGAGCGTCCGGCCGCGGGTTCCAATCTCGCCAACGATTTCGACGAGGTTCTCGGCTATAATTTCGCGCGACCCGAATTGCTGGCGCTCGCGCTGACCCATCCGAGCGCGGTGACGCCGGGCGAGCCGCATTACGAGCGACTCGAGTTCCTGGGTGACGCGGTGCTCGATCTGGCGATTGCCGACCTCCTGATGCGCCGCTTCCCCGACGCTAATGAGGGATCGCTTTCGAAAGAGCGGGCGTCCGTCGTTAACGGCCGCAGCCTCGCGATGAAGGCTGTCGAAGTCGGCCTGGGAAAGAAAATGCGGCTTGGCAAGGGCGAGGAAAAAAGCGGCGGCCGCGCCAAGACTTCCATTCTGGCGGCCTCGTTCGAAGCGGTGATCGGCGCGATCTACTCTGATGGCGGACTCGAGCCGGCGCGCCAGGTGGTCGAGCGGCTGTTCCTCGATGACATTGGCGGACCCTCTGCGGAGCGCGATTACAAGACCGAGTTGCAGGAGATTGTTCATCGGCGCTTCCGCGTCCAGCCGGTCTATCAATTGGTAGCGGCCGATGGCCCCGAGCATGCCAAGCGCTTCACCACCCGCATTCGGATCGGCGCGCGCGAATTCGGCCAGGGCGAGGGGCGCAGCAAGAAGCAAAGCGAGCAGGCCGCGGCGCGCGAAACGCTCGCGCGGCTCGCCCGCGACGAGGCGAGCTAGTTCGTCCAGGTAATTCGATGACTGTCAATGAAGCGATCTCCGCAGCCCCCTATCGCGCCGGTTTTCTCACGCTGGCCGGGCGCACCAACGTCGGCAAATCGACTCTGCTCAACCGCCTGGTCGGTCAGAAGGTCGCGATCGTTACGCCCAAACCGCAAACCACGCGCCGCCGCATCGTCGGCATCCGCACCGACGCCGACGCCCAGATCATCCTGATCGATACGCCGGGCTTCCACGATGCGCGCCGCCCGCTCAATCGCCGCATGGTCGCGACCGCGCGCCGCAGCCTGGCCGAGGGCGAGGTGATCGCCGCGATGCTCGAGGCGCGCGGCGCGCTCGCCGACGAGGATCGCGCTTTGCTCGCCGAGATCGCACAGCTCGAGCGCCCCACCGTAATCGTCATCAATAAAATCGATCGGCGTGGACGCGCCGCGACTCTTCCGCTCGCCGCGCAAGCCCATCAACTGATGCCGCGCGCCGAGATCGTGCCGGTCAGCGCGCTCACCGGTGACAACCTCGACGAGCTGCTGCGCGTGGTCAAGCCGCTGCTGCCGGCGAGTCCGCCGCTGATGCCGGCCGATCAGTACACCGACCAGACCGAACGCATGCTCGCCGAGGAGCTCGTCCGCGAAAAGATCTTTCTCGCGATGCGCCAGGAGATCCCGTTCTCGACCGCGGTGGTCGTCGAGCAGTTCACCATCGAAGAAGTCCTTACGCGGATCGCGGCGCTGGTGCTCGTCAGCCGCGAGTCGCACAAGGGCATGGTAATCGGCGCGGGCGGGCGGACGCTCAAGGCCATCGGTACCGCGGCGCGGCTCGAACTTGAGGAGCTGCTCGGCCGGCGCATCTTCCTCGGCCTGCAGGTCAAGGTCGAAGCCGGCTGGCTCGACGATCCGCGCAAGTTGCAGGAGCTCGGTTACTGACGTGGCCCGCGATCCGAAATCCGCTCCGCCGCCATCGCCGCGTGGAGTCGGCGAACGCCCGGCGGTCGTGCTGGCCGGCCGCGCCAACGCCGGCAAATCGACCCTGTTCAACCGCATCGCGCGCCGCGGCCGCGCCATCACCAGCGCGATCGCCGGCACCACGCGCGACCTCAACGTCGCGCGCGCCGAGTACGCCGGCCGTGAATTCGACATCGTCGATAGCGGCGGCGTCGAGTTGTACACCCGCGAACCTGAGACCGAGCGTGCGATGGAAGCGGCGTTGCACGCCGTCGCCGGCGCCGATGTCGTGGTGCTGGTAGTCGACGGCCGCGCGGGTATCGCGAGCGGCGACCGCGACGCCCTCGCGCTGATTCGCGCCACCGGCCGTCCGCTGATTGTCGCCGTCAACAAAATCGAACATGCCAGCCAGGAGGCCGCCGCCGCCGAAGCCTGGGCACTCGGTGTCGAGACCGTCGTCAACGTCTCGGCCGCGCACGGGCGCGGCATTCCCGATCTGCTCGAAGCGATCGTCGCGCGCCTGCCCGCCGCCGAATCCGCGCTCGTGGAAACCGCGCCCGATCTGCGCTTCGCCCTGATTGGCCGCCCCAATGTCGGCAAGTCCTCGCTCTTCAATCGGCTCGCCGGTTACGAACGCGCGATCGTCGCCGACCGTCCCGGCACTACGCGCGATCCGGTCGATTTGCGGCTCGAAGACCACGGCCTGAGCCTGCTGCTAGTCGATACCGCGGGCATCCGCCGACCGACCAGGGTTGAGGGCGAGCTCGAGCAGCACGCGGTCGGCCGCGCGATCGAAACGATTCGCCGCGCCGAAGTGCTCGCGCTGATCGTGGACGCCATCGAAGGTCTGACTGATCAAGACGCGCGGCTCGCGCATCTGGCCGCGAGTAACGATCGCGCGCTGCTGATCGTCATCAACAAGTGGGATTTGGCGGCCGCGCACGGGCGGCGCCTGCCGGCCTTCATCGCCCAGGCGCGCCGGCGCTATCCGTTTCTCGACTTCGCCCCGATCCTGTTTACCTCGGCCCGCACCGGCGACGGCGTCCGCGAGCTGATTCCCGCGGCGGCGCGCGCCGGCGCCGCCTGGCGCTCGCGATTTCAGACCGCGCTGCTCAACCGCGTGCTCGCCGAATCGCTCGCCGCGATGGATCCGCCGCTCGTCGCCGGTCGCCGCCTCAAATTGATGTACGTCACGCAGATCGCGAGTATGCCGCCGCGCCTCGCCTTCTTCACCAATCTCGAACGCGATATCCCGGCCCACTATATGCGCTTTCTCGAAAGCCGCTTCCGCGCCGCCCTCGGACTCGAGGAGGCCGGTACGCCGCTGCGCCTCGAGTTCCGCCGCGCCGGCCAATCGGTCGAAGCTCGCGCCCGCCGCGCAGCGCATCTCGAACGCACCGAGTAGAGTCGCTGGGGTAATCGCGATGGCGGATTGGGATCCTGCGCTCTACCATCGCTTCCGGCGCTATCGCGCCGAGCCGGTCGGCTGGATTCTCGCGCGCCTGCCGCTCCAAGCCGATGACCGCGTCGTCGATTTGGGCTGCGGCGCCGGCGAGCACACGATCGAGTTGGCGCGCCGCGTCGCGCACGGCCACGTAACCGGGCTCGACTCGTCGCCCGCGATGATCGCGCGGGCCATGCAACTGCGCGCCGCACTCGCGCCGGAACTCAGAGACCGCGTGCGGTTTGTCGCCGGCGATTTCCGCACGATCGCGGACGATCGCGCCTATTCGGTCGTATTCTCCAATGCTGCGTTGCAATGGGCACATCACCATCGCGCGGTCCTCACCCGCTGGTTTCGCGCGCTCACGCCCGGCGGCCGGATGGCCGTACAAGTTCCCTCCAATCACGAGGAGACCGCGCAGGCTACGCTCGGCGCGCTGGCGGCTGAGGCCGCTTGGCGCGATCTCGTCGGCGGCCTCGAAACCCCCTCGCATGGGGTGGACAGCCCCGAGAATTATCGTGCGATGCTCGCAGCGATCGGCTTCGTCGCGATCGACTGCTACTACCTTCACTTCAACCATCCGATGGAGAGTCCCGCCGCGATCGTTGAATTTTGCCGCGCTACCGCCTTGCGTCCGTTCCTCGAGCGCCTGCCCGCGGATCGTCAAGCCGAATTTATCGCGGCCTTCACGCGCCGCCTCGAACAAGCCTACGGCACGTGTGGCCCGCTGAACTTCCCCTTCCGCCGGTTGTTTCTCTGGGCGCGCCGTCCGGCGAGCCCTCCGAATTGACCCGCGGTGGCCCGTCGCGACACGCTCCCGGTCTTGATCGTCCACGGCGGCGCCGGCGGCCGCGCCGCCCGCGAGG
>JBOHWF010000134.1:0-7062 GCA_050736455.1 Binataceae bacterium (SeqCode) | reverse complement strand
TCAGATTGGTGGTATAGACCGAACCGAGGAAATGCCAGCGGGTGTCGAGTGAATTGTACTGGATACCGGTCTCCTCAGTGGTCACCGTCGTAACGCCGAGAGCATTATTAGTCGGCAAGTCAAAAACCGCGCTGGGCGAACGCACTCCCTGAGCGATGTTAAAGAACACGTCGAGGCCCGGGAGCGGAATTACCGTTACGCCACCCTTGGGTTGAAAGGCTCCGGTCTGGGGCGCGTTCCGTGCAGGTGTGATGCGGTCGTGGTAGTCGAAGAAGAACTCGTCGTAACGGAAGCCGCCGGTCAACTTGAGCCAGCGGACGGGCTTGATGTCAGTCTGGACGTAGCCAAACGGATTGTGGATATTGAAATTAACATTAACCGTATTCGCGGTCTGCCGCCGCTCGATCGTGCTGTACTGCTTGGCATTGGCGATGTCAGAGCGCAGGCCGAGACCGGTAAGAAGATCTGCCTTGACGCCGAAGGGCAATGGGAAGCGCCAGAACTTATCGCCGTTGGCGCCAAACGTGTAACGACGATCGGCTGTGAACGACTGTCCCGGCGTGAGGGGATTAATCGGAAGTGAGTTCGTACTGAAGGTCGAATAACGATTGAAGACGTTGTGGAGGGCGTAGACGTTGAGCGAGAGCGGCGCCGCCGAATCGGGTTCGCGGTAATTGAAAACCACGTTCTCTTCGGTGCGACCGCTGCCATCGGTCGGATTTATCGCAGTGGTCGGACTCAACCGGCCGGACAACACCGCGGCGCGGTTGATGTAGCTCGGCGCACCGCCGGTGTCGTTCAGGAACTGAAAGCGCAGGCTGCCCATACCGTCGAGCAGCGGAAAGTTGATCTTGTCGAAGGTGTTGATGCGAAAGAGCCCGTCGTTGTGCCGATAACCCTGCGTATCGTCGACTAGCAGGGAGGCGAAGCCGTTGACGCCGCCGACGCTGCCGCCGTAGATGAGATTGCCGCCAACGGCGCCGAATTGGCCGCCGCTTATAGTCAGACCGGACGGGGAATTATCCAAAGTCGTATAGTTAACCGAGCCGCCGATGTTATAGTTGCCGGCCCGAACGTCGAACGGTCCGCGCGTCAGCGTGACAGAGTTGATCAGCTCGGGGTTGATAGAATTGAGGTCGGTATAGCCATCGACCTGGATGTCAGAGGTCTGGTTCTGGGGAACCCCATCTATGAAGGTCGCGACGTCGCGGCCGTGCATACCCTGATCGAAGCCACGAATCGCGATGCCGTAACCGAGGGCGCCCTGGCCGAAATTATCGACCACCACGCCAGTGAGCGGCCGCAGCAGATCGCCATAGCTGGTGGTCGTAGCCTTAACCGCTTGTGGATAGGTAGCAACCGTCACCGACGCTGGATAAGCGGCCCGACTTGGCGACAAGTCGCCTTTGTCTGGCTCCGGTTTGACCCCGTAAACGACGATCTCTTTGAGCCGCCTCGGCCGCTTCTTCGCGACGGGAGGGGTTTCTGACGTCGTAGCGGAAACGCTGACGCTCGCAGTCGACGCCGCATTTGGTACAGGTTGATCACCGCGCGCCGGGAGCGCAAACAAACACACCAGCGCGAGCGACCACAACATCGCTGCTCGATTGGACATGGCAACACCTTGAGGAACCGAGACAACCAATCGCGCTTCACGCTGGACAGGCGATCGATTCGGATCCCGTCAAAGGGTAATGTTAGAGAATTCTCGGGCGGACTAAACGACGACGGGCGGCGCTCGCGCCGAGCAGGCCGGGCGGCGTCCTGTGAGACGCGCCGGAAGCTCAAGCGTCGAGACCCAAACGATGCATAGCGTGAGCACCAGGAGCTGGTGCGAGATACACAGAACCTCGGTGGGAATTACGAGGTGCCAGTGTCCTTCGCCGGAAAGTTCACGTTCACTCCCGCGACGATGGCGGTGGTCCTCGTGCTGATGCTCCGCACCGGCGTGATCGTGTGCGTGATGAGTGTGATGATGGTGGCCGTGACGCGCGGGTTCGTCGTGCTGATGCCGTTCGAGCGGAGGATTAGTCTCGACGTGGAGATGGGGCAGGTGATTTCCGGGATGGCGGTGACGAACCGCAACTCCCGACTGCGGTGCGCCGGCGGAATAGAGCAGCAGCCGATCGCCAGATCGCGGAGCCCGAAAGACTCTGCTCCAGCGCAGTCGCAGTTTGATCGGCTTCTTCACCCTATTTCGGTCATTACAGGTATTTCACCTTGGAATAAATACGCGCGACTGCCGATTGAATACACGGCTGGCCGCTCATCGTCGAATTGCGCGGGCGACGCGGCTTTGCGATAAGAAACACAGAAGCAGGCCGGAGCAACGCGCCAGGCGTGGCCGGTTATCGTGCGCCAACAAGGTGGAGGTCTGATGCAGGGCATCGTCGAACTTCTCAAAGGCTGGCACCTTCATCCGGTGGTCGATCACTTTACGGTCGCCCTGGTGTTGGTGGGGATTGTGGTGGATTTGGTTGCGAGTCTGCTGCCCGCGCGCCTCTGGCTTCGCTACATGGCGGCCACTCTGATGGTCCTCGGGGCGGTGGCGGCGTTCGGCTCATATGAGACTGGCGGGTGGGAAGCGGAATGGGTTTGGGAACATTTGAGCGCTGCGGCCAAGGATGCGCTCCATTGGCATGCTACCGTCGGCACCTACCTCACCTATGTATTGGGCGCCCTAGCCGTATGGCGCCTAGGCGTTCAGTTCATCGGCTTTCTGGCGCGCACACGCTGGGTCTACTTGTTGGTTGCGATCGCCGCCGGCGGAGCGATCATCTATCAGGGCGATCTGGGCGGCGATCTGGTCTATGACTACGGCGTCGGCACCGCGCCGATGATGGCGCCGACGCCCGCGCCCACCGCGACGCCTGCCGCGGTCGAGCCTTCGACAATTCCGACGGTCTTCGTGCCCGCGCCGACGCCGACTGCGACGGTTCCAACAGCGACAGCAACGCCTGCCAATTCCGCCCCGGCGACTGCGTCGCCGGTGAATCCGCTGCCCGAAGCGTCAGCGCCCTCGGTCGAGCCGAGCCCGCCGGCGGCGAAGTCGACGACGTTGTAGCAGGTTCGCGTTGGCGCGGCGACAAATCGGCAGGATTCAGGCGCTGTGGCGCTACCCGGTCAAATCGATGCGCGGCGAGGAACTGGGCGCCGCCGAGATCACTGAGCACGGCGTCACAGGCGACCGCCTGTGGGCGCTCCGCGAACTTGATCGCGGCGGGATCATGAGTGCGCGGGTGTGGGCCGCGATGCTCGAGCTGCGCGCAACCTATGACGACGCCTCGCCGCCCGAAGCCGCGACGCGGATCGAGCTGCCCGACGGCCGTTCAATCGCGGCGAGCGACGCAGAGGCTTCTGTGATGCTCGCCGAGCTGCTCGGGCGCAAGCTTGAGCTTGTACAGGTCCGGCGCGAGCGGCTCACTGCGGAGGAGATCGAGGCCGTGATCCGCGGCGACGCCTACCCGCCGAAGCGCGACTTCTATGATGAAGATGTGATGCACATTATCGCGAGCGGCACGCTCGCCCATCTGCGCAACCTCAAATCGGACGCCGACTTCGATCCGCGGCGTTTTCGCGCCAACATCTATGTAGACACCGGCGCCGAGGCGGACGGTTTCCTCGAAGACCGCTGGCTCGACGGCGTGCTGGAAATCGGCGAGAGCGTGCGCATCGGCGCAACGCGCCCGGCGATCCGCTGCGTGATGACGACCCATCGGCAGCCGGGCTTGCCGCGCGACATGTCGATTCTGCGCACGGCGGCGCAGCATCACGGCGCCTATGTCGGCGTCTTCGCGTCGGTGGCCGCAGCGGGGCGGATTCGCGTCGGTGACGCGGTCGTGCTGACATCAGAGCGGTGATTAGGCTCGATGGCCGCGGAAAAAATGGTGAAGAAACCCGCAACCTCGGAACTCGATGCGCGATTCGTTCGAGTCGTGAACGCCTTCGCCAACGATCCGTCTGTCAGCCGGGGCGACGGGAAGGGTTTCGGCGTGGGCGCGCTCAAGGTGAACGGCAAGATTTTCGCCATGATGACGCCGGGGGACTCGTTCGTCGTCAAGCTTCCGAAGGAGCGCGTCGCCGATCTGATCGGGTCAGGCCGGGGCGAACGCTTCGATCCGGGGCACGGCCGACTGATGAAAGAATGGATCGTCGTCTCCGTCGCAAGGGGATGGGTCGAGCTCGCGCGCGAGGCGCATCGCTTCGTCAAAGGAGGCCAGGATTAAATGCGTCGTCAGATTGGAGCCGTGCAGGAAGTTTTCCGCTATCCGGTCAAGTCGATGCTGGGCGAACGCCTCGCCGAGTTCGAAGTCGGTATCAACGGGATCGTCGGCGATCGCGCGTGGGGGCTGCGCGAGACCAATGGACGCATCGCGAGCGCGAAGAAATGGCCGGGCCTGCTCGACTTTCGCGCGGCCTACGATTCGCCGCCACAGCCGGAGCGCCTCGCGCCGGTACGGATCACCACCCCCGACGGCCGTGGCCTGCACGCTGAAGACACCGACGCATCAGCGATTATCTCGGCCGTCATCGGTCGTGCGATCCAGCTCGAACGCGCCCGTCCCGACGAACATTCACGCGGCGAGATCGATCCGGCGACCATCTTTGGCGACGTTGGCGTCGAGCGCGTGATGCCGCAGTTCACCGTGAAAACGTTGCCCGACACTTTCGGGCTGCATCGCGGCGGCTTCCAGGATTCGGCTGCGGTCCATCTGCTGGCAAGCGGTACGCTCGCTCATCTGCGTGCGCTGATCGGCGCAGACGCGCAGGTTGACGCGCGGCGCTTCCGGCCCAATATCGTCATCGATACCGGCGCCGCGCTCGACGCCTTCGTCGAGGACGAGTGGCTCGAAGGCGAATTACGGATTGGCGCGGGCGTCCGGATCGCGTCGATGCAGCCGGCGCTGCGCTGCGTGATGACCACGCATCGGCAGTCGGAGCTGCCGCGCGACCCGCGGATGTTGCGCGCCACTGCGCAGCATCATCAGGCCCGCCTCGGCGTCTTCGCGGCGATCGGCGCGCCGGGCATCGTCCGCGTCGGCGATCCGGTCTGGCTCGAGACTTAGCCGGACGCGGCGAACCGGCGCCGTCCGGCGGCCGCGGTGTTGTTGATTGAGGGTGCGGGGCCGCTTGCGCCGGACCGCCCGCGCATCGGACGATCACGCCGGGTGATCTCGCGTTGTCCAGCGACGAAGCGAACGAAATAGTTGTTTCACCGCTCGCCGCGCATCGGCTGGCCGCGGCCAGAACCTGGCTCGAGCGGATCACGCCGGGCGCCGAAGCGTTGCTCGTCGCGCCGAGCCAGGAGGCCGCCGACGATCTCGGACGCGCAATCGCGCTCGAGCGCGGGGCCAGCTTCGCGCTTCATCGGTTGACTTTCAATCGCCTGAGCGGGCTGCTCGCCGCGGACTACGCCGCGGCGAACGGGTTGGTTTACGTGAGCGGACTGGGGGCGCAGGCGGTCGCCGCGCGGGCGCTCTTCGCGCTCGCCGGCGATCCGCGTCTCGCCCCGCTGGCGGCGGTGGTCCACCTGCCCGGTTTGCCGAAAGCGATCGCGGCGACTTATGCGGAATTGAGCCACGCGATGGTCGAGCCGCAAGCGGTCGCGGAGTTAACCGAGACCGGCGGGGCGTTGGCCGCGATTTTCGATCAGTTTGAGGTCCAGTTGCGCGCCGGCAGGCTGATCGATCGCGCGGGCATCCTCAAGGCCGCGATCGCCGCGCTCGATGGCGGAAGTCTGCCGCGCTTCGCCGGCCTGCCGACGCTATTGCTCGATGTGCCGATGGCAAGCCGCCTCGAGTGCGGCTTTCTTGCTGCGCTGGCAGCGCGCGCGCCGTCACTACTCGCGACGATCCCGGCGGGTGACTCTCGCAGTCTCGGTTATCTGGCCAATGCGCTCGCGGTCGCGCCCCGCCATCTCACGGCCGCGGAGGGGGGCGATGCTCTCGCGCGGGTGCAGGAATTTCTCTTCGCCGAGGCCACGCCGCCGCCGGCCGCGCTCGACGCCTCGGTGACGCTGGGTTCGGCCGCGGGCGAAATGCAGGAGTGCGTCGAGATCGCGCGGCGCATTCAGGCCGAGGCGCGGCGCGGCGCGCGCTTTGATCAGATCGCCGTGCTGTTGCATACCCCGGCGCGCTACGCTCCCTATCTGGAAGAAGCCCTGACGCGCGCCGAAATTCCGGCGTGGTTCGCGCGCGGCGCCAAACGCCCGGAGCCGGGCGGCCGTGCCTTGCTGGCGCTGTTGAATTGCGCCGCCGAGCGCCTCTCGGCGCGGCGCTTCGCTGAATATCTCTCGCTCGCTCAAGTGCCGAACAGCGATGCCGCGACGGTGGCAAACCTTTTCGCGTCGGCCGATTCCGAATTTCTGCAAACCCCGCTCGCTGACGCCGAGACCGCGGTCGCGGCCGAAGTCGAGCCGGATCCCGCTCCGCTCACGGGCGGAGTAGAACGCGCGCCCTGGCGCTGGGAGCGCATCCTGGTCGAAGCCTCGGTAATCGGCGGACGCGAGCGCTGGGAGACGCGGCTGCGCGGCCTCGAGGCGGAGTGGCGGATTCGCCGCGGCGTGCTCGAGGACGATGATCCACACGCGTTGGCGCTCGATCGCGCGATGAGAGATCTCGCTCATCTGCGCAAGATCGCGCTCCCGATTATCGCAGCCCTGGCCGCGCTGCCGGCCGCGGCCACCTGGGGTGATTGGCTCAGCCGGCTGCGCGCGCTCACCGAGCTTGCGATCCGCGAACGTGGGGCCGTGCTCGCGGCGCTGGCCGAGCTCGAACCGATGAGTCCGATCGGCGGGGTTACGCTCCACGAAGTGCGCATCGTCCTGAGCGAGCGGCTGGGGCGGCTCGAAGCCGCGCCGCCGCGCCGCCGTTACGGGGCGGTCTTTGTCGCCCCGACTGCCGCCGCGCGTGGACTCGAGTTCGCCGTGACGATCGTGCCGGGACTGGCCGAACGCGTCATCCCACAAAAGCTCATCGAGGATCCGCTCCTGCCCGACCGCGACCGCCGCCGCCGATCTTCAGCATTGGCAAAATGACACGTTTCAGGCCCACTGGCGAGACC
>JBOHWF010000133.1:0-11055 GCA_050736455.1 Binataceae bacterium (SeqCode) | reverse complement strand
GGGGTGGCCTATGTCTGATCCTGAGGAAAAGCGTTTCGAGACCGAAGAAGACCTGAGCAGCGTCGAGATTCCCGAGACCTTACCGGTGCTGCCGCTGCGCGGCATCGTAATTTTCCCGAGTCAGATTCATCCGTTTTTGGTCTCACGGGCCTCTTCACTCAAGCTGATCGACGACGTCGGGCAGAATTCGCGAATCATCGGGCTGACTGCGCAGAAAAATCCCGAGGACGAAAATCCGGCGCCCGAGGCGGTCTACCCGTGCGGCACCGCGGTGCGCATCCTCAAGATGCTCAAGTACCCGGACCACAGCGTGCGCGTGCTGGTGCAGGGGCTGGCGCGGATCGAGCTGGGGGAATTCACTCAGCGCTCGCCGTATTTCGTCGCGCGGGTGGCGCGCCTGGCGGAGAAGTTTCGGCCGGAGCGCGAAGCCGAGGCGCTGCAGGCGAACCTGATCAGCCAGTTCTCAAAGTTTGTCTCGCTGGTGCCCTACCTGCCCGATGAATTGCAGGTGATGGCGATGCAGGTGCGGGAGCCGGCGCGGCTGACCGATCTGGTCGCCTCTTACCTGAAGATTGCCATCGAGGAGCTGCAGGACCTGCTCGCCACGCTCGACGTGCGCCAGCGGCTCGAGAAGTTGCTGATCATTCTGAGCCGCGAGATCGAACTGCTCGAGCTCGGTCACAAAATTCAATCGCAGGTGCAGACCGAGCTCAACAAGAATCAGCGCGAGTACTACCTGCGTCAGCAGCTCAAGGCGATCCAGAAAGAGCTCGGCGAGGGCGACGGCCGCTCCTCCGAAATCGAGGACCTGGCCAAGAAGGTCGAAGCCGCCAAGATGCCCGAGGAGGCCCGCAAAGCGGCCGACAAGGAGCTCGAGCGCTTGCGCATGATCCCGCCGGAATCCGCCGAGCATACGGTGGTGCGCACCTACATCGATTGGCTGGTGACGCTGCCGTGGAGCGTCGCGACTGAGGACAATCTCGACATCGCACACGCGCGCCAGGTGCTCGACGAGGACCATTTCGACCTCGAGAAGGTCAAGGAGCGCATCCTCGAATTCCTCGCCGTGCGCAAGCTCAAGCAGGATACCAAAGGGCCAATCCTGTGCTTTGTCGGACCGCCGGGGACCGGCAAGACCTCGCTCGGGAAATCGATCGCGCGGGCGCTGGGGCGCAAATTCCAGCGGATGTCGCTCGGCGGGATCCGCGACGAGGCTGAAATCCGCGGTCATCGGCGCACCTATGTCGGTTCGCTGCCCGGCCGGATCATCCAGGGGCTGCGCAACGCCGGCTCGAACAATCCGCTCTTCATTCTCGACGAGGTGGACAAGCTAGGCGCGGATTTCCGCGGCGATCCGGCCTCGGCGCTGCTCGAAGTGCTCGACCCGGAGCAGAACAACAGCTTCGCCGACCACTACCTCGACGTGCCCTTCGACTTGTCGCACGTGCTGTTTCTGACCACAGCCAACGTCCTCGACACGATTCCGCATGCGCTGCGCGATCGCATGGAAGTGCTCGAACTGCCGGGCTACACCGAGGAAGAGAAGCTGCAGATTGCCTATCGCCATCTGATTCCCAAACAGCTCGCCGAGAATGGATTGGCGGGACAGCAGATCGAGTTCGCGCGCGAGGCGGTCTCCGAGGTTATCCGCAGCTACGCGCGCGAGGCCGGCCTGCGCAATCTCGAGCGCGAGATCTCGCGGATTTTCCGCAAAATTGCCCGCGCCATCACCGAAGGCGAAGCGCCGCCTGCGCAAATCACGGTCGAGATGCTGCAGAAGTATCTGGGGCCGCCGAAATTCTTTTTGGAGATTGCCGAACGAGCCAACGAGCCGGGCGTCGCGACCGGCCTCGCCTGGACCCCCAACGGCGGCGACATCATCTTTATCGAGAGCACCCGGATGAATGGCCAGAAGGGGCTGACCCTGACCGGTTCGCTCGGCGACGTGATGAAGGAGTCGGCGCAGGCCGCGATGTCGTATATCCGCGCGCACGCCGACCAGTTAGGTCTCGCGAGCGATTTCTACGAGAAGTCGGATATTCACGTGCATGTACCGGCCGGCGCCATCCCCAAGGACGGACCCTCGGCGGGCGTGACGATCACGGCGTCGCTGGTGTCGCTGCTCTCGGGCCGGCCGGTGCGCTCGGACCTCGCGATGACCGGCGAGATTACGCTGCGCGGCAAGGTCCTGCCAGTCGGCGGGATCAAAGAGAAAGTGCTGGCCGCGCGGCGCGCCGGGATCCGGACCGTGATCATGCCGCGTCGCAACGAGCACGACCTCGACGACATTCCACCCGAACTGCGCGCCGAGATGGAAGCGATCTTCGTTGACACGGTTGACGATGTACTCGCGCACGCGCTGCGCGGTAAGGCGATCGGCGACGCTCCCGCGCCGGAAGCGTCCGAAGAGCCGGAAACCCGCAAGCAACATCGTGAGGCCGCGGTCGTCGAGGCCGCGCCGCGCCGTCCGCGCGCGCTCAATTAACCGCCGGCGGAACGAAGTGAAACCGCGCCGGCGAGTCAGCGGGCTGCGTTAAGGGTCGCGTTCCGGCGCTG
Source organism: Binataceae bacterium (SeqCode) (assembly GCA_050736455.1). Taxonomy (GTDB): domain Bacteria; phylum Desulfobacterota; class Binatia; order Binatales; family Binataceae; genus JAJPHI01. The sequence continues at coordinate 8,499 of JBOHWF010000133.1, read as the reverse complement.
CGTCCGCTCGCGACGCGGCCTCCGCATGAAGTTCGGAAAGTGTGCGGAGGAGAATACATGCCGAAACTTTCTGACCAGCAAATCGCCAATATTCTCTTCAACGAGACGCGTTCGCTGAACGGTCTGGGCATTCTCGCGGCGCGGATTAACCTCGCGCACGCGATCTTGAACGCCGAAGCCTCGCCCCACGGCCTCCCGCAGATGGCTTCGCCAGTTGCCAAAGTTCCGCCGGCCGAAAGGGCCACCTACGACGCCTGCCTGATCGCGGTCCAACAGGCTCGCGCCGATGCGGCGTCCAAGCTAGACCCAACCGCCGGCGCCCAGCATTTCAATTTTCGCAAGAACGCCTGGCCGGGTGATTTTCAGGGACATAAACTGAAAACCTCGATCGGCCCGCTCAGCAATTCCTATCCGACTGAAGATCTCCCGGCCTCGGGCATTTACGCGAACACTTATGAGTAGGATTGCGATCGCGCTCCTAGGTTTGTTACTCGGGACGAGTGCCGCGGTTGCGAACGAACCGGCCTGCGCCAGCAGAGCCGACCTGGTCGGACCGTGCTTCGATGCGATCGGCCGCCTCCAACTGTATGATGGCACGCCCAGCGCGCGGATTATCCTGTCCCACGGCCATCGAGTGCTCGGCGTCAAACCATACTTCACCGCGAACAACGAGACCTTCACCGCGCCCGCGGCGATCCGAGCGGCGGTCACGTTTGATCGCCCTCTCAGCGGGAGGTTTCACGTGTGCCCGCTCAGCGGACGCGCGCCGCATCGCATGCAGACGGTGTGTATTGAATCGATGGCCCGCTGACGCATCGCGCCGTCACCGCACCTCCAAGCAGCCCGCGTCTCGACGATTCTCTGCAGCCGGCGACGTGCGAGGCGCGATCGCAACGCCTATACTGACGCCGTGAAGATCGCGATCGTGGCGGCCGAGATGGGACCGCACGCCAAGGCCGGCGGCCTCGCCGACGTGATCGGCGCGCTGCCACAAGCCTTCCAGCACGCTGGCGCCGAGCCTCTCGTGATCGTGCCCGCCTATCGCTCGCTGCTGGAAAAGATTAGTACCGCCGGGGCCGCGGCGCCGCGAGAAATCGAGTTCGGCGATGAACGCGAGAGCTTTCGCGTGATCCGCGCCGAGGACGCGGGCGGTGTGCCGCTTTGGCTGATCGATCATCCGGGCTTCTTCGACCGCGCGGGAATCTACGGCGAAACCGGCGTCGATTACCCGGACAACGCCCGCCGCTTCGTTTTCTTTGGCCGCGCCGCGGCGATCGTCGCCGCCGAACTCGGGCCGGATGTCCTGCACACGCACGACTGGCACGCCGCGACCGCCGCGATCGTCGCGCGCGCCGACGGCGCGATCCGTGAACGCCTCGCGGGCGCCATCTCCGCCTTCACGATCCATAATCTCGCCTTTCAGGGCCTGCTCGAAGCTCACGACTTTCCCCGGCTCGGAATCGACTGGTCGTGGTATTCGGTCGACTGCCTCGAATTCTATGGGCGGGTGAATCTGATGAAGGGCGCGGTCGTCCTCGCCGACGGCGTCGCCACGGTCAGCCGCAGTTACGCTCACGACGTCGCCATCGACCCGCTGATGAGTTTTGGACTGAACGGAGTGCTGGAGGGCAAAGGCGAGCGCTTTGTCGGGATCCTCAACGGCGCCGACTATGACGAATGGGACCCGGCGAAGGATGCGCTGATCGCGGCGCGTTATTCACCCGCACGGCGCGCGGGCAAAAAGGCCTGCCTTTATGATCTGCGCGAGGAATTCAAACTACCCCATCGGATCGACGCGCCGCTGCTCGGGATGGTCTCGCGGCTGACTGAGCAAAAGGGCGTGGATCTGCTCGCCGACGCGCTCGAGGCGATCCTCGCAGACGATCTGCAGTTGGTGATGCTGGTGAGCGGCGACGCCGGGCTCGAGGGGTTCTTCCGCGGCGCCGCGCAGCGCCACGCCGACAAACTGCGCGTAGTCACGAGCTTCGACAACGCGCTGGCCCATCGGATCCAGGCGGGCAGCAACATGTTTCTGATGCCGTCGCGCTACGAGCCGTGCGGGCTGACCCAAATGTACGCGCTCAAGTACGGCACGGCGCCGATCGTTCACGCCACCGGCGGCCTGAAGGAAACCGTGAGCGACTTCGATCCGGCGACCGCGATGGGCAACGGCTTTACTTTCACGCGCTTCGAGCCGGACGCGCTCGCCGACGCGGTGCATCGCGCCACCGTGCTCTTTCGCGACCCCCGCAATTGGAAGCGGGTCGTCGACAACTGCTTCAAAGCGGATTTTTCGTGGGCGCGCGCCGCCCAGGAATACCTGAAGTGGTTCGAGAGCCTACGCGGGGTGCGCGCGAGCGGCTAGCTCGACAAGGCGCGATTGGACGCTCCAGCACAGTTCACGGTTTACGCCGATGGCTCCTGTATCGGGAATCCCGGCCGCGGCGGATGGGGTTTCGTGATGCGCGCTGCGGATGGCGTCACGATCGAAGACGCGGGCGCAGATCCTTCGACCACCAACAATCGGATGGAGATCACCGCCGCGCTCGAAGCGCTGCGCAGAACTCCGGCGGACGCCAGCGTCGCGCTGCACAGCGACAGCCAGTATCTGGTCAAGACCATGACGCTCGGCTGGAAGCGGCGGGAAAACCTCGATCTGTGGCGGCTGCTCGACGCCGAGGTCGCCCAGCGCCGCGTGCGCTGGCATTGGGTGCGAGGCCATAGCGGCGATGCGGGCAACGAGCGCGCCGACGAACTGGCGCGGAGCGCCGCTGAAGGCCGCGCACCTCGCCCGGGTGGCGCGATTGCCTCCGCGGAAACTACAAATCACGCCAGCGCCCGCAAGGAGACGGCGGACGGAATCGCGCCGCTGCTGGGTCCGCGCGAGCGGCTCCGCCGCTGCGCGAGCTGCGGCGAAGCCTTCGTCGCTAGCGGCAACGCACGCCACTGCTCGCGCGGCTCCTGCCAGCTCGCGGCGCGCCGCGGTGCACGGGCAGAGTAAGCCTGCGTGAGTTGACCCGAGTATCCGCGCCGGCGAATCAACGCATACCGTGACTGTCGCGTCGTTATCGTCGAATCTCTTCAAGAGCTTTCAGGCTACACACCCCGGACGCTTTCACCCGACCCCCGCAAAGGTGTGCATCAGCCAGTGCTGCCTCGCTTCTCATTAGCGCGAAGTTCAAACTCGGCGTGATGCTCATGTCTCGACGCTACAGAATCTTGCGCACTATCGTGGTTCTCGTCGCGCCGTTGCTGCTGACCGCCGGCCGGGGCGTGGCAGATCCATTGGGTAGTGCCGCGCGGTCGCCGAGGCCGAGGAGGCTGGTCGAAGTCACGGGATGCGTCTCCCACAACCTGAGGAAGAAGCCGCCGACCATCGCGGTGCCGACGAAGGATCGCGATGAGAAAGGATACTGGCTGGTTGGCAACATCCAAGCCCTGCAGCACGCCTTCTTCACCCCCGCGCAGATCCGCGGCTTCGAGGTAACGCCGCCGGCGTCGCGAACGTTGGGTGAGGCAGGCCCGAATGATAACGGTACAATTGATGTACTCGAAGCCAAAGTGTTCCGCCCAGTCGCGAAAATGGATCCGTCATTCGGCGATCCTTCGCGATGGCATGAGGAATCGAACGACAATTTTCGCGTACGTTTCTCCGTGCCACGTGAGCGAGCCAGCGTACGCCCGCCGTCGGAGGCGTCTCCCTTGGCGGAACCGTCGTTTCCTCGGCAGGACGACACAGAGACGTTCTTTCGTGCCACGTTTCCGAACCTCTACCCGGATTCGAGCTCGCTGGGAATTTATTTTTCGGCATCGGTGAATCGGAATATCCATAATTCCGGGAGCTGTGAGCAGTTTGGGGGGCAACGTCCTGTCCATTCGTTAGGACTGGTCAGCGGGATCAGATACGTGGGCATTTACGACGGCTTCGTGGGTGGAAGCAGTCAGAATATTCATACTTTCCACGACGGCGTCTGTTACGATTTTACTTTTGTCTTTGCGACTAGCCGGACATGGGCGTCGGAGGTGGGATGCCTGATTCCCGTTGTGACGCAAGAGCAAGAGAACGCGTTGATAAAGACTTTCCTTTCGCAAGTTCATTTTTACCAACCCAGGACTGCCGAGCATCGTCAAGCCGGGCCGTCTGCAGCGCCGCAAGTAACATCGTTCACCGTGGCTCGGGATGAGGCTGGCAACTCTCTGGACAGCTTTTCCTGGACAAGCAAAGATATCGACTACGTGCGCTTGTCTTTCAATTGTTCCCAGCCTGTGGTGATTTTTGGGAACGGACAGTCGGCGTTGTGCGGCGAACCGCGCGTGCATGAGCCTCCGAACGTTTCGTCGAACCTGTCTCCCAATTCCTCTCTGAAGCTTTCGCTCACGGGGTTTCAGAAGTATGATCTTGGCCGCGTGCCGGTCACGGTAACGCTGACGCCATTCTCACACGGTCGCGCTTTTCCAACCTCGGCAAAGTCCCTAACGGCAGATGCCGACGCTTTCAATCCGATTCCGGACGGTATCGTCGCTGCCAAGCAAAATATCGAGCTTACTCTGCCGGAGACGAATGGATCCGGCCCGGCGCGCTACCCACAGGGGTCTTCGGTACGGATCAAGTGGAAAGAGCCGGCTACAGCGCGAGATAGTTGCGTCAACCTTTGGCTCGTGAGAGACAGCGCGAAGGGTGTCAAAAACTTCGTCTTGAACGTGGGACGCGAGTGCCTATCGCCCGCCCGTGCGGGCGAATACACGTGGACGATCTCACGCGACCTCGAGGGCAGCGGGTTTCGAATATATGCAGCCGCTCTTGGCAACGCATCGTCGACGTTGAGATCGACGTTGAGCGACTCGTTCAGCATCGTCCCCTAGCAGTCTGCTGACGTCACTTGGTCTCGCTGCCGCGCTTCGCATCTGGCCGCTGCGTGGGCTGCGGCGAAGGCTTCGTTGCGGCCGGCGACTCGTGCCATCGCTCGCGCGTCCCCTGCCAGCTCGAGGCGCGCCGCGGCGCACGGGCAGAGTCAGCCTGCGCGAGTTGACGCGAGTATCCGCGCCGGCCTTTAATGCGGCATGGCCGGAATCGTTTCCTACGGATCGTACATCCCGTACCGGCGGCTCAAGCGCGCCGCGATCGCCGCGATGCTCGGGGTGCCGGCGGCGCGCGGCGAACGCGCCGTCGCCAGCTTCGACGAGGACAGCGTCTCGATGGCGGTCGAGGCCCTGCGCGACGCCCTCAAGGGCGCGCCGCAAACCACGATCAGCTCGCTGCTGTTCGCGACCACGACGCCCCCATACGGCGAGAAGCTCAACGCGGCGCTGGTCGGCGCGGCGACCCAGTTGCCCGCCGAGATCCGCGCCGCCGATCTCACCGGCTCGACCCGCGCCGGACTGACCGGCTTGCTGCAGGCGGCCGAGGCTGCGCAGGCGGGCGGCGGCTATGCCGCGATCGCGATGGCCGACGCGCGGCTGGGCGCCCCCGAAGGCCGGGTCGAGCAGCAGAGCGGCGACGGCGGCGCCGCGTTTGTGCTCGGCAGCCAAGGCGTGCTCGCCGAGATCGAGGCCAGCGCTTCTTTCACCCGCGAGTTCCTCGACAGTTGGCGCGCGCCGGGCGAACGCTTCGCGCATTCGTGGGAGGAGCGCTTCGCTTTGACCCAAGCCTACGCGCCGTTGCTGCAGAAGGCGGTCACGACGGTACTGGAAAAGGCCGGCGTCAAGCCGGGCGACCTCGCGCGTATCATTCTCGACGCGCCAAACCCGCGCGCCGTCGACGAATTCGCGCGCGCGGCCAAGCTCGAGCCGGCGAAAATCGCCGACTCGCTCGCCGTCACCGTCGGGCAGACCGGCGCTGCGCACGTCGGCCTGATGCTCACCGCGACCCTGCCGGCGTGCAAACCCGGCGATCGGATTCTCGTCGCCGGCGTCGCTGACGGCGCCGACGCGGCAGTTCTGCGCGTGACTCCGGCGGTCGCGGCCTTTCGTCCGGTCCACTCGCTCGGCCGGATGGTCGAATCCAAGGGTGACGTGAGCTATGCGAGTTATCTCAAATGGCGCGAGATTTTGCCGACCGAGCCGCCGCGCCGTCCCGACCCCGATCGTCCGGCCGGGCCGCCGATGCTGCGCTCGAGCCGATGGAAATACGGCCTCGTCGGCAGCCGCTGCACCGCCTGCGGCACCCCCCAGCTTCCACCACAACGGGTCTGTGTTAAATGCCGCGCTCTCGATAAGATGGAGCCGTACGGATTCGCCGACCGCGTCGGACGGGTCGCGACATATGCGTTTGATCGGCTCGCCTACTCGCTCAACCCGCCGGTCATGAATGCGGTGGTGGATTTCGACGGCGGCGGACGCTTTCTCTGTGAGATGACCGACTGCGAGCCGGACAAGGTCGCGATCGGCGATGAGGTCGAGATGACGTTTCGGCTGATGTTTACCGCCGACGGTATCCACAACTATTTTTGGAAGGCGCGCCCCAAGCGCTAACACTAGTGGAGCGCCGCTGCGGCGCGGAACGAGCAGGCGAGTCTGCGAGCTGCGTTAAAATTCTTAATTAGCGGAGCGAACACAGAGCTGCGTTCAAAGAAGGAGAACTGCAATGGGAAGCCACGGAATCAAAGATCGCGTCGCGATTATCGGCATGGGCTGCACGAAGTTCGGCGAGCACTGGGACAAAAGCACCGAGGATCTGCTGGTCGAGGCGGCCTACTCCGCCTATGACTCCGCCGGGGTGACGCCCGACGACGTCGACGCCTACTGGCTCGGCACGATGGGCTCGGGGGTTTCGGGCCTGACCCTCAGCGAGCCGCTCAAGATTCAGTACAAGCCGGTCAGCCGGGTCGAGAATATGTGCGCGACCGGCTCCGAGTCGCTACGCCAGGCCGCCTATGCGGTGGCGTCGGGCGCCTTCGACTGCGTGATGGCGATCGGGGTCGAGAAGCTCAAGGACTCGGGCTTCTCGGGTCTCGTGATGACTAATCCGCCCAACGACGGTACGCCGGCCAGTATGACGCCGCCCGCACTCTTTTCGCTGCTCGCTCCGGCCTACTTCAAAAAGTACGGCCTCGATCCGGAAAAGGGTCGCGACGTCCTCGCGCGGATCGCGTGGAAGAACCACAAGAACGGCGCGAAGAATCCCAAAGCGCAGTTCCAGAAGGAAGTCTCGATGGAGGCCATCAAGAATTCGGCCAAAATCGCCGACCCGCTCTGCGTGATGGATTGTTCGGGCGTGTCTGACGGCTCCGCCGCGGCGATCGTGGTGCGCGCCGAAGACGCCCACAAGTACTGCAAGAATCCCCTCTATATCAAGGCGCTGTCGTTCGTCGCCGGACCCGCCGAAGGGCCGATTTCGCAGGAATACGATTTCACCACCTTCCCAGAGGTGGTGGCGACCGCGCGCGACGCCTACGCCCAGGCGGGCATCACCAATCCGCGCGAGCAGATCAGCCTGGCCGAAGTGCACGACTGCTTCACTCCCACCGAGCTCGTACTCTACGAGGATCTCGGCTTCAGCCCGCGCGGCACGGCCTGGCAGGACGTGCTCGAAGGCTTTTTCGATCTCGAGGGCAAGCTGCCGGTGAACTCCGACGGCGGGCTCAAGTCGTTCGGTCATCCGATCGGCGCGTCGGGACTGCGCATGATGTACGAGATGTGGCTGCAGTTGCGCGGCGAGGCCGGCCAGCGCCAGATCAACCATCCGAAGCTCGGGCTGACCCACAATCTCGGTGGGCAACCGGGCCGCTGCGTCAGTTTCGTCTCGGTGGTCGGCAGCCAGCCCGGCTGAGTTTTCCGAACCTCATCGGATCGTTTTCAACGGGAGGCGAGTCACAACTCGCCTCCCGTTTTTTGGTCTCCCAATGCTTGTGTGCACAAAGATTATGCCATAAAATATGGCATATGGCACTGCTAAATGGCATGAAACTCAGGATCGATAAATCAGGGCGAATCGTCGTGCCGAAGCCTCTACGTCAGCGCCTTGGGCTAGAGCCAGGGACGGAGCTTGAGCTCGTGGATCAGCAGGGTAGCGTGTTACTGCGCCCAGTCGAAGAACGGCCCGCACTGGTGAAGCTCGACGGGTTGTGGGTACACCAAGGCGTATCAGAACCCGGGGCGAACTGGGATCGCGTGATTGACGACGCGCGCGAGGAGCGGATCGTTGCGATTTTGAAGGCATGAGCCGTGAAGGCTTTCTTCGATACGAACGTTCTGGTGGCGGCGTCTGAGCGAGACCATCCCCACTACGGACAGGCATCACCGGCGCTGCGGCGGGTGATCACGCAAAAAGATCAGGGCTTCATGAGCGTTCTTTCGATCGCCGAAATGTACGCAGCGCTGACCCGCCTGCCGGTGCAGCCGCGGATCCATCCATCCGAGGCAAAACGCATGATCACAGACAACATTCTGCCACACTTCGAGCTCGTGCCGGTGGGGAGAAAGGATTACCTCGCGGCTCTAGAGCTCGTTGGAGACGGGGGTTGGAGCGGCGCAAAAATTTACGACGCGTTACTTTTAGGC
>JBOHWF010000132.1:0-2465 GCA_050736455.1 Binataceae bacterium (SeqCode) | reverse complement strand
GAGCACGCCAGACGCCCCTGGCGGGCGGAGAGTTATCCATCATCACGATTTCGCCCGGCGAGAGTGCGGGCGCAAGCACCTCTTTGACATAGGCGAAGAAGCATTCGCCATTGATCGGGCCGTCGGGCACGAGGGGCCGCGAGGCCGCCGATCCGCAACCCAGCCGTGAAGGTCGTCGTCTTCCAATGGTCGTGCGGAACCGCGGCCAGACAGCGCTCTCCTTTTGGAGCCCGCCCGTAGAGGTGCGCCATCTTGTTGGAGGCGCTCGTCTCGTCGATGAAGATCAGCCGCGCCGGATCAAGATCGCGCTGCCACTCGAACCACGCCTCGCGAACAGCCTTCACGTCGCCGCGTTGCTGCTCAGCAGCATGCGCCGTCTTTTTTTAAATGTGATGCGCCGCTGGTCGAAGAAGCGCCAGAGCGCCCCGATGCCGGCGCTGACGCCGCGCGCCTGCAGCTTCTCCTGAAGTTCGACGAGCGTGATATCCGCTGCCTCGGCGACCTCGCCAAGGAGGAAAGCCGCTTCGGCTTCGATACGGCCCGACTTGCGGTCGCCGCCCTGCCTCTTTGCCGCGACGTTGCCTTGCTTCTTCAGCTGGTCAAGCCATCAGAGCGCGCGCGACGCGCTCACCCCGAACCGTTCCGCCGCCTGGCGGCAGGACAGCCCACGATCGATGACCTCAATGACACGCTGCCGAAGATCGTTCGAAAGGGCTTTAGCCATGCATACTGGCCTCCAGCGCCAGTATGCAGCTTGAATCAGATACATGCCGATTTGAAAATCCCATTGGATTCAATCCGATCAGAAAATGCTTAGTGCATGTTCCGAAAGAGTTGACCGGACTTTTCGAACAGAACATGCTCCAATACTTTGAGTCTGAGAGATTCCTTCCCGATCAGATGATTCCGTCTGATCGGGAAGCGCTCTAGGTCCGCCGAATGTTTCACAGCGGTACGGCGACAATCCCCGCCTGCTGGTGCGGAGGTGATGATCGCCAAGATATGCTAACATTGGGGCTGGTCACTGTTCAATGGGGGGGCATCGGGATGAAGATCGGCGGGACACCGGGAAAGTTTGAGCGGCGCTTAATCGCGGCATCGTCGGAACCTTGGGGCTTCAGATAGACGTAAAAGCGATTGTTGCGCTCGATAATGTCGTCCTTCGGTTCGCTGCTGCGGCTGATCAGCATGTCGCATTGTATACGCATGTGCATGTAGCCGGGGATCAGTTCGGTCCAGTCTTTGACGTCGGCCTGAAACACCACTGAATATTGGCGGGCATCATCGAGTTTTACCACGCTCGAACTGGGATCGCTCAGAGCGTTTGACGGCACCTCCCGCCAAGTCATCCCAGTCTGCTCGAACACCCGCGCCGGAATGAGCATTACGTAGAGGGGTGCATTCGGGTTCGAATTCTGCATGTTCAGCGTGGCCCGGTAAGATTTGCCGTCGAACTCGTAGGCAACGCGGATCAGCTCGACATAAAGTCCCGCGAAGGCGGCGTTCTGAAGCTCCAGAGCCGCCTTCTCGCGTGCGGCGAGGAGGTGTCGCTGATACCAGCCGACGCCGAAATCAGCAAGGAAGCCGAGACCGATCGCAACGAGCAGAACGAGCACTACCTTGGACTCAAGAAATTCGAAGCTGCGTCCGAGCCGGGTGGAGTTTTCCGACCACCCTTGCGCGCGTTTCGATGGCGCGGTCTGCCGGATGCGCTCGCGCAAGTCGGCGGTCGAGGGCGTCGTCGCCGCGCTCTGGGGATCCTGGTTCGCCGAAGCGACCCCACTAGGCCGAGATGCCTCGCCAGCTCCTTCGATCGCGACCAGCGTCTCCCAAAGGCCGACGATCAGTTCGTCTTTCTGCGCTTCGGTGAGCTTGCTGAGGTCCGGGAACGGAGGTGGTCGTCTCATGATGCGCTCTTCATTGTGGCGACGTCATGGGACGATCGCTCCGTCGGCAATCTGCACCACCTGCTCCGCCTCGCCGGCGAGTGCGAGATTGTGGGTCACAAGCATCAGCGTCGTCCCACGTTCGCGGTTGACGTTCAGGAGCAGTGCCATGATCTCGCTCTCAGTCTGCTCGTCGAGATCCGAGGTCGGCTCGTCCGCGAGCAGCAGAATCGGATCGTTGATGAGTGCCCGCGCGATCATAGTCCGGCGCTGCTCACCGGCCGACATCTCCGATGGATAGGCGTCAAAATAAGATTCCAGTCCAAGATCCGTCAGAAGCCGCGCCGCCCGGTAATAGGGGTCAGAGTATGCGCTATGGCGGTCGAGGCGGGCCGGAAGCGCCACATTGTCGATTGCGCGTAGCGTCGGCAGCAGGCTCGCAAACTGGAAGACGTAGCCGATGCGCCGGTTGCGGAACCGCGCCATGGCGTTATCGCTGAGCGACCAAATGTCGGCGCCGTCGATAAGGATGGACCCTGCGGTCGGCCGACTGAGCCCGCCGATCATCGCCATCAAAGT
>JBOHWF010000131.1:0-5775 GCA_050736455.1 Binataceae bacterium (SeqCode) | reverse complement strand
TCGTCGCGCTGCGCCTTGAGCTCGCGCATCAGATCGAAGTAATAGCGCCGTGCGCGATTTGCCTGCGCGCGCGCGGTCGCGCGCTCTGACAAGGCGATCATGCCGAGCCCCGGCGGGACCATCAGGGCCTTCTGACTGCCGGTCAGGAGGGCATCGACGCCCCAATCGTCCATGCGCTGCTCGAAGACTCCGACTGACGTGATCCCGTCAACGACCAGCAGCGTCTCGCGGCTGCGCGTGATCGCGCCGATCGCAGCGATTGGATGGAGCGCACAGGTCGAGGTCTCGCTCGCCTGGACATACAGTGCGCGCGCGGCCGGATACGCCCGCAGCGCCTCCTCGATCTGCTCGGGGCGCACCGCGCTTCCCCATTCCACTTTCAGCTCGCGCGGACATGCGCCGTGCGCTTCGATCAGTTCGCCCCAGCGCTCGCCAAACTTGCCGCCGTTGACAAAGATCGCCTCGTCGCCAGCCTCGAGCAGATTCGTGACCGCCGCCTCCATCGCACCAGTGCCGCTCGAAGCCAACAGGATGACTTCCTGTTGCGTCCCGAACAGCGGCTTGAGGCGGTCGCGCACCGAGTCGAGTAGCGCGCTGAATTCGGGCGTGCGGTGATGAATCAGCCGCCGCGCCATCTCGAGCAGGACCTCGGGCGGCGCCGGCACCGGTCCGGGAGTGAAGAGATATTGCTTGAGAGTCGCCACCAGCTTCGCTTGTTTTGGCTCAATCGCAGCCTGGCACAATCGCATCGCGGCCGGGTCGGGGCCAAAAAAAAGCCTGGTGCCCGCTATCGCGAAGCGCCAGACCCCAATGCATCTTAAGGCCCCAAGGGCTGCTGATCGATAATGGACAATTGGCGCGCGCGAGTCAAGCGGAGCTTAACCTGCGCCCAAGCCGGATCATTATTCTGAGGCTGCTGCGCGCGTTGGAACAATGTGCGTCGCGTGCGTAGAGTGTCTGGTTGGATTGCTGATGGCCCTTGAGTACGAAATCCGCGACGGTGCGCTGCTCTGGATCAAGAATCCGATTACCGGCGTGATCTCCTACGTCGTGGACGTGCGCGGCAAGAGTTTCGCCTTCACGCTCGGCGGGCGTGAAGAGCTTAATCCCGATCCGCCAGCGCCCGATCTGAAAGCGCTGCGCAAGGCGATGACGGCCTGTCCCTTCTGTCCGGGCAACGAGGCGCACGCGCCGGCCGAGCTGATGCGCCTGACAGCCGCCGAGTTTCCCGGCTGGCGCGGGGCGGCGGAGTTGGCGGACGCGAGTTGGGTCATCCGCGTGTTCAATAATCTTTTTCCGCGAATTCCTGAAACCCTCACCGGCGGGCACAACGAGTCATACATCGTGGTCGAGGATCCGCGTCATTTCCTCGACCATCCGCGCTCGATTAATGACCTGATGTGCACGGGGGTGCTGGGTGAGGAACACTTCATCCGCCTGATGCAAACCGACGTCCGCCTGATGCATCGGGTCTTCGAAAATCCGGCGATTCATTCGGTTATCATTCGCAAAAATCAGGGGCGCGAGTCCGGCGCGTCGCAGCCCCACCCGCATCAGCAAATCATCGGATCGCCGCAGCCGCTGCCGGTGATCGAGGCCGAGGCGCGGGCCGAGGCGCAAAATCCCGAGTTGTGGCGGGAGCTGATCGATCTGGTCGAGCGCCTCGGTCTGATGATCGAGCAGCGCGACGGCGTGGTCAGTTATGCGAGTCCGGTCGGCGCCTTTCCGCGCAGTTACGACGTCATCATGCCCGACTTTCGCGGGATGCTGACCCAGCTGGCGTCCGCGGATCTTACAAGCTTTGCCCGCGCGATCTATCGGATCATCCACGTCCTGGGACCGCTTCCGCTTGACTACGAAATCCATCAGGGCGCGGGACTCCCGTTGCACGCGCATATCAACGCGCGGCTGTATCCCTATTCGAATGTCGCCGGGACCCTGAATCTGCCGAGCCAGCTGGTCCACAACGTCGCCGCGCTGCGCAAAGCTCTCGCCCGCCAGTAACGCCGGCCCCCGGGCGCGCTCCGCGGACTTCAGATTGTTGACGCAGCGCGCGGACTCTTTATTTTGACCGCGCCTCGCAGACTCGGCCGCCCCCTGTGCTCGCTCCGCGCGGCAACCGCGCTCCGCTAGTGTTAGTGTCCTTGCCAGTTGGGCTTGCGCTTTTCGAGAAAGGCGCGAATTCCTTCCTTGGCGTCATCGCTGGCCCGCACCATCCGGCCCAGCTCGAGAATGTCTTGATGGAAGGCGTCGTTGGACGCGCTCAACGAGCGTCGCAGGCTCTGCTTCATCGTCCGTAGCGACAAAGGCGCGTTGCTCGCGACCTTCTGTGCGAGCGCGATCGCGGCTGCGTCCAGTTTCGCGCCGGGCACGACCTCGTGCACCATGCCCATCGCGAGCGCACGCTGCGCGTCCACCGGTTCGGCTGTGTAAAGAATCTGAGCGGTGTTTGCGGCGCCGATTATTTCGATCAGCTTGCGGATGAAGTTGTAGGGCACGATCAGGCCGACGCGCGCGACCGTCATCCCGATGCGCAGGTCTTCGGCGCCAACCCGCAGGTCGCAGTGCAGGCCGAGTTCGCATCCGCCGGCCAGCGCCGGGCCTTGCATCGCCGCGATCGTCGGCACGGCGACGTTCTCAAGGCGATGGAAAATGCGCTCGAGATTGACCGGACTGTGGCCGCCTTCGAGCCGATCGGCCTCCGCCAGATCGATGCCCGAGCAGAAGCTCGCGCCCGCACCGCGCAGGATCAGCGCGCGGACCTCGCGATCGTGTTCGACCGCGGTCAGCGCCGCGTCAAGCGCCTGGAGCATTGGCTCGTTCAACGCGTTGCGCTTTTCGGGACGATTCAGCGTGAGAGTGGCGTAATTCTGCTGACGCTCGAACAAGAGCACTTCTCCGGCCATGCTGCGACTCCTTGAAACGGTAAAGCTGCGCAATTGATTTCGGTGGCAGAGCATCGCACGCCGAACAGCGATGCTTCAAGCCGCGTCCGCTCCCGCTATCGCAGCGAAACATTTCACCCTTATCGCGGCGGCTGGATGCGGCAAAATCTCGCACATGCGTAGTTTTCTGAAACGGCTGAAAGCCTGGCTGATGCCGCACGTCCCGCGAGCGACCGTCTATAACCTCAGCGACTTCTCGCGCAGCACGCTGCGCGAGCGGCGGACGAAATCTCTATGAGTAGGCCAAATTTAATCAAGGCGTGGATCTTGGGCGGCGCTGCGATCGCCGGCGTCGTCGCGGTCGCGCCGGCGCGTGCCGGCAGCCTGATGAATCAGGCGAGCAGCGGGAGCGCGGGCACGCCGATCGTCGTCTCGAATACCACTCCGACTCAACTGCTCAAGGCAAATACGGCCCGTTTCGGCTGGACGATCTACTGTGCCGGCACGTCGGGGACGATCGCGGTGCTGGTCGAGCCGGGCGATTCGCAGGGCGACGCCGCAGGCGTAATTGCGAATAGCGTTGCGCCTTCGCAAACCGCGGGTTTTCCGCTACCTGCGAACATTTTGGTCAGTGATCAGGACTTTTCGCTACGAGGCATCGACGCACTCCATCAACGCGTCGACGCCGAAGCGCAGGGCAGCAGTCCGGTCAATTGCTACACTTGGGAGGAACAGTGATGTTGGCGCGGCGCACCACGGCCGTACTCGCGATCTTGCTGCTGACCGCGGCGAGCGCGCGCGCGGTGCCCTGGAGCTTCGGTGGCGGCGGCAGTCGCGGTGGCGGCGGTGGGGGCGGCACCGTCAACGCCGGCACGTCCGGCCAGGTTGCTTATTACCCGTCCAGCGGCGCGGCGGTCAGCGGCTCAACGGTCGGCGGCGACTGCGCCTTCACCGCGCCGAGCACATTCATCTGCACCAAGACCAACGGGACGGCGTTTGCGCCGTCGGCGACGACGGACACGACCAACGCCGCGAATATCACGTCGGGAACAATCGGGGCGGCCCGCATGCCGTTGGGCCTGACGACGGCGCCGGCCGCCGGGGCGATCGCGGTCGGCAACGCAGGCGGCACTGCGTATGCGAATCATACGGTGAGCGGCGACGCGAGCTTGTCGAGTGCTGGCGCTTTAACGATCACGAAGACCAACGGCACGGCCTTAACTGGCGCGGCGACGATGGCGCTGCCGGTCACGGTCGCGAACGGCGGCACTCAGTGCGGGCTGCCCTCCGCGTTCAGCGGGATGCCAGCATCGCCAACTAACGGTGAAATCTGCAGTGTGACCGACGCGACGGCCTGCACGGCGGGCACCGCGGTAACGACGGGCGGTGGATCGACGAAGTGCCAGGTCACCTATAACGGCACCTCGTGGATGCCGGGCGGCGGCGTGACGAGCGCGGCAACCGGCGGCGTGACTTCAGTTACGGGCGCGGGGCCGATCACCTCAAGCGGGGGAACGACGCCCGCCATCGGAGTCACGCTACCGCTAACGGGTAACGCCGTGACCCTCGTTGGAGATACCTCGGGAGCCAGCAACGCCACCGTCACGACGAAGACCAACGGGGTGACGTTCGCGCCGTCGGCGACAACGGACACGACCAATGCCGCGAATATCACTTCGGGGACGCTCGGGGCGGCGCGCATGCCGCTGGGCCTGATCGCGGCGCCGGCCGCCGGCGCGATCGCGGTCGGCAACGCGGGTGGCACTGCTTACGCGAATCACGCGGTGAGCGGCGCTGGAGATCTAGGTACAACTACGCTCTCTAGCGCCGGAGTACTTAACGCGCAAGTTGCTAATGGGTCACATATTACAAACGGTTCGATCGCGTCTAGCGGACTTGTAAATACAGGAGTAACAGCGGGGAGCTATACTTCGACGAACCTTACTGTTAACTCCGAAGGGTTAATCACTGCAGCCGCGAACGGTTCCGGGGGCAGTAGTGGCAGCAACCCCTCGTACTCCACAACCAATCTGACGACCAGCACAACGCTGACCTGTCCCGGTTGGAATCGGGTCAATGCGTCAGGAGGCGCGCTCACGGAGATGCTGCCGCCGAGCGCGGGCATGACGGTCGGCGCCGAATGCGTAGTCCAGAAAATCGAGGCCGGCAACGCCAGCCCGGTCACGATCGCGCCCAACGGCACGGACACGATCGTCGGCTACAACGGCTCGATCTTCTTGCCGAGCAACGAAGCCTACATAGTTTTGATTTATGGCGGCGCGGGCCGCTGGGACGTGGTCGACCGGCGCAACACCAACGCTCTACGAGTATCCGATTTTGCGGGCGCGGACCCCGGCGCGCGAGCGAATGCCTGCTTGACGGCGCTCGGCGGCTCCCCGGGATCAGCGTCGAGTATCGGTGGCTCTTGCGTGCTCGATCAGAGCAACGCCGCGAGTCAGACCACGATCACAACGCAGATCGTCGTCGGCGCGAACAATTTCCAGGGGCAAACGCTCTACGTCGAACCGGGGCAGTATCAGTGCGAGGTGACGAGCACGGTCAACGCTGGGGCTTGCTTTGCAGTGCAAACCGGCAACATTTTGCTCGGCCTGAACCATCAGCACAACACCGCCGGCTATGGCGCGAATATCTATGCGGGCACGGGCCAGTTCGGGCCGCTGGTGCGGGTCGCCGATCCGTCGTGCAACGGCCCGGGCGACGCGAACTGCAACAACTGGTCGCACTGGACTGAGGTGGGCTGGCTGTCGTTGAACGGCAGAAACACTATCGGCTCCGGCGCGGGTCCCGACTGGGTAGCGAGTCACGCCTATGCGCTCAACACTATCGTCTATCCGACCGTCGCGGACAGCAACACCGGACTATTCTATTT
>JBOHWF010000130.1:0-13312 GCA_050736455.1 Binataceae bacterium (SeqCode) | reverse complement strand
CTCCCTATCATTGCAATCATTCTGTGATGGCTGCAGTTGGTCCGATCCCAGCGCCCGCGGATAAGCCGGAAGGCAGTTCGCTGATGGTGAACGCGCTCCGCGTCGCGATGCTGGCGGCGCTGGTCGGCGGATCGATTTACCTGTTGATCGCGCATCGCGAGTGGTTCGAAAACCCGCGACTGCTCAAGACCGAAGTGCTGTCGTGGGGGGCGTGGGGACCGATCGCGTACGTCTTACTCTACGCGGTCGGCCCTTCATTTCTGCTGCCCGGCGCGGTGATGACGATCGCGGGCGGCCTCGCGTTTGGCGCTCTGTGGGGCGCGGTCTGGTCGCTGGCGGGAGCGAATCTGGGCGCGCTCATAGCGTTCGCGGCGGGCCGCTTCCTCGGCAAAGCATTCGTCGAGAGCGTCATCGGCGGGCGCTTCCGCCATCTGCTCGAGCGACTGGTGCGCAACGGGTTCTATGTGATCCTGTATCTGCGGATCGTGCCGGTAATTCCCTACAATGCCCTGAATCTGCTCGCCGGCGCCTCGCCGATCGCTTTTCAGGATTACCTTTTGGCTACCGCGATTGGGATGATTCCAGGGACGATTCTGTTCGCGTTTCTCGGCGATTCGCTATGGCATCCGCTGTCGCCGCGCTTCTTTGTCGCGGTCGCGCTGATCGTGGCCTGCTTCGCCGCTGGCGAAGTCTTCCGCCGCCGCAAACGCGTGGTGATTAGCGACTGATCCCGGCTTGGCCGCAAGTCAGCTAACACCGGATCGACGCGAATCCGGAGCAGTCGCGCGACTCGCTCAGGTGCCGGTTTGCCAGCTCGACAGGTACTTCTTCTGCTCTTCGGTCAGCGTATCGATTTTGATGCCCATCGCGGCGAGCTTGAGGCTCGCGACTTCGTCCTCGATCGCTTGCGGGACGTTGTGAACCGCGATCGGTAGGGGCTTGCTGGTCGCAACCCAATGCGACGCCATCGCCTGCGTGGCGAAGCTCATGTCCATCACCTGCGCGGGATGCCCCTCGGCGCAGGCGAGATTCACCAGCCGGCCCTGACCGAGAACATAGATCACGCGCCCGTTCTTTAGGTGGTAAGCGTCCACGTTGTGCGTGACGTTGCGCTCGAGCTTCGCGGCGGAGTCGTTGAGATAGGCGAGGTCGATCTCGACGTCGAAGTGGCCTGAATTGCAGAGAATCGCGCCATGCTTCATCAGGTTGAAGTGGGCGGCATTCAGCACCGAGTGATCGCCGGTCGCGCTGACGAAGATGTCGCCGACTTTCGCCGCCTCGACCATCGGCATCACGCGCAGCCCGTCCATCGCGGCCTCGATCGCGCGCACCGGATCGACTTCGGTGACGATGACGTCGGCGCCGAGGCCGCGCGCCCGCGACGCGATGCCGCGGCCGCAATAGCCGTAGCCGGCAACGACGACCACCGAGCCGGCGATCAGCACGCCGGTCGCGCGGATGATGCCGTCGAGGGTCGATTGGCCGGTGCCGTAGCGATTATCAAACAGATGCTTGGTCTGGGCGTCGTTGACCGCCACGACCGGAATCTTGAGCGCGCCATCCTTGGCCATCGCGCGCAGCCGGATGACCCCGGTGGTGGTCTCCTCCATACTCGCGCGGACCGTAGCGGCGGCGTCCTTGAACTCGGTGTGCAGCAGGCTCACGAGGTCGGCGCCGTCGTCCATCGTGATGGTTGGGCGGCTGCCGAGGACGGCGCGCAGATGGTTGTAATAGGTGTCGCGATCTTCGTCGTGGATGGCGTAGCACGGGATGCCGTATTCGGCGACCAGCGCGGCGGCGACGTCGTCCTGAGTCGAGAGCGGGTTACTCGCGCAGCAGATGACCTCGGCGCCTCCGGCCTTGAGCGCGCGCAGCAGGTTCGCGGTCTCGCAGGTGACATGTAGGCAGGCGCCCATGCGATGACCCTTGAGCGCTGAGTCTTTGGCGAAGCGTTCGCGGATCAGCCGCAGCACGGGCATCTGGTTGTCGGCCCACTCGATCCGTTTGCGGCCGGCCGCAGCGAGCGACAGGTCGCGGACATCGTGCCCGTTGTGATGGGAGTCAGGCATCGGAAAATCTCCTGCTGGTGGGGCGCAAATCGATCGTCACGCCGGTGGACTTAACGGCTTTGGAGGCCAAAGGCGCTGCGCAGTGCGTCCACCCGATCGACGCGCTCCCACGGGAAGAAGCCATTGGCCGCGGCGCGGCCGAAATGACCGTAGGCCGCCGTCGCCTGATAGATCGGGCGGCGCAGATTGAGCGTCTTCATAATCGCGGCTGGACGGAAATCGAACGATTCACGCAGCGCGCTCGAGAGCTTGTGGTCGGGCACGGTGCCGGTGTCGAACGTATCGATCAGAAGCGAGACCGGCTCGGCCACGCCGATCGCGTAGGCGACCTGGATCTCGCAACGCTTTGCGAGGCCTGCGGCGACGACGTTCTTGGCGACGTAGCGCGCCATGTAGCAGGCCGAGCGATCGACCTTGGTGGGATCCTTGCCCGAGAATGCGCCGCCGCCGTGCCGGCCGTAGCCGCCATAGCTGTCAACGATGATCTTGCGCCCGGTGAGGCCGCAATCGCCATGCGGTCCGCCGACGACAAAACTGCCGGTCGGATTGACGTGGTAAGCGGTCGCTTTGTCCAGATACTCGGCCGGGATGGTCTTCTTTATCAGTTCCTCGATGATCGCTTCGCGAATCGTCGCGTGACCGACCGCCGGACTGTGCTGGGTTGAGACCACCACCGCGGAGATGCCTGCCGGACGGCCATTGACGTAACGTACGGTGACCTGGCTCTTGCCGTCGGGGCGCAGGAAATCGAGTTTCTTCTCGCGCCGCAGCTTCGCCAGATTCTCCATCAGGCGATGCGCCAACTGGATCGGCAGCGGCATCAGCTCCGGAGTTTCGTCGCAGGCATAGCCGAACATCAGGCCCTGATCGCCTGCCCCCTGCTCCTTATGCAGTCCCTCGCCCTCGGTGACGCCCTGCGAGATATCCGGCGATTGCGGTTCGATCGCCGTCAGCACCGCGCACATATTGCCGTTAAAGCCGACTTCCTCGTTGTCGTAGCCGATATCGATCGCGGTGCGGCGGGCGATTTTTATGAAATCCGGACTGGCTTTGGAGGTGATCTCACCGGCCAGGACGATCAGCCCGGTCTTTGCCAGCGTTTCGAGCGCGACGCGTGAAGCCGGGTCCTCGGCGAGCAGGGCGTCCAGAATCGCGTCCGAAATCTGGTCGCACATCTTGTCGGGATGCCCCTCGGCGACCGACTCCGAAGTGAACAGGAAATCATTCAAAGGCATGCGGGCAAAACTCCTTGGCAGTGGGCGTCGTCGAAGCCTTTTGCGGGTTGGCAGCGCAACGCAGTCGGAAAATCAGTCAATTATCTTTTACCGTGGTGAGCGCGCCGTTCCGCGACGGAATAAACAGCTTTCGATCGACGCTCAAAATCAGGTGGGGTTACATATAAGCAACGATTAACTCAGGGGTCAAGGCGAAACGCGCCTCCAGCGGAGGCGCGACGTCGTCTAGTCCTCGCCGAAACGCTCCTCGAACAAGGTCTTGACGGCCTCAAGGGCGGCCGCGGCGTCGTCGCCCTCGGCCTTGACTTTGAGTTTTGAGCCGATTCCCGCGCCCAACATGATCAGGCTGGTGACGCTACGGGCATTGGCCTGTTGCCGTCCCTTCGACAAAGTTACGCTTGCCGTGAAGGGCTTGAGCGCCTGGGTCAGGCTCGAGGCGGCGCGCAGGTGCAGCCCAAGCCGGTTTCTCACTTCGAGGGTTGCTTCGGCGACGCTCATCGCCGTCCAAGATAGAGCGTCGCGCGCGACGGGTAAACGTCGAGTCAGCGCGAGCACCCGGCTTCGCTGTCTATGCGCCGCTCGCGGTGTCGACGGCGGCGCGTTACGGCGTCACCTCGAACACCGTACCGGCCGGAAGGCCGTACTGATTAGTCCCTCCGCCTAGCACGGTTGTACCGAAGAGTTCGTGATTGTTGTGCAAGAGAGCGGCTGCGGGGAAGCCTCCGTCGGGGCTGCCGGTGAAGTAGTGCAGGACGCCCTCAGTCCACTGCCCGCCGCCAGCCGGCGTCAATTTGAAGACTGTCCCGGCGCCGCCCCCAGCGGCGGTAGCACCGATCCCACCGTAGACAGTAGTACCATAAAATGCGCCGTTCTTATCCGCCACTAGGGCACCCGCGGGATCTGCTCCGTCGGCGGTCCCGCCCAGGAACTTGTAGAGGACGTGCTCGGTCCACGAACCGCCAGCAGTGGCGGGCGGCGTCAGCGCGAAGACCGTGCCGCAGCCAGACCGGCAAATTGAGCTGATGAATTTACCGCCGAGCTGGGTCGGGCCGTAGAGCTTGCCGTGGCGATCTAAAATAAGGCTCGCCGTTGGAGTACTGCCGTCGATTGCGGCTGTAAAAAAGTACAAGACGTTCTCAGTCCATGCACCGCCCGAAATCGTCGGCGGTGTCAGGGAGAACACCGTGCCAAAGTTTGACGGTCCGCCGCCCGTGGTCACGCCATAGAGAACGCCGCTGTTATCCATCACCAGACCGGCCCGCCGGATAGTCGCCGTCGTCTGCTCCGCCTGCGAATGAGTGGAGCACGCTCTCCGTCCACGGGCCCGAACCGATCGGCGGCGTCAGCGCGAACACAGTGCCTAAACTTGAAGCGCCGCCTCCCAGGGTAGGGCCGTACAGGGCCCCCTGCGCATCAGCGATTAAAGCTCCCTCCGGCAAAGCTCCCGCCGGCGCGGGTTCAACTTCCATCCCGCTAAACGAGTAGAGGATTTTATATCTCCACGCGCCGCCGGCGATGGCGGGCGGCTTCACCTCAAAGACCGTGCCGTTATCCCCCGACACGCCGCCAAGAGAGGTCGTGCCGTAGAGCGCGCCGTCCCTTCCCGCCAGCAGGCCGGTGAAGGGATTGTACCCGTCGTCGCCGAGATTGCCTGCGAAGACACGTGAATGATGGTCTCGGTCCATGGATCACCCGCTACCGCCGGTGGCGTCAGCGCGAAGGCCGTGCCGCAGCCCTCACCACCAGGACAGCCCACTCCGCCGAAGAGGGTCGTGCCGTAGAGTGTCCCGCTCTTGTCCGCGATGAGCGGGGCACAGGAACGTTCGCCGTCGCTGCGACCGGTAAAAGAGTGAATGACACTTTCGCTGTTCGCGTTACCCCGCCCGGCAAGTCCCATCAGCGTGAAGATGACGCCGACGATCGCGCAAATTGCGGAGGACCTGCGCCGGCTGGCGACTTTGCGTGACGCGCGATCCGAGAATAGCTCCGTGTCATCCATAAGCACGCACTGACAGCGCTTGCGCGGAAACGCAACTTGAAACTGCCGCCGCGTTTCATCCCGCAGTCGATACGCAGGCGGAGCGGCGGACCGCCAGGTCAAACCACATGGATAAGCGCCGAGTCAGCGGGAGCGCCCGGCTCCGCTGCCTATGCGCCGCTCGCGGCGTCGACGGCGGCGCGTTACGGCGTCACTTCGAACACCGTGCCGCCGAAGTGTTCGCCGACCGATCCGCCGATTTGGGTTGTGCCGTAGAGTTCATGGTTACTGAACACTAGGCCGGCGAAGGGGCTGATTCCGTCACCGCTGCTGGTGACGAAAAAGTGCAGGATGCCCTCAGTCCATCGACTGCCGCTGGTGGCCGGCGGCGTCAATTTGAACACCGTACCCACTTGTGCAAAGCCACCGCCCTGCGTAGTCCCGTAGAGCGCGCCAGTCGCGTCGGCCACGAGGCCGCCCAAGGGGTTCGATCCATCATTGCTGCCGACGCCAGTCCCCTGGAATTCGTAGAGAACGTGCTCGGCCCACGCTCCCCCAACCGTGGCGGGTGGCGTCAGCTTGAAGGCCGTGCCGCAGCCGGTGAATCGGCAATTAGCCGAGTATATTTTGCCGCCATACTCAGTTGTGCCGTAGAGCGTGCCGCCGCTCGGACCGAAAATAAGGCCAGCTACAGGCGTGCCGCCGTCACTCCCGCCGGTGAACGAATAGAGAACGCTCTCGGTCCACGCGCCGCCGGGACTGGTGGGCGGCGTCAGGGCGAAGACCGTGCCACTCGACGACGCACCGCCGAGCTTGGTCGTGCCGTAAAGCGTACCATTGTGACTGGCGAGGAGTCCGGCGACAGGCTGCTCGCCGTCAAGGCCTCCGACGAACGAATAGAGGACTCTCTGGGTCCAGGGGCCCGAAGCGACTGGCGGCTTTAGCGGGAATACCGTACCCAAACCCGACGCGCCGCCGAGCTGTGTGGTCCCGTAAATGGTGCCACCCGGAGCCGCGATGAGCCCTGCCACCGGCTGCGAACCGTCAACTCCGCCGGTAAAGGAGTAGAGGACGCTTTCTTTCCAAGCGCTGCCCTAGAACGGCGTCGTCACCCTAAAGACCGTGCCTGCATTCGATGCGCCACCATTCTGGGTGGTACCGTACAGCGTGTCGCTTGTTCCGACGTTCGTTCCGAATAGAAGGCTCGCGCGAGGATTAGTTCCGTCATCGTTTCCCGTAAATGTATGGAGGATGGCCTCAGTCCAGGGATCGCCGGTGACGGCCGGCGGCGTCAGCGAGAAGACGACGCCGCAGCCCTGACTGTCTTGACAGCCGCCACCGGAGCCCCCGCCGGTCGGGGTCGTGCCATAAAGCGTGCCGTTCGGGGTAGCGATGAGACCAGAAACAGGTTGTTGCCCGTCGTTACCCCCGGCGAAAGAGTAAAGGACGCTCTCGGCGGCATTGCTTCGGCCGGCTAATGCCATCAGCGCGAGGCTAAAGACCACCAGCCCGGTAATTCTCACCGGCCAGCGCCGGGCCGAGGAAACTCCTATAGCTCGATCGGGCGTAAGCTGAATCTACTCGAAATTATCCATGACGAAATGACCCCTCATCTGAGCTTTCCTGGCAAGCCAAGAGCGCCATAGAAATACCCGATTGGGCTGCGTTACCACAAGCTGGCGCGCGCCCGTGCAGACGCCAGGTTATATCGGTCAATTTATTCGACGCGGCGGCGTCAGAGTGCGGCTGGCGCGGCGGCGCATCGGCGGGTCGCGAGATCAAACCACTCGAGCCCCGGCAGCCGTGCGATGGCCGAATCGATCGATCGCAGGCGCTGCCGTCCGCTGGCGCCCGGAAAGAGCGTCGAGCAAATCCTGCGGGCGGCGTCGCCGCCGCGGACTGAGCTGCCCACCGGCGTCCAAAAGCGGCGCAAGAGGAAGTTTGTCAGGCGTTGTGCCGCACGGGGGCGCAGGCGCGTGCGCGCCTGCCCGAAGTAGAAGGCGAAGTGGCGCCGCTCGTCCTTGATGATGCGGCGGAGAATCTGCGCCAGCATCGAGCTTTCTCCGTCATCGCCGCCGACGCGCGCGGTATAGTCGATCAGCGCGGCATAGCCGGTCAGCGTCGAGATTTCGTTGAGTGCGCCCCAGGTCATATGCACCGCGGGAAAATGGCGGGTCAGGCGCGAGATGATCGCGGCTAGCGGCCGGACCATGCGCTCGCGGATCAAACGATGCGTGCGCAACTCGGCGAAACGCCCATCGTCAATACTCACTCCCTGCGAAGTGAGAAAACGCCGGAGCACGATCGAGTGAAACAATTCCTCGTAGACCCAGCATGAAAGAAACGCCGTGACCGCAGGCTCGCGGATCGCACGAGTCGAAAGCAGGTCGCGCAGGTACACCACGGTGTACGACTCGATATCCATCATGTAGCCGAGGGCGAAGAGCGCGTCGTCGTCAAGCCGCGGCTGCGGCGCGCTCCAATCGAACAGCGCGGGCTTGGTCGCGCCCGAAAGACTCAGGTAGCGATCGAGGTCGAAGGATGTCTCGGTAAATTCATTGAGCATCAATAGACATACGGCGACTCCGCTCGATCAGATTGACTGGCAGACTCTCGAGTGGCCGACAATGCGACAGGGCGTGGCCGATTTCAAGATGAAACGCGCGCCGTGATGTCGCGCACGCAGGCTTGGGCCGGGCATCTTTCTTGCTGCATGACGCCCTGGTACGGGCCGGTTTCGCTGCCGTACGCCTGGCGTTGCCCGGGCAGTGATCCGAATGACCCAACCGCAGACCGCCGCAGGCCTGATCAATGCGGAGACGCCGGCGCGCGACCAGCTCGTCGCGGAGCTGCGCTTTCTGCGCGCCGAGCGCGCGCGGCTGAGCTGCGAGCTCGAGCAGCGGGCGCAAGCCTTCCGGCGCATCTTCGACGCCTGCGCCACCGCGATCACGGTTCACAGCTTCCCCGAGCTGGTCCTGCTCGACGCCAATCGCTGGAGCTCGCTCACCGGTTATCGCCCCGACGAGTTGAAGGGGAAAACGCTGCAGGGGCTGGGATTGTGGACTGATACGGAAAAGATTGATCAATTTGTCCGGGCGCTGACGGAAAAAGGTCACGTTTTTGGGCTGGAGACCAGCTTTAATCTGCGGGGTGGGGCGGTTGCGGTGCTGATTTCCGGCGAGCTGGTCGAGATCGACGGACGCCGCTGCGTGGTGCTCAACAGCCACGCCATCACGCGGCTGAAGCAGACCGAACAAGAGCTGATCGCCGCGCGCGAAGCCGCGCTCGCCGCCTCGCGCGCCAAGTCGCAGTTCCTCTCGAGCATGTCGCATGAGATTCGCACTCCGATGAATGCCGTGCTCGGCATGTCCGACCTGCTGTGGGAGACCGCGCTCGGCCCTGAGCAACGACGCTATCTGGATATCGTCCGCAACAACGGCGCGGCGCTGCTCGACTTGATCAATGACATGCTCGATCTGGCCAAGGTCGAAAGCGGCCAGTTGCTGCTCGAGCAGGTGGGTTTTGACCTGCACGAGTTGATCAACCGGGTGGTCGATACGATGGCGCTGCGCGCCAGTCAGAAGCAGCTAGAACTGGCCGCGAGGGTCGCGCCGGGCGTGCCCGTAGAGGTGGTCGGCGATCCGCTGCGGCTGCGCCAGATCCTGGTCAACCTGCTGGGCAACGCTATCAAGTTCACCGCGCACGGCGAGATCGTTCTGACCGTCGAGCGTGCGCGGTCCAACGCGCGCCGGCAGGTGGACGCGGATACGCTAGGGCTGCATTTCGCCGTGGCCGATACCGGTATCGGCATCGCCGCCGACCAAATCGATTCGATTTTCAACGCCTTCACCCAGGCGGATTCTTCGACTACCCGCAAGTTCGGAGGCACCGGGCTCGGGCTGGCGATCGTACGACGGCTGGTCGCACTGCACGGCGGCGAAATCAAAGTCGACAGTACGCCCGGGCGCGGCAGCACTTTCAGCTTCACCGGCGAATTCGCACTGGCGCCCGAGACGCTCGCGGCGCCGCCGGCGTCTGCGGCGCCGCTGGCGCAGGTCCGCATGCTCGTGGTTGACGACACTGCGGCCAATCGCCTCATCCTCACCGAAATGCTCGAGGCGGAAGGCGCCTGCATCACCTGCGTCGAGAGCGGGCCCGCAGCTCTGAACGAAATCAAGGCCGCCGCCGGCAAAGGTGCGCCATACGAACTGATCCTGCTGGATTGCCGCATGCCCGAGATGGACGGGATCGAGGTGACGGCGCGGATCAAAAGCGGCGAGTTGTCACTGCGCGAACGGCCCGCGATCCTGCTGCTGACCTCGGATGATATCGGCGAGACGCTCGCGCGGGCGCGCGCCGCCGGCATCGACGGCTATCTGGTCAAGCCGCTCAAGCGGCGCGAACTGCTCGCCGCGGTCCGGCAAACGCTCGGCCGGACCAGCGTCAACTCTGCCGCGGCCGAACCGCCGGGCCCCACGATCGGCGTGGCCGCCGGCAGCGTCGTCGCGGGCATGCCGCCTCTGCGCATCCTGCTGGCCGACGATTCTGCGGACAACCGCCTGCTCATTGCGGCATATCTGAAGGACACGCCGTTTCAGCTCGACGAAGCGCAAGACGGCCTCGAAGCGGTCGAGAAGTTCCAGCAGAACCGTTATGACCTGGTCCTGATGGACATCCAGATGCCGAAGCTGGACGGCTACGCCGCCACGCGCAAGATCCGCGAGCTCGAGCGGCGCTTGACCTGCTGCCAGCGTGGTCCGGTCCCGATAGTCGCGCTGACGGCTTCGGCCGTGGGCCAGGCGATCGACGACGCGCTCGAGGCGGGTTGCGACCTCCACGTCGCCAAGCCGGTCCGGAAGCTCACGCTGCTGACGGCGATCCGCGACGTCGTTGCGAAAACCGGTATATAACCGTCGGCTCGGGACCATTTCGCTCCGCCCGATGCGGGCGCAGAATGAAAATGTCACCGGCGGATGATCAGGGAATCATTATTGAGGCTCGATGGATTTTAGTTACAGTCGTGAGGACGAGGCCTTTCGCGGCGAGTTTCGCGCCTGGCTCGAGCAGAATCTCGAATACGCGACGCCGCCGCGCGGGCCGCTCGCCGACGAGGAGGAGGGTAGTTGGGAAGCGACCCGGCGATGGCATCGGCGGCTCTACGAGGGCGGCTGGCTCGGCCTCACCTGGCCGCTCGAGTATGGCGGGCGCGGCGGAACTTTCCTGCAGGAAACCATCGTGGAGCAGGAGCTCGAACGCGCCGGCAGCGGCCTGCCCTTCACCGGACCCGGCATCTGGCTGCTCGGTCCGACCCTGATTCACTGGGGCAGCGCAGCACAAAAGCAGCGTCACCTGCGCAAGATTCTGGCCGGCGAAGAGATGTGGTGCCAGGGCTACTCGGAGCCGAACGCCGGTTCCGATCTCGCCGCGATCCAAACCCGCGCGGTCGAGCAGAACGGCGAGTTCGTGGTCAACGGCGCGAAGATCTGGACCTCGCTGGCGCATCACTCCCACTGGATGTTTCTGCTCGCGCGCACGGATTCCGTCGCGCCCAAACACAAAGGCATCAGTTACCTGCTGGTGGACATGAAAACCCCCGGCATCACGATCCGTCCGCTGATCCAGATGACCGGAGCGCGCCATTTCAATCAGGTTTTTCTCGAGGATGTGCGCGTCCCGATCGCCAATCTCGTCGGCGAAAAAAATCAGGGATGGCAGGTCGCCCTGACCACGCTCGCCTTCGAGCGCTCGAACGGCCAGGAGCGCATCATGACCAATCGGGTGCGTGAGCTGGCGCAGCTCGCGAGAGGGCTGTCGCGCGACGGCCGGCCGCTGGTTGAGGACGCGGCCGTGCGCCAGACGATCGGACAATTCGCTGCGGAAGCGGCGGCGATCCGTTATACCGGCTTCCGCCAGCTCACGCGGCAATTAAAGGGACTTCCGCCGGGCCCCGAGGGCTCTTCGATCAAGTTGAGCGCCTCGGAACTCGGACTGCGGATCGCGAGCTTCGCGCTCGAAATGCTGGGACCGTTCGCGCAGCTTGAAGGCGGCGATCGCTTTGCGGCCGAGCACGGGCTCTGGACCCATCGGATGTTGGAGGCGCGCGGCCCGATGATCTACTCGGGCGCGAACGAGATTCAGCGCAACATCCTCGGCGAGCGCGTCCTCGGCCTGCCCAAGGGCTAGTTCTCGCCGAGCGCTTCCATCACGAGGTCGTGGATCTGCGGGCGAAAATCGCGAATCGATTGATTATCGCGCCGGGGATGAACGCGGTTGGTCAGCAGCGTGACCGCGAGCTCTTTCGCCGGTTCGAGCCAGATCGAAGTCCCGGTAAAGCCCAGATGGCCCACCGCTGCCGGCGAGAAACGATGTCCCGAGCTCGAAAATTCCGCCGAGGGCGAATCCCAGCCCAGCGCCCAGGTCGAGTCCTTGACGGTGTGGTCGCGCGTCCAGAACTCGCGCACGATTTTTTGCGGCACGAAATCCGAGCGGCCGTGATAGCAGCGCATCAGCTCGTGCACGATGCGGTCCACTTCCCGCACCGGCGCGAACAGCCCGGCGTGCCCGGCCACGCCCCCCATCGCAAAGGCGTTCTCGTCCTCGACCTCGCCCACCAGCATCCGCTTGCGCACGGCGCAAACTGAAGTGGGAGCGAACATCTCGGGCACCGGTTCGAGCCGCCGCGTGCGCAGCAGCGAGATATCGATAAAATCCGTGGCCCGCAGCCCCAGCGGTTTGAAGATCTTGTCGCGGCAGAGCCGGTTGAGCGCCATGCCGCCCACCTGCTCGATCGCCTCGCCCAGCAACATGAAGTTCAAATCCGAATAGAGGCTGCGGCTCGCCGGCGGATACTCGGGCTTCTCGCGATGGATTTGCTCGTAAACAAATTCCTTGGCCCCGTGGCTCGCCATGAAATTGATCTTGCCGGCGCGCTCGACCTCCGCCACCTGCTGATGGAACGGACGCCAGGCCGCCAGCCCCGAGCAATGCGCGAGCAGCTGGCGGAAGGTCACGTAGCTTTTGCCGTGCACGCCGAAATTATGAAAGAACCGCGTGACCCGATCGTCGAGCCGCAGCTTGCCATCGCGCGTGAGCAGCATCACCGCGACGGTCGCGGCCAGCGGCTTGGTCAGCGAGGACAGGTCGAAGACCGTCTCGAGGCGCATCGGCGAGCGCTCGGGTTCGAGCGAGCGACAGCCGAACGCGCCTTCATAGGCGATATCGTCGCCCTTGCGCACGATCAGTGTCGCGCCCGGAATCGCGCCCTGTTCGAGCGCCGCCGCGAAAGCTTGCTCGACCTCAGCCCAACCCAACTGCGTCACCTCTAATCATCAGGTCACCCCATCACAGCCCGCCGCTGATTGCGCGGTTATCATCGATTCAAGCCGTCACCGCGGCTTCAGTAAAGATGAGGCGACGCTCGGCCGCGTCGATTCGCGCCGTGAGCCCGAGCGGCAGGGCAAAATTTGCCGTCCCGTGGCCCGCCTCGATTCCGCTCAGTACCGGACAATCAAGTTGCGCGGTGGCCTCGCCGATGAAGTCGCGGATCAGCTCGCCTTCACGTCCGCTGCCTTCGATCGGCCGGATCGCACCAAAGACGAGGCCCGCGAGGCGGTTCAGGATTCCCGCCTGCAGCAACTGCGTCAGCATCCGGTCGATGCGGTAGGCTTTTTCACCAGTGTCCTCGAGAAACAGGATGCGCCCGTCGAAGAGCGGCTCCCACGGCGTCCCGATCATCGCGACAATCACCGACAGACAGCCGCCGAGCAAGACGCCCTGCGCGGCCCCGGGCCGCAGCGCCGACCGCGCCTCCAACGAGAAGCCGCGCGCCTCGCCCGCCAGCAGCCGCGTCAGATGATCACGCGCGGGCGTACTCACGCCGTGCGAGAAATCCATCGCCACCATCGGGCCATGAAACGCCACCATCCTGCATCGCGCGACCAGCGCGTTGAGCAGGTAGGTCTCGTCGGAGAAGCCCAGGAAGATTTTCGGGGTCCGCGCCAACAGGGGGAAATCGATGATCGGTAGCAGCC
>JBOHWF010000129.1:0-2626 GCA_050736455.1 Binataceae bacterium (SeqCode) | reverse complement strand
CGGCGGGGCTGGTGCAAGGCAATGACGCGATCAAGAACGCGACCTCGATTCTTGACTATATTGTCCGCGAGCTCGCGATCTCCTATCTCGGCCGTAACGATCTCGCCCACATCGACCCGTCCGACATCGGCCACGACGTGCTGGGAACAGGGGAAGACCAAAGCCGACCGCCGCAGAGTGCGGGGCCAACGGGCACCACGAAATTCGTGTCGCGGGGTTTTGTGCGCTCCAAGGCCGACAAATTGATGCTGGTGCAGGGCCGCGGGCCGCAACCCGCGACTGCGCTCAAAGGCGACCGTGAGCGGGAAATCGAAGCGGAACTCGGCGGGCTTGAGCGGACGACCGCCGCCGAGAGTGCGGCCGTCTCTGAGAAGCCCGGCCAGGCGCGGATGCAAGGTTTTACGGGCGAGGCTTGCGGCGAGTGCGGGAATTTTACCCTGGTGCGCAACGGAACATGTTTGCGGTGCGACACCTGCGGCGCGACCACGGGGTGCTCGTGAGAAGCCTGAAATTCGAGCAGATCCTGTTGCAAGATAAGATCGGTGGAATCAAAAATGACCGACACTACTGGTATTGTAGGGAAAATGATTGTCTCAGCAACACCGATACCGGAGCAACAGCTACTTTTTCCTCGCCAAACGCGGATTGAGTATCCTCCCAGTAAGCCTTCAGCAGACTCGCTTGGAGAAGTCGAAGCTGATGATAATCACAGATACTACATAAAGGGCGATTGCCAAGGTTCACCCACCAGAGCCAGCGAATGGATTGGAACACTTCTTGCAGACTATATAGGAATTACTGCGCCACCTGCGGTAGTTATTCAACGATTAAATGGAGAGCTAGTATTCGGATCAAGACGCGTTGCTGGCGTAGCGGATGATCTTATTACACAGAATTACCTAACCAATTCCGCGAACTTAGAACCAAATTCATCATGCTTAACAGGAGTTTTATCATCGATATATGCTTTTGATCTATTCATAAACAATGTAGATCGACATTTTGGAGATTATTTGACGGTACAAGATATTGGTGCCAGAAGACTTTTTGCTTTTGATTACGGACGAGCGTTGTTCTTTCGATGGCCTTGGAATGACTTCCCCGCGCCGGGTGACCAGACGCGGACATGCGGGAAGGTGTTGCGATCGACACTTGGTTTCGACGTTCAAGCCGCTCACGCAATTCTAGACAAGCTGGCTAGGGTCGCTCCTAGCGTAATCGATGGATTCCTCAATCAAATGCCGAGAGAATGGCTGACTCAACCGCTAAAACGCGAATTTATCCGCGTCTGGTCAGAGGAGGGGCGACACGCTAGAATAAATGCCCTTCGCAAAGGACTTGATGATGGCTCGCTCCTATGACTTCGCCATTATTCGGCTCGCTCCCGATGGCGTGCGAAACGAATGCGTGAATATTGGCGTGGCTGTGTTCGATGAAAAAGGACTCGATATCCGCACGTCCAAGGGCGTCGAGAAAGTAAGAGCCATCTCCGGCGCAATCGACGTTGAGCTGCTTCGTGATTTGATTCGAAAACTTCCGCAACTCGATGCTCGCTTGCGCGATGCAGGTGTTCACGAGCTAGATGCGCGTTTGAAATTGATGGGAATTGGGCCGCTCACTGTCTCTCGAGGAGGAACATTCATCGCCGAAAGTACCGGTGCGTATGAGGATCGAGTCGCTTCGATCGTGAAAACCATGATCGATCCCGAGCCCGCACCTCGGCGATTGCGCGAGAAGCGGTCGAGGCTATTGACTCAAGTGAAAAAAATATTTCGGCAAGAGCGCGTTTTAGCCAAGAAACATGAAGATTTGTCGTCCCATCGAATTGTATCGAATTACAAACTTGCCGAAGGCCTTACAGCTGATCTGATCCTTCGTAACGGCGCAATGCATGTGGTCGAAACAGTGGACGCATCCGGCGACGAACTTTCGTTACGAAAAACAGTTGCAGAAATCGGCATCGCTGCACTAGTCTTAGAACGAGCACGGATGAAGTTCGAAGACCAGAGCACAAAGGCACGATTAGTATACAACACATCCGCTGTGCTTGAGCACGTCGCTCGGCCTTCGCTTGACGCAGCCGCTCACCAAGGCGCGGAACTTACTAACTGGGCGAGCGATGAAGACCGGAAAAAGTTTGTCCGTGAGCTTGCATCACTGGCAATTCCGCTCGAACGTGACGGCAAAAGTCGCTCGATGCGATTGCCCCCTCTTGTTAGCGGAAAGCCAAACTTACACTAAAGATGGCCGTCAGCCTGGGTTCTACTTTGTCGGCGGGTGGCACTATACCCGAACCGACGGCGGGCGTCCTGGCCGCTCCGGCCGCGCCTATCCATTCCTCGCACGGCTGACCCGAGCGTATCTGAACTTTGAAGTCAAGGATCTGCGACCGCCGGAGGCGGCGCGCCTTTGGCGCGTCCTTGAGTTCAAAGTTCGGATGCGCCTTTCTGCCGCCATGCGGTGAATGGATTTTTCCGCGCCATGCGCGCTGGGAAAGAAGCACTCGCGTAACAGTCCTCGTGCTTCTAGACGCGCGCTGCGCGCGCTCCTCAGCATGAAGCTCGGGGAGTTAGCTCGATTGCTCTGCAAAAGTCTTGGCCGCCCCGGCCACAGCCGAATACTAAGT
>JBOHWF010000128.1:0-10784 GCA_050736455.1 Binataceae bacterium (SeqCode) | reverse complement strand
CCCTATGATCTTCTCAAGCTGCAATATCTCTACACGGCAAAGAGAATCGAGGCGGCGGCGCTCGCGCTACCTACCAAAAGCGGAGCGCAGGCACTCGGGAGTAATATCGCGCATGCGGACCGCGTTAGCAGTGAGCTCAAGCTCTTCAGCCGGATCATTACCGTTCCGATTTTTCTCGTTGCCTTCGAGTAGGAGGAGCTTGTGAGCTATCAGATACACGTCGAGAGCCGAGCGACGCGCGAGGCAAAAATCCTTGCATCGGTTGGGGCTAGTTCGGAAACCCGCGACTTCTATGATTTTCGGAATCAGAAGACGCAGTTAACGCTGATCCGGATTGCCAGCGATCTACTCATATACCGCACGGAAAATTTCCGGACCTATATTGACCAACACACCTACATCATTCGTGAGGGTAAACCCGCGGACTTCTTCCTGGCCGGGCAAGAGAATGAAAGCGTCCAGCAGCTACAGCACGAGATTTTAGCGCAGCTCGCGCGGAAGGGACGTGCGGACTCTGTCACTCCAGTGATTGAAGTCCTGAAAACGGAGAAGCAGCGCGAGCCTCTCCTGATAACCCAACGTGGTGTCGTCGTCAATGGCAATCGCCGGCTCGCCGCAATGCGCGAGCTGCTCGACGAAGATAGCACGGCAAACGCAGAATTTACTCATGTCGATTGTCTCGTTCTACCCGCGGATGTCACTCCGGAGGAAATCGTCGATATCGAGGCGACTCTACAGGCCAAGCCCGAGACGAAACTTGACTATGATTGGATCGGTGATTGCCTGCTTATCCAGAAACTCTTGGATCTCGGACGTACAATACCCCAGGTTGCCGATCGTCTGAACCGGAAGCCGGCGGAGATCCGAAACTCTTTAGCGGCTCTTGGCGAGGCTACGGTGTACCTTAAAGATTGGGCGAAGGCGGAGGGTGACTATACGCGCGTGCGCGAGGCTGAGCAATTTTTCAAAGACCTTCCCAGCTTGGTGCAAGGCAAGGAACAGGCGCTCGCCGATGCAAGCAGGGTCATCGCCTGGAATTTGTTTGACAATCGTGAACAGCTAAACGAACGTCTCTACGCCTTCAATATCGTGTATGGGAAAAATTCCGCCGAGGTGCTCGATCGTATAGCCGGCGAGTTAGGGATCCCGCTGAGCGGTGATGCCGCGGAAGACGACGGAAGTTTCATCGTCGATGTTGAAACTGGCGAGACCAGTCCGTCATATCAGCCCGTAATCGACGCTTTGCGCGATCCCGAAAAAAAAGATGAGGCAGTTGAGGTCCTGATCGAGATTTCGCGAGGCGTCATCGAACAGGAGCGGGGTAAGAGATCTGGCGGTGCAGCGCTTAAGGCAATCATCACTGCGAACGCGCGGCTCAGCGAGGTTGATCTGGGTCGAGCTGACGCGTCGACGTACGGAACTATCGAGCGTCAGCTCGAGCAAATTAGCAAGCGGGTCAGCGAGCTTCGAGAAACGGTTGGACGCCTGCGCGCACCCGCGTCGGCGGCAGAGCCAGCATCGACCAAGTCCTAGTTTAAGAGGCGCATGTGACCAATGCCCCCCTGCAGATCGTCATCAACTATGACCGCGTTCGTCTGACCGGAAGATTCGAGCGGCGAGGCGGCATAGCGAGTTCGATCTGGGACCGGCTGCGATCGCGGGCGATCGCTGATGAGGCCGAAGCGACTCTGACCGACACGAGCATTGAGCTTTCTTGGCCGAAGGTCCTGGGCATCCTCCGCGACTTTGGTAGTCGTGCCCAGCAGCAGTCGCTCGGATTTCGATTTGCGCCGGAGGGCGAGGCTGAAGACCGGATTCATCAGTTTTCTGAAGAGGTCCGCAGGGCGCGGGCTGCGCGAAACACCCTGGCGTTGCGTCTGACGCGCGATGAATTGCAGGATCAGTTGCGACACAAGGGCTTCACGCGTCGCACGCTAAAGCCTTTCCAACTGCGGGACTTGGAACGCCTCGTGTCATTGCCGCACGGCGCTAATTTCTCAGTACCCGGCGCCGGTAAGACGACGGTTACCTTCGCATTACATCTTCTGACCCGGCAGCCCGGACAGCATCTGTTAGTCATCGGCCCCAAGACGGCCTTTCCGGCGTGGCGGGAGGTGGTTGGCGATTGTATGGATCCGGCAGCACCCGACCGGAATGCTGAGCCGTTCGTTGTACTCGACGGTCGCCCAGAAGAGGTCGACCGACTGCTCACCTCCGGCGCGACCAGATTCCTGATGACCTACGATTTGATGGTGCGTCAGACCGATCTCATCGCAGCCTACCTGGCACGTCGGCCGGTGCATCTGGTCCTTGACGAGGCTCACCGAATGAAGGCCGGTCAAGGCTCTCAGCGAGGGGCATTCTTGATCAACGCTGCGGCGCTGCCTGCCCGCCGGGACATTCTGACCGGAACCCCTATGCCGCAGGGCGCCGACGATCTGGGTGCCCAGCTCGCGTTTCTGTGGCCTGGGCAGGGGCTTGATCTTCAAGTGAGTCGCGGGATAGCCCCCCGCGATGTTCTCGGGCAGCTCTATGTTCGGACGACAAAGCAGGAGCTGGAGATACCGCCGGCACATCGACACTTCCGTCAGATCGAGATGGCTTCGGGCCAACAGGCGCTCTACGGAATCGTTCGCAGTGAATCGTTACGTCAGCTCACTTCGGCAATCCGTGGCCGCGATCGGGGTGAGGTAGACTTCGTGGGCGCGCGCCGGTCTGTTATGCGGCTCCTACAACTCTCGACCAATCCGATCCTTGCTCTTCATGGCATGACGGAGAGTGTCGTTGGTCTGGACTCCGGGGTGATTGATCAGGTCCTGACCGAGGGGCCGTCGCTCAAGATGCAGGCCGTTGATAGGCACGCAAGGGAACTCGCGGCCGCCGGACGTAAGACTGTAATTTGGACCATCTTCACCGATACGCTGCATGAGCTCGAACGCATGCTAGCGGACCTGAATCCGGTCACGCTGTATGGCGGGGTCCCCAGCGGCGAGGAAGCGAATCCCGCGACACGCGAGGGACGTCTCAGGCGATTCCATCGAGATGCCGCATGTCAGGTCTTGATCGCGAATCCAGCGGCTGCCGGCGAAGGGATCAGCTTGCACACCGTTTGTCACGACGCGATTTACGTTGATCGCAGCTACGTGTCCACGCACTATCTGCAATCGATCGATCGCATCCATCGACTTGGGCTGCCGCCGGATATTGAGACCAACATATACATCTATCAGACAAAGGCACCGGTTGGTCTGGGGAGTATCGATTATTCCGTGAGTCGGCGGCTCGCGACCAAGATTCGTGGCCTGCAACAGCTGCTCGACGACCCGGATCTTCATGAGCTCGCACTGGATGAGGAGAATGCTGACGATCCGATCGACTATGACGTTGAACTTCAGGATCTCGTCGATTTGGTCGAAGAATTGGAAGGGCGAAGAGGAGCGCCGCGCGATGAGGATGAAGCGTGAAAGGCGTCGAATTTTCTCGTCTCTTCGCCATGAGCGCTTTCGAGGGACTCCGTGCTCTGCGGCTACAACGGCTCGCAAATCCGGAACTCGGCCTGGTAGATCTTGCTGAGTTCCTTCGACGAGTCGATCCGGAGGGCAGCAGTCATGATTACGACGCTGCGTTCCAGCTGGATGCTATGGTGGTGCAGTCCGCACTGGCGCACGATCCCGAGGCGTTCTACCAGCAATGCATCGAGGCAGCGATAACAGGATTTCGACCCTTGTGGGGAAGAATCATCACTTTAGGTCGCCGAAAGTTTGTCCAGAAACTTTCGCGCGACGAGGTGCAGTGTTTCCGTTCGGCGGGGCTTCTTGAAGATCCGCCCACGAACGGCATCGTCACGTGGTGGGATCGCGTGGCCGCCGCTGTGCGACTGCGGGCTGATCAGGAAAAAATGATCCGCGCCCGGGACGCTGAACAAATGAGCCTGGCGCACGAAACAAGGCGGCTGGCGGAACTCGGTATCAATATTCGACCGGTTTGGATGTCGATCGAAGACAACACGGCAGGTTACGATATCCAGTCGTACGATGTTGGCGTCGAAGGTCCGGTCGCCCGCTTGATCGAAGTCAAATCGACGATCGCTTCGCCGCTGCGCTTTCGGCTCACGCGCCACGAATGGGAGACCGCCAAGAAATACGGTCCTGCGTATTTTTTCCACGTTTGGGACCTTCAAGGACCCCGGCTGCATGAGAAGACCGTTGCCGACATTCTCCCTCATGTTCCGACCGACAACGAGCGCGGTCGTTGGGAAAATGCCGAAATTCCGGTGATCCAATCATGAGCGTGGCCACTGCGAAACAGCAATGACGGACTCATATATAATGATCCTACCGAGGGTTACGTGCGGTGCTTTTGGAGTCACCCGCGGATCGAAGCGGACGTTGGTCGACGATGTTGAGGATTAGCCGCCAAGGTTGAGTAGGTCTTCTCGCTGAATGGGATGCTCGAGTAGGCGGCAGAGAATAATGATGAAGAGAGAACGATCCAGGCCTCGAAAGCGTAGAACCCGCCGAGTCGCAACTCAGGGAACGGCGTTTCCAATGGGTTGGTAGTATAGAGGCTCGATCTTATGATGAGTCAGAGTGACAAGACCACAGCTGCAGGCTCGACAGGTAGGCAGTCGGGCATCGCAACTCGACCCTTGAGATTTGCTGCGGTTGAGTTGGTCCAGAGTGAGACGAAACTGTACTTTTTCAAAGCTAAGGCTTCAGTTCTTTATGAAATGTTGTCGATCAATCGGAGAATCGAAGACAAAGATGAGGGTTATCAGCGAGCGTTGTCCCCGTCGCGAGTTAACGCCATTACACGATACATCACGCTGAAGCGGCCGATTCCTGGTGCGATCATCGTGGCATTCGATGAAGCGAAACTTAACAAGGAAAAGGGCGAGTTGAGTATACCGAAGGGTCGCGATGTCGGGTGGGTAATCGATGGCCAACATCGATTAGCCGGTGGCGCAATGGCGGCCAGAGCTGGTGCAGATATCGAGTTCGCGGTGGTAGCGTTTGTCGGCCTGTCCGAACAACGGCAGATCGAGCAATTCGTTACCATCAATCGCGAAGCGAAAAACGTTCCCACCTCTCTCTATCTTGACCTGCTGAAAGGCCTGCCAGATAAGAAGCCGGCAGACTCGGCAAGAGAGCGATCCGCGGATTTGGCGACGCAGCTGAGGCGAGACGAAGATTCGCCGTTCTTCGAGCGCATTGTAGTGACTACGAGCCCAAGGACGGGGCAGATTTCTCTGACTAACTTTGTTCGGAAAATCTCACCACACGTACTTTCGGGGAAAGGAATGTTGGCGGTATATACTGAGCGGGAGCAGCTCGCTGTTATTTCGAACTACTACAAAGGACTACAGCAGGTGTTCCAGAAAGAGTATGACGCGAAGGACAGCGTATTCTTCAAGACGGTTGGCTTCGGAGCATTGTGGAACGCTTTTCCTACTTTTTTTAGCTATGCCCTGAAAGAACAGAAGGGATTTGAAGCAAAGGACGTGATCGCGATATTCAAGCGGATCGAGGATTTTGATTTTTCGTCGTTCAAGCAGTATGGCTCCGGGAGTCAGGCCGAGATCAACGCCGGCGAAGACCTCAAAGCTGCGTTGGCGTTGAGATTTCGAGGTGAAGAAGGGAAGTCCGGCTCTTTGCGGGTGTGAGGAGATGTCTCTACGCCATAAATGGCAGCACATTCGCCACCGGAATTGGGAGGAGATTCGAGACTCCTGGCTCGCTAACACTCCGACGTTTTCGCGCCTCGGGGAACCGCCGGATCCGGGATTGGAGCGGCTGCCGAATTTGCTAGAGCTTGAAGCGCCGACAAACGTCGGTAGATTCGCTGATGTCGAAGGACTGAGAACGAATGCGCTGCGGGAAGCGGTGTTTCTGTTTGAGAAATGCTCTCATACGGCCTTGGCAGCGCAGCGGCTGGGTCAGGGCGGTATGCATAGTTGGTGTTCGTTCAACGTTTATCATTCCGCGTATATTGGAGCTCGCGGAATCATGACGTTGTTGGGAGTTTCGCTGGCGAGCCTACGAAGCGGTCAGATGGCAATCGATCTGTTTCCGGAACCTGAGACACCAAAGAAAAAGAAGAATGTTCACTTTGTTCCACAATTTAATGAGTTTGTGATCATTCGGATTCCGATGCTAGACCAAAGGTATCTATGGGAGGGATTTCAGCGTGTATTGCGAATGACTGATGCAAAATGTTGGGATTTAGAGGTCCGAAAGGAGCTTCTGAATGTAGCGTGGGACGAAATCACACCCCCACGCAACCACTTTCTCTACCGGGCGGCCTTCTGGCCGCTGGACGATCTGATGAAGGATGTGCCGCCAGAGAAGCCATTGGTTTGCTCGGCCTCTCTGGATCCGGAAGCGAACGGGTTTCTAATCAGACTGGGCTTCTCCGTATATAGACTATTTGAACAATTGATGATCGATCTCGCATCGTACTCAGGAGTGATCAAAACACAGACCGATGCTTCGAGGTTTCTCGATGATGGTAAAAACGTGGAACTGGTACACTATAGAGGGTTTGTGGGCAAGATTCTGAGCTCAGATATCGCATCTGGCAATTGACTGTTTGTGATCCACAGTTCATTACCGCACCGCATTTTCTTGGATACTGGGGTCCTACAGTATCTTCTGCGATTTGGCGAATCGATATTCGAGAATGTCGAGGTGTGTCCTGATGATCCTGTGCACCGGGTTCCGGAGGCGTTAAGCGATATCGAGGGCATGCGAATGTTGTGCTTTATGAACCAGCGGAATGCGTTCGAATTAGTTGTATCAGAGAGCTCTCTTAAAGAAGTGCTCGAAGCGAGAAGCGGACGGTACACCTCCTGGCTGGTAGAAC
Organism: Binataceae bacterium (SeqCode); assembly: GCA_050736455.1. Lineage (GTDB taxonomy): Bacteria > Desulfobacterota > Binatia > Binatales > Binataceae > JAJPHI01. The sequence goes on along the minus strand of JBOHWF010000128.1, from coordinate 3,923 downwards.
TTTGGGACTACTGGTGCGGGGTCGAGGCTGCCTACAATGGCGCTGCTTACCATGGATTCGGTACGGCCACGCGACAAAAGGTCGCGCAGCGACAATTTGATTACCTGAGTGCCAAGGATCGCGCGCTGATAGCGGATGCCGGTGAAAAGGAATGTGACACCTTTCTTACCGTGGATCGTCGTTTGGCCCGCAACGGGCGTCATCTACGTCGTGAACTCGAGATTTCCGTGATGACACCTACTCAGATTGTCGAAGTCCTCCAGCCGTGGGCTGGATTGCTTCCCTAGACGGAACCTCGGCCTAAGGACGGAGCGGAGCCGGTAGCCGCTGATCTTCTGAGCGGCCCCGGCCGCGATCCAGTCGAAGACGAGGAGATCCTCAAGCGCATCTTGGATCTCGACCTAGCATTAGCCCCGAAAACCATCCCTGTGGTGACGGATTGTGGCGACGGACCGTGAAGAGGAAATTCGAGCTAGCCTCCAAGATCGGTTTTTGCGGCGGCCTTTGCGGCAAATGCAAGCACCACACGGCATCTTGCGGAGGGTGCGCGACCTTTTTGCACCGCATTGTTCGATAAAAGCGTTGCACGTTCAGCGACACTGCCGAATTGTGGTGGTGGCCTTGATCGCTGTTCGCTTCGCATAATCTCGTTGCCTCGCAGACTGACCCTTTTTCGAAAGGTCGCGGGCATCAAGTATTTCATTCCTGATTTGTTCTTCTGTTAGGCCGCGGCTCGCTGAATGTAGCGCCCAAGCCATATCCGCCCGATGAAGGTCGCCGCAGTAGCGCGGGTCGGCGTGAAACTCCGCGAGAGGCCGAATAGCATCACCGAACTGCGATAAACGCTCTGCGCAGACCTCGCGTTCTCGCCGAGTTTCCGTCGCGAGCGCTGTTACTTGTAGGAGGAAGTTCTCGGCAGCGATGTAAAGCCGTCCGGTGTATTCGCGCAATCGTACGAACGGCTGGAGCCCGCTTTCCAGGCGCCGCTCCGGCTTTTGGTTGGTGAAACCCGCGAGCCTCCCGAAGTGGCGCCAATCCGCGCTCGAGGGATCGCCGCCGAAACGACGCGCCAGTTCCTTCGCCGCCTGAGTACTTATGAGATGATCGAAGATGATTCGTCCGTGATTGAGCCAAGCCTGAAAATTGTCGGGCGAGGTTTCGACAACGAGGGCGGGTTGGAAGCCCGACTCTTTCATCGCGGCGGTCGCTTCAGCGCTGAGATCGTCGATCAGGCTGAGCGGATGCGCGCCATGTGGCCGAACAAAAATGTGCGCGCCGCGCGCGTTCTTCCGCATGAGCCAGTTGAGCGCCGCGTCGACCTGCTCAGTTCGCCAGCCTTCGCGCAGCAACATTCGTCCATCACGATGAAGAATGCCAAGATCTAATAGCTCGCAGCCCATGGCGCAGAGCTGCTTGCGAACGACCGAACGTGTAATTGAAGCGCTCATTGGTACTGCTTCCGCCGGCGCCGTTGGCGGAGAAACCCTACTTAGATTTTGCTGGTCGCCTTGCCCATCGTCGTCGTGTTGTTGCCGTTTCCGTAGCGCGCTGTGCCTGGATTCATCGGCATGGTATCTGAAGCGGGCGACGGCATCACCGACGTGCCGCGAACATCCTTGGGTGCGGGTACCCGCTGGCCGCTGTCAGGACCGAGATTGCTGAGCTGCTGTGTCTGTCGGCCGAAGTCCATTGCCCTGACCCAGCCAGTCGCTTCGCCGACATTGCCGGCGCTGCCGGTGCCAAGCTGCGCGGCTTTGCTAAATCCGGTCTGGAGCGCGCTTGTGATTGGCCGAATGATGGTCTGAGCGATAAATGCGGCCTCGAAGGCGTGGCTCAGGGCGAGGCCGACTGTGCCACCGGCAATACTGGCCGCCATATGGGGCACTGCAATCGTCACTATCATGAAGATGATTGCCAACGCGGCGTACGTGAGCATCGTTGACACAGACAGGCTTCCTGAACAGACGGTGGTCATGATGGAACTTGGTGGCACGCCATAGGTAGTCCACCAAGGCAGGGTAGCGGGCACTGGCTTGCACGCGGCAAGAAGAGCCGCGCTCCACTGTGTCGCCATCTGCACACCGACCGCCAGCACGAGGTAGAAGAAAAGAAGCCTTACTCCAACTCGAATGACGTAGCCGAAATAACCCTCAGCGGCGGGCGCCGTAAAACGGTTGGCACCGAGACCCAAGAGAATCACACCACCACCAACGACGAGGTACGCTTCGATAAGCGTCAGGATCAGCATCGCCGCCGTCACGACGAAGGAAAGCAAGACAAAGAACGCTGCCACGCTTTGAACGATGGCGAGCTCGATGTTCGTCATCATACTTGCGTTTGCGGGAGCGTCAAAAATTGTGCCCGCCATGTTGGCACCCAGTTGAAGTACGGTCTGCGGGCTGAGTGCGGGCAGACCCGTCACTGAGGCGCCAATCGACGAGAAGCTTTTCACCACAGCGTTCATCCAGGAGAACGCGTTTACGATCATGAGATAGACGAACCCGCCGCTGAGGATGTGCTTTATAAGCCGACCCAAGAAGTGCGAGGCATCGAGCTGACCTTCGGCAACGAACTGAATCCACGTAACAAGGATGTCGAGAAGGAAGAGAGCCAGAAAGAGCTTGATAGCGTAAGGCTGAATGCCGGCACTGTATTTGGCAGCAGCCGAGTAGAACTGGGCAACGATGTCGTTGAAGTTGTTCATACTCACAGCTCCTCGCGCCACGAGGGCGCGATGAAATGTTTATGGCTGTGGAGGTGGCGGAGCGTTGTGGTACATGTCCGGGACGCCTTTCGCAGGAGGCGCGGTGAAAGCGGCCTTCGCTTGCTCGTTTGCAACGTGCTGCTGATAAAGATGCCAGCCGCCATATATCACCGCGCACACACCGATAACGGCGAAAACGAGAACGAGTGGATTCTTGACGCCCTTCATTTTGACCTCCTCGAAGAAACCCTACGGCTGCGGCGGTGGAGAAGCGTCGTGGTACATATCAGGAGTTCCTGGAGCTGCCGGTGCTGAGAATAAAGCCTGCGCCTCGAGACTGCCTTCTACCTGATTGTTGACTTGGTTCGCTGCCGCCACGTTCTGCGAATTCATCTCCGCCATCACGAGCTGTCGGAGCATCTGAACCTGTTGAACCTGCGCGAGCGCGATTTCGTTGCTGACCTGAACCGCCTGCAGATTCCCTATCGCCGTTTGATTCCTGAGCTCAAGGGTCTGCAGCGATGCCTGCTCCACCTGAAAGTTCTGCGCCTGAGCCTGCGCCGAAGCGAGCGCCCCATTGAGAGTGTTCAGGGTTGTCTCGATGGTCGCCTGCGGACTCTGAACTCCCGCGGTCGAGGCCGCGTTGAATCCCGGATAGAGTTGCTGGAATTCCTGCGTCAGACCCTGAAAGGTGTACGAAAGGCCTTCCTGCTCGTTGATCAGATTTCCTAAATTCGTGAGCAGATTCTGATTCGGCTGCCAGACTCCCGCGCCACCGCCGGTCGTGTTCTTAATCGCGTATTGAAGCTGCTGAGCAAGATTTGTAACGGTGGCGGTCTCCTGCTGAAGCTGCTGCATCTGCCGCGCGAACATCTGGGGATCGAAGACGATCTGAGTGCCGCCTCCGAACTGGGCATGCGCTGGCCCCGTCATTCCGAACAGACAAACCAGCACGGTCACGATCGCGAGGAACTTCAGGGAGCGGTTTGTACAATTCATTGACGTACCTCCTCATGATTGAGTCTTCCGTTGGCCTGGAAGAGATTCCCGTTCGCTCCGATCATCGCTTCGGCCCGCGAATCAGATTGCCGGTAGAGCTTGTCGAGGTAATCGGCCCAGTCATCCAATCCTCGGGTACGAAGCCATTCGACAGTCCAACGGTCGCCGTGCTGCTCGATCGTTCGCCGCGCGGACAGCACATCGTCTTTCGAGCCCGCGC
>JBOHWF010000127.1:0-11080 GCA_050736455.1 Binataceae bacterium (SeqCode) | reverse complement strand
AGCGTCATCTGCGACAGCGTCAGTTCCTCCGCCACCAGGATGGTCGCTTTGGCGAAGGCGCCGCGGCCTTCCTGGCGCAGATGGCGCAGCACGCGATGGCCGACGTCGCGGAAGTCGGTCGCGCGTTCGCGCAGGTAGGAATCCGCCAGCGCGAGCATCTGCGCGCTCAACTCATCGATCACTCGGAACAGCGAGCTCTCGGCGGCGTAGCCGGCGCCGATGGTGTTGCGGATGCGCGCGATGAATTCCTCGTCTTCGAGAATCAGCCGGTGGCCGTCGAAGATCTTGAGCTCATCGGCGGGCATCAGCGGCGCCATGCGGGCCTTCAGCGCCTCGAGTTCAGCGCGCGAGCGCTGCAACCCCTCCTCAAGTCGTTTGAGTTCGGCCTTGCTGTCGGCGGCGCGCAGATTGCGATCGATCGTGCTGATAAAGGTGCCGACCACGTGGGCGACGCCATGTGCAAAGCCCGGCGCCGCGGCCAGCCCCGGTAGTCGCGGACGGCGCATCTTAACCGGGGCGGCGACGCGCGGGGCGCCGCCGCGGACCTTTTCGTAGCCCTTGAGCTGGCGATTCGCCTCGATCATCCGCCGCCGATACTCATCGCGCTCCTTTTCCTTGGTCGCCAGCGTTTCGCGCAACTGGAAGTGCGACATGATCTGCGCCAGTTGCGCCGCCGCGGCGCGCAGCAGCCGCACCTCGGTGCGGCCGAACTTGCGCCGCCCAAGCGTTTGCATCGTGAGCACCCCGATCGGTTTCTGCCGCGCCTCTTCGATCGGCACCGCCACCAGCGTGTGGAAGCGCTCCTCGCCGGTCTCGGGAAAGTACTTGTAGCGCGGATGGCTCATCGCATCCTCGACCACCACTTCGCCGTTGCGTTCGATCGCCAGTCCCACCAACCCCTCATCGGGGCGCAGCGAGACGCGGCCGACCGCGGCACGCTCGAGCCCGTGCGTCGCGCGCAAGACCAGCCGTTCGCGCGTCGCATCGAAGAGGTAGATCGAGCAGACCTCGACCTCCATGCGGGTGACGATCGTGGCGACGACGCGATCCAGCGTTCCGCTCAGATCAGCGGAAGACTCGCCGCCGATTACCGAAATATCTTCGATCAGCGCGAGGCGATCGCGGTTGGCTGCCATAAGTGCGTTTGCTTGGGACCGGGCAATCTTATCCAGCCCTCAAAACTCTCACAACCAGTGTGGAAAAATAACCGCTGGATTCCGGCGAGCGCAAAGGGCGAATCTTCCACCTGTGGAAGCCCGCGCCACGATCGCATCGACGCCGAGCGCCAGTTCCTCTAGTCTCGACCGCGATGGACGCGGCGGTCCGCAGGCTGTCAGGCGAAAACAATCGGATGCGGCCAGAGGATAGCGCCGCTCACGACTGGTATCGCTTCGTCCTCTCCTTTCCGCCGCATTTGGTGCGCACCTATCTTGATCGCTTCGAGGTCGGGCCTGGGGAGTGCGTGCTCGATCCGTTCTGTGGCACCGGCACAACGCTGGTCGAATGCAAGAAGCTCGGCATTGCCAGCGTCGGTCTCGAGCGCAATCCGATGGCCGCCTTCGCCAGCCGCGTGAAGCTCGACTGGCGCGTCGATCCTGAGCGCCTCGTCGAGCACGCGACGCGGGTCGCGGTAATCGCGTGTGAAAGGCTCAAGGCCGATGGAATCGACGACGAGATGGCTGGGCCGTTGTTCATCGGCGCTCGCACAAAAAAGCGCATCGAACTTCGCGACCTGCCGACGGATGCGAAGACGCTGCTCTTGCGCAACTCGATCAGTCCGCTGCCGCTGCACAAAACCCTCGTGTTGCTCGACACGATCGCGGAGTCACGCGGCGCGAGTTTTCGCGATCACGAGAGGCTGGCGCTGGCCCGGGTCATCGTCAGCGATGCGAGCAATCTGCATTTCGGCCCCGAAGTGGGCGTCGGTCCGCCGAAACCCGACGCTCCGGTGGTCGGACCGTGGCTCGCAGCTGTTCGCGGAATTGCAGATGATCTGCGTCACTTGGGCGACCTCGCTTCAATTCCAGCCACAGTACATCTGACCGACGCGCGCCACCCGTCTGACCTGCTCGCGCCGAACTCGATCGACGCGGTGATAACCTCGCCGCCCTATCCAAACGAGAAGGACTACACGCGCACGACGCGGCTCGAATCGGTGATGCTCGGCCTTATTCGCAACAAGGCCGAGCTGCGCTCGCTCAAGCAGGAGTTGGTGCGGTCGAACACGCGCAGCGTTTATAAGAGCGACGCCGATGATCAGACCGTCGTTGATCATAGCGAGATTCAGCGCATCGCAGAGGCTATCGAGCGGCGGCGCATCGAGTTGGGCAAGACCTCGGGCTTCGAGCGGCTGTATGGGCGCGTGACGAAGCTCTATTTCGGCGGGATGGCGCGTCATCTCGCGAGCCTGCGACCGCTCCTGCGGCCGGGCGCGCGCCTCGCTTATGTCGTCGGCGACCAAGCTTCCTACTTGCGCGTGATGATCCGCACGGGCGCGCTGCTCGCGGACCTCGCGCGCGGTCTGGGCTACGAAGTCGAAGGTATCGATTTGTTTCGCACGCGCCTCGCGACCGCGACGCGCGAAGCCCTGCGCGAAGAAGTCGTGCTCCTGCGCTGGACGGGACGGCGACCAGCCCGGATCGCGGCGTCGGTGTGACCGCGCCTACTCGGCGTTGAAGATGCGGGCGATCGTCGAGGTCAGGCGCGAGACCGGCTCGGCGACCGCGACCAGATTGCCGCGCGCGATCACCTTGAAGAGCTCGGCGTCGCGCGGAGCCAGGCCGTCGAGCGCGCGCGAATCGCCGTTGCGCAGGCTGCGCTCGGTTTTCGCGTCCACCTCGATCTCCGGCACCGCGGCGAGCGCCGCGCGGATACTCACCAACCCCGGGTCGCCGCCGCGCTCGAGCGCCGCGAGCGCGGACTCGAGCCCAACCGCCTCGTCGAGCGAAAAACTGCCGTTGCGCAGCCGTCTGAGCTCGTCGAGGTGGCCCGCGGTCCCCAGCGCCACGCCGATATCGCGCGCCAGCGACCGCACGTACATGCCCGAGGAGCAGACCACGTTGAAGCGGATCATCTCGGCGCCCGCGGCCTCGAGCTCGAGCTGCGCGATGTGGACCTTGCGCGGGGCCGGCGGCGCTATCTCGACGCCCTTATGCGCGAGTTTATAGAGCGGCACGCCCGCGCGCTTGATCGCTGAGAAGATCGGCGGCGTCTGTTCGATCACGCCGACGAACCCGGCCGCGACCGCTGCGAGTCGCGCGGCTTCGAGCAGTGGCACGGGCGCTGTTCGCGTTACCGCGCCGGTGCGATCGAGCGTGTCGGTCTCGGCGCCGAGCTTGATCACGCCCGCGTATTCCTTCTCGCCCTCCTGCAGAAACGGCGCGAGTTTCGTCCCTTCGCCAATCAGGATGGGCAGCACGCCGGTCGCAAACGGGTCGAGGGTGCCGAGATGGCCGACACGCGTCGCGCGTCCGAGTCGCGATTTTACCAGCCGGACGACTTCTGCCGAGGTCGGCCCGCCGGGTTTGTCGATAACAATGATTCCATGCATCGGGGGGACAGAAGATAGCCGATGAGATGCCGTGGCTTAAGCCTCGGTGATCGAGGTCTTGGCAAAAATGGAGGAAAGAATGGACGTGCCGAGGACCTTGAGGACCGCTTCGGGGGAAGGCGGAGGAAGCCCTCGGCACGCCGACAGAAAGGCAGAGTGGTTCAGGAAGACGTTGCGGCGACCGGCTCCCGCCGCCGGCGCACCCGATTAGCTGTCATGTGTTGCGCGCGGCTGGATTCTTTGAGTCGGAGATGCCCGCGGGCGAGTCGCGCCGCGCTGGCGTGGCCGCGCGTCAGGCCGGTCATCCGGCGCCGCAGAATCTCCGAATTGATCCCGAGCGCGTCGCAGATACTGTCGAAGGAAAAGGGATAGCCGGTCCCGCGCGTATTCACCCAGTGCGCGGCCTCGGCGAAAGCCCGCCGCTTGCGCGGGCTACCCACCCCACGCCATCCTTGCAAGACGTTGATGGCGTCGACCAATACGGCGAGCATCAGGCGTTGCTCGCTGCACAGCCCGCCGGAACCCATCGCGCCAAAGTATTGCGATGGCAGAATTATATCGCTGATCCCCAGGTCAAGGATTACTTTGTTGGCCTCTTCTTGCATCGCAGTCTCCTCCCGATGGCTCTCCCCGACGGCGTCTCGTTCTGAACCAGTGTTCAGCGAACTTCGTGCCAACCCCTTTCGGATAGAACATCTGCGAAAAGCTCCCGCAAACCGCCCCCTTTTCGGCCGCTGATTCGTAATTGACACATGAATGATAAGGTTACTGCCTCGCTTTTGGTGATCGATTTCGGAAAAGATGCCAAGTTTTCGTTACAGTCAGCGTTAACTTGTATTACCTTTTATTCAACTTAGTCGTCAATCAAACGTTCGGCTGCAGCTTCCGCTGGCGGCCCTTATAGTTTCCGCTGGCAGCGGTACGATTCGGCGGCCGTGCGTGCTAAGTTGGTCTACGCTCGCAAGGACCGAACGGACGGGCGACGTGGCCGCAGGAACGATGGCGGAGCGAACGCCGGCCATTGAAGGATTTGATGGACCAACGCAGAACCCGCAAAATCAGAATCGGCGCGATCGCGGTCGGGGGCGACGCGCCGGTGGTCGTGCAATCCATGTGCGCGACGCGGACGCTCGATATCGACGCGACCATCGCGCAAACCCATCAGCTCGCCCGCGCCGGCGCCGGCATCGTGCGCATCGCGCTCGATAGCGAAAAAGAGGTCGCCGCGCTCAAAGAAATTCGGGCGCAGACGGGTGGCGTGACGCTCTCGGTCGATCTGCAGGAGAACTACAAGATCGCGGGCAAGGTCGCGCCCTACGTCGACAAAATCCGCTACAACCCCGGCCATCTGCACCATATCGAGAAGGCCAAATCCGTCCCCGAGAAGGTGCGCTGGCTCGCCGACATCGCCCGCGACCACGACCTCGCGATCCGCATCGGCGTCAACTGCGGGTCGGTCGCGCCCGCGTTTCTCGAGCAGTATCCGGGCGATCAACTCGCTGCGATCGTCGAATCCGCCGCCTACCACTGCGACCTGATGGATCAGTTCGGCTTCGAGCGCTTCGTGGTCTCGCTCAAGGATTCGGATCCGGCCAAAGTGCTCGACGCGAATCGCCGGTTTGCTGCGCGCCGGCCCGACGTCCCGCTCCATCTCGGCGTGACCGAGGCCGGACTGCCGCCCGACGGCATCATCAAAACCCGCCTCGCCTTCGAGAAGCTGCTGGCCGAAGCGATCGGCGAAACCATCCGGGTCTCGCTGACCCTGCCGAACGATCGCAAGCATGAAGAGGTGCTCGTCGGCCACAAGATTATCGAGGACGTCAAGGCGGGCCGTTTCATTTCGGTGCCGGATTTCGGCGCCGGCCTCAATATCATCTCCTGCCCGTCATGCTCGCGGGTCGAAAACGAGAAGTTCGTCGAGCTCGCGCAGGAGGTCAAGGCGCTGACCAGCTACGCGGCAACGCACAAAATCACGATCGCCGTGATGGGCTGCCGGGTCAACGGCCCGGGCGAGACCGACGACGCCGATTTGGGGCTCTGGTGCGGTCCGACGACAGTGAATCTCAAGCGCAAATCGCGCAAGCTCGGCAATTTCAAGTACGACGAGGTGCTCGGCCGCCTCAAGCTCGAAGTCGATAAATTGATCGCCGACTCGAGCGCCGCCCGCAACTAGCTGGCGCCCGCAAGCACTAACCGTCGCGCACTGCGGGCATTATTTCAGTGGCGAAGCGGCGGACCCATTCGCGGTCCGTGGGCGTGACCGAGAAGATGATATGCGTGACGCCCGCGGAGACATATTCAGCGACCTGACGGCGCGCGTCGTGCATCGAGAACGTCCCGGCGACCAGCACCGACTTCTCGATCGTCGCCGGGTCGCGCCCGAGCGTCGCACAGTGCGCCTCGAGCCGCGCGATCTTGTGGCGGAAGACTTCCGGTGTCCCGAACGAATTCCACATCTGCGCGTGGCGCGCGACGATCCCGAGGGCGACCTCCTCGCCGGTTGCGCCCACCAGGATCGGCGGATGAGGCCGCTGCAGCGGCTTCGGGTTGAAGCTCGCGTCGCGCAGGCTGAAGTGCTTGCCGCTGAAATTGGCGCGCTCCTCAGACCACAGCAGCTTGATCACGGTCAGCGCCTCGTCCAGACGCCGGAGCCTCGCGCCGATGGTATGAAACGGGATGCCGTACTGCTGATGCTCGAGCTCGAACCATCCAGCGCCAACGCCGAGAATCAGCCGGCCGCCGCTGACGATATCGACCGTCGTCGCCATCTTCGCCAGCACCGCAGGATGACGATACGTGTTGCCGGTGACCATCGTCCCGAGGCGCACGCGCCGCGTCGCCATCGCGAGCGCGCTCAGCGCGGTCCAGCCTTCGAGACAGGGCCCGGTCGGATCGGAAAAAATCGGGAGAAAATGATCGAAGACCCACGCGGTATCGTAGCCGAGGTCATCGACCTCTTGCGCGAGCGCGAGGATCTCAGGCCACGTCGTGTTCTGCTGCGGAATCTGAATGCCAAAGCGGAGCGGAAAACCGGATCGCGCCATGATTGTTGAACTCCTCGATCAGTGCCCGCGAGCTTCGCACCCGACCCGAGTTGCCATGAGCCACGGCAGCGTTCGTAGCAAGCGGGCTGGCGAGACTCAGATCTTCTGTTTGGTTTCGCGCCAGTCGGCAAGGAAGCGTTCGAGGCCGATGTCCGTCAGCGGATGATAGAGCATCTGCTTGATCACGTTGAACGGCAGGGTCGCGATATGCGCGCCGATCTCGGCCGCGCGCAGCAGATGGCCCGGCGAGCGGATCGACGCGACCAGCACCTCGGTGGGATAGTTGTAATTCCTGATGATCCGCAGCAGTTGCTCGACCGCGCCGAAACCGTCCTGCCCAATATCATCGAGCCGCCCGACGAAGGGCGATAGATAACTCGCGCCGCATTTCGCCGCGGCCAGGCCCTGGAGCGGACTGAAAATCAGCGTGACGTTGATCTTGACGCCGCGCGCGCTGAGCGCCTTGGTCGCCTTTAAACCCTCGATCGTGAGCGGGCACTTGACGACGATATTCGGATGGATGCGCGCGAGCTTCTGCCCCTCTTCGCACATCGTCGCGGCGTCGGTCGCGACGACCTCGGCGCTGATCGGGCCGTTGACAAGGTCGCAGATCTCGCGCAGCACTTCGGCGTAGGGGCGGCCGGTCTTGGCGAGCAGGCTCGGATTGGTGGTTACGCCGTCGGCCAGACCCCAGCTCGCGGCCTCGCGAATCTCGCCGGCCTCAGCGGAATCGACGAAGAATTTCATCTAACGCTTGCCTCCCGCCGCCGCGCTTGCGGCTGGAGCTGATCCGCGCGCGCCAGGGCGACTCGCTGGGCCGACTTGAGATCGACCAGGAGTTCGGAAATGGTCTTGTTGGATTTGGGATGAATCAGCGCGGGCGCCAACTCGACCATCGGCGCCAGCACGAAGCGCCGCTCGTGGAGGCGCGGATGCGGCACCGTGAGCGCGGGCGTATCGATCACTTCCTTGTTGAAAAACAGCAGATCGAGATCGATGGTGCGCGGACGCAGCTTCGCGCGCGCCGCGGGTTTGCGGCTGCCGCTCGCGCGCTTGCGCCCCATCACGCGCTCGATCGCCAACAGCCGGCGCATCAGCGCGTCGGCGGCGAGCTCGGTCTCGACTTCGATCACGCTGTTCAGGAAGGCTCCCTTGATGTCACCGACCGGCTGCGTTTCATAGATCGACGACTGACGGACGACGCGGGTCTGCGGCAGCGCCACGATCCGCTCGATCGCCTCCCGATGGTTCGCGGCGCGATCGCCGAGGTTGCTGCCGATCCCAATAAAAGCCCGATTGGGCATCTCCGCCGTTATAACCGCAGCCCCTGGATTCGCCCCACCGCCTCTTGCAGCCGCTCGTTCGGGACGGTCAACGAGAAGCGCACGTAACCCTCCCCGCTCTTGCCGAATCCGGAACCCGGCGTGATGACGACGCCGGTCTCTTTCAATACGCGCTCAGTGAAAGAAACGGAGCTGTAGCCTGCAGGCGTTCTGGCCCACAGATAAAACGTCGCGCGCGGCGACGCGCATTCGAGTCCGAGGCCGCGGATCGCCGCGACCATCAAGTCGCGCCGCGCCTGGTAGACGGCGCAGTACTCGCGCAGGGTGGCGTCGCCGCCGTCGAGCGCCGCGATCGCGGCCTCCTGTATCGGCTGAAAGACGCCCGAATCCAGGTTGGTCTTGACCTTGCCGAGCGCGCCGACCAGTTGTGCGTTGCCCACGGCGAAGCCGACCCGCCATCCGGTCATCGAGAAGGTCTTCGAGAGCGAATGAAACTCAATCGCGCACTCGCGCGCGCCGTCGATTTCGAGCACGCTCGGCGCGCGATAGCCGTCGAAGGCGATTTCCGAGTAGGCGATATCGAACGCAAAAATGATGTCGTGCTCGCGGCAGAATTTGACCGCACGCCGCAGAAACTCCGGCTCGGCGGTCGCCGCGGTCGGATTATTGGGATAGTTCAGCCACATCAGCTTGGCGCGCCGCGCGACTTCGGCGGGAATCGCCGCCAAATCCGGGAGGAAAGCGTTGTCCTTGCGCAGCGGCATGAAATAAGGCTCGCCGCCATTGAAGACGCAGCCGGAATAGTAAACTGGATAGCCCGGATCGGGGATCAGCACGATGTCGCCGGGATCAACCACCGCCACCGGAAAATTTGCGATCCCTTCCTTCGAGCCGATTAGCGCGCAGACCTCGCGCGCGGGATCGAGCGTCACGCCGAAGCGCCGCCGATACCAGTTGGCCGCGGCCTCGCGAAACCGATCGAGTCCCTGGTAATCCGGATACCGGTGATTAACCGGCAACTCGGCCGTGCGTTGCAGCGCCGCCACGATATGGGCGGGGGTCGGCAGGTCGGGATCGCCGATTCCCAGGCTGATTACGTCAACGCCCGTCTGTTGGACCTCGCGCTTGAGCCGATCGAGCTCGGCAAACAGATATGGCGGCAGCAGGCTTAGTCGCGCGGCGGTCTTAATCTGCACCTTCGAGGTTTCTAACTCCAGCAAGTGGATAGCTAGATAATTAACACACTCGACGAGTCGCCGAAACCGGCCTCTGGGGCGGCCCCTCGGACACGGCTTGAAGTATCCACAGTCCGCACTTATCCACAGGCGAGCGCGTTGGTCTGAAGCTGACCGTTGCGTGGCCGCCTTCAGATTTCCCCCCTAGAGCAGGATAGGCATTATTGTCATTCCCGCGCGTCTGCTTTGTCTGGCGCGCAAGGGGGCGGCAGCCACGCGCGACGGTGACAAAGTCTAGGCGTTCAGCGATCCGGCCAAACCGGTCCACGACCACGCGGCTAACATTGCTTTATTGAATGAATTTGCTCTATCCGTATGCCTCAAAACCGCAATCCGAGACAAACGCGAGGTCCATGTGAGCGAGAATCTTCCGGTCATCAGGCATCTTTATCAGAACCATTCGATGGACAGCACCCGCTGGAATTTCTTTGCGCCGCGCGCCGACGACATCGTCGTCGCGACCTCGTACAAGGCTGGCACGACCTGGGTGCAGGCGATCGTCGCAAACCTGATTTTTGACGGAAAGCTTCCAGGCTCGATCCATGAGCTATCGCCCTGGCTCGATCTGCGCATGTTCCCCCTTGAACTGGTTCTGACCGCGCTCGAGCGCCAGACCCATCGCCGCTCGATCAAGACGCATCTGCCGCTCGACAGCCTCCTGTTCCATCAAAACATCAAATACCTGTACGTCGGACGCGACCCGCGCGACGTCTTCATGTCGTGGCGGAATTTCTACGGTAGTTTCACCCCGCAAGCGCTTACGATGATGAACTCGATACCCGGGCGGGTTGGTGATGCGATGCCGCCATGCCCCGACGATATCCACGAACTCTGGCGCGGCTGGATGACCCGCGGAGCGTTCGAGTGGGAGACCGAAGGCTATCCCTTCTGGTCGGTGCTCCATCACGCGCAATCGTGGTGGGACTATCGCCATCTGCCGAACATCCTGTTCGTTCATTACGCGGATCTCCTGGCTGATCTCGAGGGTGGCATCCGGCGCATCGCGCGCTTTCTGGAAATCGATCCACCGACCGAAGTGTTGCAGGCGGTCGTGCGCAATTGCACCTTTTCGGAAATGAAAAGTCGCGGCGCCGAATTGATGCCACAAACTCAGATGACGCTTAAAGGCGGCGCCAATTCCTTCTTCCATAAAGGCACCAACGGACGCTGGCGCGAGGTGCTCAGCGCCGACGAGCTCAAGCTCTACGACGCCGCCGCCGCGCGGGAGTTGACCCCCGACTGTCAGCGATGGCTGGAGCAAGGTGGCGAGGTTCGATAAAAGATACTGAGTCTCAGGAGCAAGGCAGATGGCCTGCAAAATCAAACATCCCGAAGCCGACAACATCGCCGGTAAAGAAGCGGCCGCACGAGGGCACGCGCAGGTGCAGCTTTCGCCGCAGACGATAACCGATCGTGACGTTGTCATTGCACTCGATGACGAGACCGTGGTCATGCACTGGGGTGTTGTATTTCACGGGCTTCAATATGTGACGCTGTTTGGGCAATGGTTCGATGAGTTGTGGACAAACCTCCCTGACGCCCATCTGCTTTATTCGCGGCGCGGCCTCAATCAGAGCGCGATCGATATGGTTAAGAAGGAACTCGAAGGGGCGGCTGCGAGCGATCGCGCAACCAATTGACGACGTATCGAATCCGCGGACCCGCAAAACCCAATCGCCCGGCCTGCATAGAGCTTGGACCGAGTCGAGCTGTTAGGATAGAGGATGAAATTCAGGGACCTGATCAAGCTGCTCGAAGCAGACGGCTGGTGCCTGGCGCAGACCGAAGGCAGTCATCGTCAATTCCGGCATCCGCATAAGAAAGGCAAAGTAACAGTCGCCGGTCATCCCACCCGCGAGGTATCTAAGGGAACCTTAGTGAGCATATTCAAGCAGGCACAAATGAAGAGGTCACGTTAATGCGATACGCAGTCGTTTTTGAAAGAGCTTCGGACGGAGGCTACTGCGC
>JBOHWF010000126.1:0-9902 GCA_050736455.1 Binataceae bacterium (SeqCode) | reverse complement strand
CGCTTGAAGTGGTCGCGCACCAGGTCGAAGAACTCGCGCGTCAGATACTGGCGGCCCCAGTAGAGCTTTTGAATCGTCGAGAGATAGATCTGGTAAATCTCGCCGAACATCGCGTCGGGGATTTCGCCGTCGACCAGCGCGCGCACCGCGACGCCCTGTGCGCGCAGCGCGGCGCGTTCGTGCCGCACCGCGTAGCGCCGCTTGCTCTTGAGCTGGTTGAGGTAGTCGTCGAATCTGCTGAAGCCGGCGTTGCGCCAGTGATACTGGTAGCCGAGACGTTCGAGGAAACCGAGTTCCTTGAGCGCCGCGGCCTCGTCGTCGGCGCAGAAATTCACATGAACCGAAGAGAGCTGGTTGTCCGTGCAGAGCCCGGCGAGCGCCTGCCCGAGCGCCCGCACCATCGACGCGCGATCGATGTCCGGCGCCACGAGGAAGCGGCGGCCGGTATGCGGGGTAAAGGGCACGCCCACCAGCAGCTTGGGAAAATACTGCAGGCCGGCGCGTTCGGCGGCGTCGGCCCAGCCGTGATCGAAGACGAACTCGCCCATGCTGTGGCTTTTGAGGTAGAGCGGACAGGCCGCGATGATCCGGCGGCTCCCCTTGAGCCGCGCGGCGAGGTGGTAGGGGGCCCATCCGGTCTTGCGCGCGGCGCTTTTGGACTCTTCCATCGCGGCCAGCCAATCCCATTCGAGAAAAGGCGAGTCGTCGGGGGCGAGCAGCGCGTCCCAGTCGTCGCGCGCGAAATCGCGCATCCGCTCGACGATCGTGATCTCGACTTCGGCCGCGCTGTGATTCCCAGGCGTTATAGCGGGCATCCGTGCCATCGAGTCTGTGAGCTTAGCCGCTGGTCGGGACGCTTCATAGCGCGGCGTGCCGCGGCGTTCCGATCACTCGCGCATCGCGGCCGCAGGCGATGCGAGTGAAGCAAAATTCTGATAAACTTAGCAACTGTGATCACCGCGGCGGCAGAGGTTCAGGCGATGGCCAGGATGATGGTGAGGATAACGGCGCGCAGCCGCGACACCGACCAGGGTGACGGCGGTATCGTCACCGAGCGTCGCACGAAAGAGCAGACCAAGACCAAAAAGCCGACGCTCTACAAGTGCATTTTGCTCAACGACGACTACACGCCGATGGAGTTTGTGGTCGAGATTCTGAAGCAGATTTTCCACAAAGCGCAGGCCGAAGCCACCCGCATCATGCTGCACGTGCATCAGAATGGGATGGGCGTGGCGGGGGTCTATCCGTTTGAAATCGCCGAGACCAAGGTGCGCACGGTCGAGGAATTGGCGCGCGAAAATCAGTTCCCGCTCAAGTGCGTGATGGAGAAAGAATAGGCGCGGCTGGGCGTTAGCCGCCGCCGTGGTTATCTTCGAACTATGGCTTCACCCGGCGTGATGATTAGCCGCGAGTTGCAGGTGACGCTGCAGCTCGCGATGACCGAGGCGCTCAACCGCAATCACGAGTACGTCTGCCTCGAGCATCTGCTGTACGCGATGCTGCACGATGTCACGACCTGCAGCGTGCTCGAGAATTGCGGGGCCGATCTCGCGGCGCTGCGCAAGAAACTGCTCAAATATCTCGACGAAGAGATCGAGCGGCTGCCGAAGAGCGAGCGGGTGCAGCCGCATTACGCAAGCGGGGTGCAACGCGCGCTGCAGCGCGCGGCATTACATGCACAGTCGTCAGGACGCGAGGAGATCAACGGCTCACAGGTGCTGGTCGCGCTGTTTCAGGAGGCCGAGTCGCCGGCGGTCGCGATGCTGCTCGAGCAGGGCGTGACGCGCTTCGACGTGATCAACTTCATCTCGCACGGGGTCTCGAAGATTGGCGCCGATCAGGATCGCGAAGTGCGCGGCGCCAAGGGCGGCAAGGACGGCGACGAGGACCACGAGGGCGGGACTGACACCGATGGCGACGGCGACGAGGGCGGCGCGCCGAAGTTATCGCCGGCGAAAGCGCTCAAGACCTACGCGATCAATCTGGCGGAGCGGGCGGCCAAAGGTTCGATCGATCCGCTAATCGGGCGCAAGCCTGAAATCGAACGGGCGATTCACGTGTTGCTGCGCCGGCGCAAGAACAATCCGATCTTTGTCGGCGAGGCCGGGGTGGGCAAAACCGCGCTGGCCGAGGGTCTCGCACTGGCGGTGCATGACGGCCGCGTCCCGGCGGCGCTCAAGGACATCCAGATTTACGCGCTCGATATGGGCGCGCTGCTGGCGGGCACGCGCTTCCGTGGAGATTTCGAGGCGCGGCTCAAGGCCGTGATCAAGGCGGCGATCGGCGATCGCCGGGTCGTGTTGTTCATCGATGAAATTCACACGATTGTCGGCGCCGGGTCAGCGTCTGGTTCGACCATGGACGCGTCGAATCTGCTCAAGCCGGCGCTGGCGTCGGGCGAGCTGCGCTGTATCGGCTCGACTACTTTCCAGGAGTACAAGCGGTCGTTTGATCGCGACAAGGCGCTGGCGCGCCGCTTCCAGCGGATCGACGTCGGCGAGCCAACGCGCGACGAGGCCGTGCAGATTCTCAACGGCCTCAAGAGCTACTACGAGAAGCATCACAATGTCCGCTACACCGCGGCGGCGATTCGCGCCGCAGTCGAGATGTCCGCGCGCTATATCAACGACCGCTTCCTGCCCGACAAGGCTATCGATGTGATGGACGAGGCTGGTGTCGCGGCCCATCTGCGCGGCAAGGAGGGCGAGACCGTCACCGTCGGGCTGCGCGACGCCGAACGGACCGTGGCGCGCATGGCGAAGATTCCCGAGCGGACGGTCTCATCAACCGATCGCACGCGCCTGCAGGACCTCGAGCCTGATCTGAAAAAAGTTGTGTATGGGCAGGACTCGGCGATCGAAGCGGTCTGCCGCGCGATCAAGCTCGCGCGCTCGGGCCTGGCGCATCCCGATCGGCCGGTCGGCGCTTTTCTGTTTGCCGGGCCGACCGGCGTCGGCAAGACCGAAGTCGCGCGCCAGTTAGCCAAGGTGATGGGCGTCGAATTTCTGCGCTTCGACATGTCGGAGTATATGGAGCGCCACACGGTCTCGCGGTTGATTGGCGCGCCGCCGGGCTACGTCGGCTTCGATCAGGGCGGGCTGCTCACCGACGCGATCAACAAGACCCCGCATTCCGTGCTGCTGCTCGACGAGATCGAAAAGGCCCATCCTGACCTGTTCAGTATCCTGCTGCAGGTGATGGACCACGCGACCTTGACCGACAACAACGGGCGCAAGGCGGACTTCCGCAACGTGATCATCGTGATGACGACCAACGCCGGCGCGCAGGAACTCTCGCGTGCGATGATTGGTTTTGGCGCGGCGGTCGCAACCGGCTCGCCCAAGGCCGTAATCGATCGGATGTTCGCGCCCGAGTTCCGCAACCGCCTCTCGGCCACGATCGAGTTTGCGCCGCTGACCCCGGTGGTCGTCGCGCAGGTGGTCGAGAAGTTCCTCGGCGAGCTGCGCGAGCGGCTGGCGGTGAACAAGGTAACGCTCGAGGTCTCGCCGGCCGCGACCAAATGGCTCGGCGAGCGCGGCTATGACCATCGCTTCGGGGCGCGCCCGCTCGGCCGTCTGATCGAAAATGAAATCGCCCGCGTGCTGGCCGACGAAGTGCTGTTTGGCAAGCTGGCCAAGGGCGGCAAGGTCAGCGTCGATCTAGCCGATGACAAGCTGACTTTCAGTTATCCCGCGGCGCAGGTCCCGGTCGCCGCGCCCGCCTAGTCAGGACTTGCCCAACTAATCGCGCATTCTGACGGAATCCGCGAGCGAAGAATCCGGGGCTCACGCCGATCCTTGCTTGAACAAGGCTCGGGCCCACCACGTTCCTCCCGGAGTCTATTCGGTTTCCTGCTGCTGCTTCATTTGCTCGATCTGCTGGCGCTGATTCTCGATTTCCTGCTGCTGCTGCTGCAGCTGGCCTTGAGTCTGCGAATTGGCGTTCTCCTGATTCTGCATCGAGTTGCCGACGGCGTAGCCGCCGACACCACCTGCGCCGGCGCCGATCAATGCGCCCAGCGCCGGATGGCCGGTCGCCGCGCCGATCGCCGCTCCCGCACCGCCACCCAGCAGCGCGCCCAGGCCAGTCCCCTCTTCGCGTGTGCTAAGGGGCTGGCTTCCCGCGCATCCAGCCACAAACACCGCCGCGGCCAGCGCGACTCCCGCAGTTGCCATCCAACGCTTGCGCATAAGCTTCTCTCCGTCACCTGCTGTTGAAACGAATCGTCGAGCCACTTTGTTTACACTGACGCATGTTAATCCCGATGCGCCTTGAAGCAAGCAGATTCCGTACCGCCGTCGAGCGGTCGGCTTGAGCGGGTAAAAGCGTCAAAGCGCACGGCGGTGTGCCGATTTCGTGTATGCGACGACCAAAGCGCCGAGCCAATCCTGACAGGAACGTAAGCATCCGCGCGGCAGCCGCGCTCCACTAGCACTCACCAGCCGATCGCCTGAGCCGCCATCACGACCGCGAGCTGTCCGCGCGGGTCGGCGCCGCCGCACAGCAGCCGACGCGCGGGATCGAAGCTGATCCCGAGTACGTGTCCTTCGCACCAGGGCGGACGCGTCTCGACTTCGTGCCCACGCGCAACGAGTTCGGCCCGCACCGTCGGATCGATCCGGTCTTCGATTCGCACGACTCCCGGGTGCGCACCATGCGGATAGAAGCTCGAGGGAAAGTGCGCAGTCGAAAAGCGCGGCGCCTCAATCGCCTCCTGCAGGTCCATGCCAAACTCAAGCAGGTTCAGAAAAAACTGTAACGTCCATTGATCCTGCTGATCGCCACCGGGCGTACCAAAGGCGAGAAACGGCTGGCCGTCGCGAGTTGCGATCGACGGCGTCAGCGTCGTGCGCGGGCGCTTGCCCGGTAGCAGCGAATTCGCGTGCTTTTCATCGAGGAAAAACGTTTGCATCCGCGTGCCCAGCGGGAAGCCGAGCGTGTCGATGACCGGCGAGCTCGGAATCCATCCGCCACTGGCGGTGCAGGCGACCATATTGCCGGACCCATCAGCGGTGGTCACGTGAACGGTCCCCGCTCCCCACGTGCGGGGTGCCACCGGCGCGCCGTTGGCGAGCGCGCGCATCGCAGTCGGATCCCCGGGGCGCTGATCCATCGAGGCGCGCGAAGGATCGATCAAAGCCCGGCGCATCGCGGTGTAGCGCTCAGAGAGCAGCCCGTCGAGCGGAACCGCGGTGAACTCCGGGTCGCCGTAGTAAAGCTCGCGGTCGGCGAAGGCGAGCTTGGCGGCCTCGACCAGCGTATGAATGTAGTCAGCAGAGTTATGGCCCATCGCGCGCAGGTCGAATCCTTCGAGCAGGCGCAGTTGCTGCAGGAAGACCGGCCCCTGCGACCAGGGTTGGCACTTATGCACGGTAACGCCGCGATAGTCGGCGCTGACGGCGCTCTCGAGTTTCGTCGTGAAGCCTGCGAGATCACTCGCCTGAAGAAGGCCGCCGTTGGCATCGGACCAGCGCACGATCTCCCCTGCGATGTCGCCGCGATAGAAGCGATCGCGCGCGGCGGCGATCGCGGCCGCGCGGCCACGGTTACGCGCTGCGCTTTCGGCGTCGATCAAGCGGCGAAAAAAATTGCCCAGCGCCGGGTTTTTGACGATCTCGCCCGGACGGGGAACTTCGCCGTTTGGTAGATAGACCGCGGCGCTGGTCGGCCATTTGTCGCGAAACTTGTGCTGGTTACTCAGTATCGAGGCGACGCCGATCAGCCCGGAGAGGTCCTGTGGGGTCTCGCCATGGCCGCTGAGGCCGGCGTGCATGGGCATCCCGTCTTCGCATAGCTTAAGGCTGGGTTCGAGCACTTCGGCGAGCGTCTGCGTCCCGAAATTCGCGAGCGCCGTTGCGAGCGCGTCAAATGCCGCGGGAACACCGGCCGCGAGCAGGCCCTCGCCTGGCACCAGCTCAAGCCCGCGCGCCCGATAAAGCCCGATCGTGGCGCGCGCGGGCGCTGCCATGTTCCCATTGATCGCGATCACCCGGCGCTCAGATGCCAGAAAAATGAGCATCGGCGCCTCGCCGCCAATCGTATGCATATGCGGGTTGACGATGCCCTCGACAAAGGTGGCGGCGATGGCGGCGTCAATCGCGCTACCGCCACGGGCAAAAATTCGCGCGCCGGCGGAAGCAGAAAGAAAATGCTCGGTCGCGACCATCGCCTCGCGGCCCATCACCATCGGATAGAGGGTAGTCATGGGAGGTCCTTGCCAGTCTCAACGTAATTTGTTGGCATGAGTGCCCCAATTAATGCACAGCCGCAACTGTGGTGACCATTCTTTGGCGGCCGCGTCATCGCCTTGACACCGGCCTTCGACAAAATAACCCGCATCGAAGCTTGGATTCCACCAATTCGTCTAATCTTGTGGATAAGTAAAAAAAGTGGGTTATCAAGCGGTCTGAACTTTGCTAAGAGATAGCCACAGGTGATGTGGGGAGGCCCGACCAAGTTTGCTTACGGGAAAGGTGGCAAGGCATGGAAGCGCTCAACCAAACAGGAATTATCGGCCAGGGAACTATCGGACGTCGTTGTCATTTGCTACGGCCAGTCCGTGACCACGAAGGACGGACGCGCTTCGACGAGAAGCCAGTCATTTTGCGCGAGGTCAACAATCTCGATCGCAGGATGTTCTTGGTTCAGTTCGAGAACGGCAGCACCACGTTCCTATTTCCGGACGAGATTAACATCGAATAGCCGCCAGGTTCATCAGCTTCTGCTGAATAGCATCGTTGTGCGTTAGCGCATAAACGCTTGGGCTTGGTGAAGCGCGGCGATCGTTTTAGCATCCACGATTTCGCCACGCCGCACCATCTTCAGCGCCTCGTCGAAGGCGACTCTTTCAATCCGAATGATCTCGTCAGGCTCCTGACGGGTCTCCCGCTGCGTCAGCTCTTGCGCCAGGAAAAGATCGATCCGTTCGTCGCAAAAACTCGGAATCGTAACGATCGCGCCCAGGTGGTCCCAGCGCGCCGCGATCAAGCCGGTTTCTTCGCGCAGTTCGCGAAGGGCGCATTCGAGCGGCGTCTCGGCCCCTTCGCGGCCGCCTGCGGGAATCTCGCGCAGCCACCCGCCGACGGCGTGGCGATACTGCGTCAGCAGCGCGATCGTGCCGTCAGTGTCGAGCGCGACGATCGCGCTGGCGCCCGGATGGCGGATGACGGGCAGCTCGAGCGTCTGGCCGTTGGGCAGCGAGATTTGTTCGACGCCGATGTCGACCAGGCCCATCTTGAGGATGGGGCGACGGCTGGAATCCATCTAGTTCCTCTTGACGCAGCTCGCGGACCCGTTAGCTTGGCCGCGCCTCCGGTAGGTGGCCGTGTCTGCGAGGCTCAGCCGAAGATGAGACTCGGCCGCCTCCGCTGCTCGGCTCCGCGCCGAAGATGGCGCGCCGCGCAGTAGCAGAATGCGGCGTGTTGACGTGCGGCGCAACTCCGAGGCGTGGGCGAATCGGGGTTTGGCGATTTGGCCTGGGTTCACGTTTTGCCGTGGCTGCGGTATCATGCGGATGGCGTCGGGTGAGTCAGAGGCTCGGCGTCGTCGAAGCGCGATGAACGAAAAGAGCAGCCGGCTGATGAAACTCGCGGACGAGCTGGTCGAAGCCGCCGGCCGGCTCGGGCTGGAGGTCCGCCGCGAAAAGATCTTACGCGAAGTCGGCTACCGGGTCCGCGGCGGCGCTTGCCGGTTGCGCGAGCAGGAGCTGATCATCCTCGATCGCGATCTCGCGCCCGCTGAGCAGATCGAAATTATCGCCGAAGCGCTGCGCGAGCGCGATCACGAGCAGGTCTATCTGTCGCCGGCCGCGCGCAGATTTTTGCAACCGGGAACTTCCGCTTAACGGTTTTCATCATGGCGCGCGCGGAAGCCAGCGTCGCACACGAATCGCCCGTTCTATCGCGGGCTGGCCGCAGCCGGCCCGAACAGCGAATGGATTTACTGCACGCGCGGCTGCGCGATCGTGGACTTAAGTCCACCGCGCCGCGCGACGATATCGCGCGAGTGTTCTTCGCGCTCGGCCGCCACGTCAGCGCCGAAGAACTCTACGCCGAGGTCAAGAAGGTCAATCCGCACGTCGGCTACGCGACGATCTACCGGACCCTGAAGCTGCTGAAGGAATGCGGCCTGCTGTCGGAGCGCCATTTCGACGAGGGACAGGCGCGCTACGAGGTCGCCGGCGGGCACCATCATGACCACTTCATCTGCGAGAGCTGCGGCAAGATCATCGAATTCGAGGACGACGCGATCGAGCGCCTGCAGGAAAGCGTCGCCGGCAAACTCGGCGTCACGCTGCTGCGCCATAAGCTCGAACTCTACGGCCAGTGCGCCGATTGCCTCAGGAAAGAGCGCGCCGCCCAGGATTAGAGCCGCAGAATCTCCTCGCGGATAACCGCGCAGGCGTCGATTTCGAGTTCGAGTCCGGTCACCGGCGGGCGCGCGTAGTGGCGCGTGATTCCGCGGCGCGCGGCGTCGCCCAGCGTCGGCAAGAGCAGCGACGCCATCAGCGGATGCAGGTCGTGAACCGCGTACAGGTTGATCGCGGTGGCCTGACTCCAACTGAGTTCAAGCTCGGCCATATGGCGATCGAGGACTGCCAGGATGCACTCGGTCTTTTGGCGCAGGCCCTCGAGCGAGGTATCGCCGGGCGCGACGATCTTGACGCCGCCCTCGCGTGACGCGATCTCCGGCACGCCCGACAGCACCCAGGTCACGGACGCGTCGGCGGCCGGGACGGTGTAGAAAAAACTCGCCAGCGCCGGCTCGGCGATCGGGTTTACCTCGAAGGCGACGTTGGTGCGCGTGACCGGGTTGGCGCCGTCCACCTCGAGCCCCCAACTATCGCGAAGGCGCTCGATATAGGGGCGATTGAACTCGTCGAAGCCCGCGCGCGAGAGCGGACGCGGAACCCGCAACTGGATTCCGCAGAGCGCGGCTATCGGCCGATTCAGGTTGCTCAGGTGGCGCTCGATTCGGAGGTAGCCTTCGGCCAACGACGCGAACGGATGGAACGTTGCGTGCACGATCGCGAAGCCGGGCCGGGCGCGCACGGCGGCGGAGAATGGTCCGATGCCGCGGATGAAGGTGTAGTCGCCTTTGGCGTTTTCGAGCAACATGCGATGTCGTCCTCCGAGCCGTGTGTAAGGCGGGAATGACAATCAGCAGACTGAATCGCATTAACCGGGCATCGACTGCAATCCCCTTGGCGACGATGTTGGCTGGACCGCTGGCCATCGGCTAGATTCGCGAGATGGCGATCGAAGTAAGCGATCCTGCTACGGCATCCGCCGGGATTCTAAGAGAAGTTTGGGAGGCGCTCGGCGGCGCACCGGCGATGCTGGCCAATGTCGGTTTTGATGGCGTTGGCGACCTGGCGTCGGCGTTCCGGGTCAGCGATCTTGCCGCCGCATCGATCGGCATCGCCGCGCTATCGGTGGGCGAGCTGATAGCCTCGCGACACGCTGCGTTTCCCGCGATCCAAATCGATCGGCGCCTCGCCTCGAAGTGGTTTGGGCTGTCGATCCGTCCGCAGGGTTGGAGCCTGCCGCCGATCTGGGATGTGACCGCCGGCGACTATCGGACCGCCGACGGCTGGATCAAGCTGCACACCAACGCGCCCCATCATCGCGCCGCGGCGCTGAGCGTTTTGGGCGTGGCTGCGGATAAGGAAGCCGTGGCCAGGGCGGTGCTCGGATGGAAGGCCGATCGCCTCGAAGGGGCGATCGGCGAGAATGGTGGCTGCGCCGCGGCGATGCGATCGCTCGAGGAGTGGGCCGCTCATCCGCAGGGGCGCGCGGTGGCGCGCGAGCCGCTGTTTCATTTCGACGCGGGCAGTTTAGGCCGCGATCGCAAGTGGGCGATCGACCGCGAGCGGCCGCTCGCGGGCATCCGCGTGCTTGACC
>JBOHWF010000125.1:0-8731 GCA_050736455.1 Binataceae bacterium (SeqCode) | reverse complement strand
GACGATAGGCGCGCTCGCTGACGAAGAATCTTGACGCGGCTCGCAGACTCGCTCGCTCGTTCCGCTTCGCTCCACTAGTGACGCCTCCGCTAGTGTGCTAGCGGGCCGAAGTTTTACCGCGGGTTCGGTTATGCTAGACCGCGTGGGAGCCGCGCGCATCCAGGAGCGCGATGGTCGGAGGAGGAAATCACGTGGCGTCAGTAGAGTTCGGTGTCGCCATCGCCGGCAGCAAGGGAATTTCCGAGTACGCCCAGCGGGCCGAGAGCATGGGCTTCGATTATCTGTGCTCGGGCGAGCACATGATGTTCCACGGGCCCGTGGGTAATTCGCTTATCGCACTCTCGATCGCCGCCGGGGCGACGAAGAAGATCAAGCTGATGAGCACGGTGGTGCTGCTGCCGCTGTATCGGCCGATGGTGGTGGCGAAGCTGGCGTCGGTCCTCGATGTCGCCTCGGACGGCCGCTACCACATGGGGATCGGGATCGGCGGCGAGTTTCCCAAGGAATTCGAAGCCTGCGGCGTGCCCGTGAATCAGCGCGGATCGCGCTCGAATGAAGCACTCGAAGTGATCACGAAGCTGTGGACCGAAAAGAACGTCACGTTCGAGGGCCGCTACACGAAATTTTCCGGCGTCACGCTCCAGCCTGCGCCGGTGCAGAAGCCGCATCCGCCGATCTGGGTGGCCGGGCGCAAGGAGCCGGCGATGCGGCGGGCGGCGCTCTACGCGCAGGGCTGGATTCCCTACATGTACACGCCGGAGATGCTGCACGAGAGCCTGGAGAAGATCGCGCAGTTCGGCAAGGCGGCCGGCCGCGATATGAGCGGCTTTCGGCCGGGCCTGTTTATTTTTGCGTCGGTTTATCCCGATCGCGAGATGGCCAAGGAGCAGGCCGCCAAGGCGCTTGGCGGCACCTATGCGCAGGACTTCTCCAAGATCGCCGGCCGCTACACGCTCTACGGTAATCCCGACGACTGCCGCAAACGGCTCAAGGAATACGTGGACGCGGGCGCGCGCACCGTGCTGATCAGCTGGGCCTGCCGCCACGAGGACATCGCGCAGAACATGAAGCTGGTGGCCGAGGAGATCACGCCCGCCTTCAGATAAGCGCCGCACCAGGGAAGCGCTGAGCAAGTTAAGTTGTCATTTTGAACAGAGTGCAGAGTGACGCATCTGGACTGCGTTCGGAGTACCAGATTGCGCTAACGCGCCGTCCGCTAGATTCTTCGCTGCGCTCAGAATGACATGCTGGGGCTTATGGAGAGGTTCGTTGGCGGCGCGCTCAACCGCGTCGTGGTCGCCCTGATTCTGGTCGCGATTTTTGCCGGCGCGGCGCAAGCTCTCGAGAATCAGCAGACGGTGGCCGGACTCGCGCTCGAGCGGATGGCGCGGGCGCAGTTCGGCGATCTGAGCGCCGCCGAATTACAGATGCTGCGGATGGCGCCGACGCGCGGAGTCGCGTGGGCCTCGCCCAGCCAAGACCCGAATGCGCCGATCAACGATCCAGCCAAATCGGCCGCTTGGGGTCCCGAACGGACCATCCGGGCTGAGACTATCGAATGGCTGCTGTCCGATACGCAAGCGTCCAGGCTCGTGCATCCGAGCGGAATTGGCGTCAAAGCGGCGCGCATCACCGGCAAACTCGATTTTTCCTATCTGACCATCACGACTCCGGTAATGCTGGTGCTGTGCGCGATCAGCGACGGCATCGACTTGCAATATTCACACTTTCAGAGTCTGGATCTGCGGTCGAGCGTGACCGGCCCAATCGTCGGCGACCTCGCGGTGAGTCAGAGCGATGTCATCCTGCGTTACGGGCGTTACGGCGCGGTGAGTCTTTACCGGGCAGAGATTGGCGGCAACCTCGAAGCCAACGGCGGGCGGTTCATCGGTGACGAACCGCTCTCGGCGGTCGACGCGACGATCAAAGGCGACGCCCTGTTTCACGAAGATTTCAGCGCCAACGGCGTCGTCGATTTCCGGCTCGCGCGCGTCGGCCGCTCGCTCAGCTTCAACCATGCGCACTTCACCGGCAAGGGCGACAGCGGGCTGGACGCCGGGCGCGCCACCGTCGGCGGGACGCTCTACTGGGTGGAGATCGCGAAGACCCCGCGCACCCAACTCGATCTGAGCGACGCGCATGTCGGCGCGCTGTGGGATGATGAGCAAAGCTGGCCGGCGCCCGGCGAACTCGCGCTGGACGGTTTCGTTTACGGTGAATTCAGCGGCGGTCCGGCCGACAGCGCGCGCCGCCTCGAGTGGCTGCGCCGGCAATCGGCGACGCTGCAGAGCGAGCCGCAGCCGTATCGGCAATTGGCGCAAGTGCTGCGCGAGGAGGGGCGTCCGGAGGGCGCGATCAACGTCGAGATGGCGCGGCAGGACGCGCTCACTGCGAAAGAGACTCGTCTCGGCCAGCGTCTCTGGCGCTTCGCCCTGAAATGGGTTCTCGGCTACGGCTATCGTCCGCTCCGCGCCCTGTGGTGGATTCTACTTTTTGTCATCTTTGGCGCTGTCCTGTTTGGATGGGGTTATCATGCGCGGATCATCACGCCCACCAACGAGCGGGCTTACGAGGTCTTCGTCCGCACCGGCGCGCCGCCGCCGTACTATCCGCCCTTCAGCAGTTTTGTCTACTCGCTCGAGAACTTCTTGCCGGTCGTCGAGTTGCATCAGGGCGAGTACTGGCGTCCCAACCCGCTGCATATGCCGGCGCGGAGTCGCCCACCACGCTTGGCCTCGACAACTTTCGGGGCGCAGGCGCTGCGCTGGTACCTCTGGGTTCACATTCTTGCCGGCTGGACGATTACGCCCTTGCTCTTTGCCGGCCTGGCCGGATTGCTGCGTAACGATTAGTTTGCGAGCGCGGCCCCGGCTCGGCTAGGCTCGCGTCACGACCCGCGCGGGGCGCGGTAAGAAACAATTCAAGGAGTTCGATTAGGATGGCGAGTCCGCAACTACAGACAGCGATCGAGGCGATGAAGGCGCTGGTGTCGCGCCAGGCGGGAACCCCGCAGGAGTTCCGTGCGGTGTTCGAGGAGCTGGCGGTCGCGCCCGAGGCCGACATCAGGTGTGAGCCGGTCAACGCGGGCGGCGTCGACGCCGAATGGGTCTGCGCGCCCAACGCCGCGAGCGATCGTTTTGTGCTCTATCTCCATGGCGGCGGCTACGTGATCGGCTCGGTGAAAACCCATCGCGATCTGATCGCGCGGATCTCGCGCGCCGCCCAGGCGCGCGTGCTGGCGCTCAACTATCGGCTGGCCCCGGAAGACCCTTTTCCTGCCGCGGTCGATGACGCCGTCGCCGGTTACAAATGGCTACTCGCACAAGGCGCGAAGCCCGCGCGCGTCGCGATTGCGGGCGACTCGGCAGGCGGCGGGCTGACGGCGGCGACGCTGGTTGCGATACGTGACGCGAAGCTGCCAACCCCGGCAGCCGGCGTGATGCTCTCGCCGTGGGTCGATCTCGAAGGGCTGGGCGAGTCGATGACGACGCGCGTCGACGCCGATCCCGCGGTGCGCAAGGAGGGTCTGGTCGGGATGGCGCAGGCATATCTCGGCGGCCAGGACCCGAAGACCCCGCTCTCGGCGCCGCTCTATGCGGATTTGCAGGGGCTGCCACCGCTGCTGATTCAGGTCGGCGACGCCGAGACGCTGCTCGACGATTCGACCCGGCTCGACGCGCGGGCGCGCGCCGCGGGCGTCCGCACCAAGCTCGAGGTGTGGCCAGAGATGATTCATGTCTGGCAACTGTTCGCGAGTTTCCTGCCCGAGGGCCAGCAGGCCATCGACGGCATCGGCAAGTTCATCGTCGCACAGACGAACTGACCGAAGGAATCGGTGGTGGCGGGCGCGCAGGGCGCGTCTGCCCCCGCCGACATCACGACTGACCGCTATAGACGCATCCGAATCGAATCGGCGAGGCGATGGAAGAAGCCGCCGACGCCGACGGCGGCCTGCGTCACGATCGGCACCGACGACACGGGCTTGTCGCGGATCATTATCGTGAGCCGGCCGACTTCGGCGCCCTTGGGAACCGGCGCAGCCAGCGCTTGCTGCGAGAACTCCGTGGCGAGCTTGACGTGACCTTCGACCCCGCGCACCACAGTGAAGTAGGCATCACCGCCCGCCGGCGCGATCGCCACCTCATCGACGCTGCCCTTATAGATGCGCACCCGAGCGGGCATCGCTTTGCGCCAGTCCGGCTTGACGGTGACAAAGGTCTGAAACGCCCATTCGAGCAGCTTGTCGGTCTCGACGCGACGTTTTTCCATGCTCGAAGTTCCGAACACGGCGGAGATGAGATCGAGGCTATCGGTATGCGCGGAGGCGACCAGATGATAACCGGCCGCGTCAACATGGCCGGTCTTGATGCCGTTGACGCGCGAATCGTAGAACAGCAGCGTGTTGAAATTCCGCTGCCTGATCGTTACCGGGCGATTTTGCGGGCCGACCGTGTGGAAGGCGAAATCCTTCGCCGAGGTATATTCGAGCGCCTCGGGAAAGGTCTCGAGCACGGCGCGTCCGAGCTTCACCATGTCGGCGGCGGTGGTGTACTCGCCGGGCGTCGGCAGGCCGTCGGGATTGGTGAAATGAGTATCGCTCATGCCGAGCTTCGCGGCCTGCTGATTCATCTGTTCGGCGAAGGCTGAACCGCTCCCGCCCAGATACTCGGACAGCACCACGGCGGCGTCGTTGCCGGACGAGACCATCAGGCCGTAGAGCAGATCGCGCACGGCGACCTGCTGCCCGACCTGCAGGAACATCCGCGAGACGGAGTCGTTGAGCGAGAGCCGCCAAGCCGCGTTGCTGACCGGCATCCGCGTGTCGAGCGTGATGCGGCCCTGGCGCAGCGCGTCGAGCGCCAGATAAAACGTCATCATCTTGGCGAGGCTGGCGGGCTGGGTCCGCGCGTGCTCGTTGAACGCATAGAGCACGGCGCCGCTGTGGAGCGCGACCAGTTCCGCGGAGGTGCCGGCGACCGCGAATGGCGCCGGCAGATTGCCCAGTACGTGAATCTGGTTGAGCGGCACGGCCGGCGGCGCCGCCGTCGCGCGGCTGCGCAGGCGGGGCGACGCAGCGTGACCGGTGCGCGCCGCCGCGGCTATGGCGGCGAGGCCGATCGCGAACGTTATCAGACCGACCGCGATAATTTTTCGAAGCTTTCCGAGACCTCGCATCCGCAGCCGCCCCCTTCCACCGTTCAGCGAAAAGACTACGGCGCTGACCCGGCGCGAGCAAGCGACGCCACCCCGATTCCATTGACCAGGCTTTACGAATAAAAAAGCTCTGCGCGCCCTTATGGATCTTTCAATCATCCTGCCGGTCCTTAATGAGCACGACAATCTGGTTGAGCTGATTCCGCGGATCAGCGCGGTGATGCGCCGCGAGGGCCTCGCGTTCGAGATTCTCGTCATTGACGGCGGTTCGACCGACGACACCGCGGCCGCGGCCGCCGCCCTGGGCGCGCGGGTGATCGCCGAGCGGCGGCGCGGATACGCCGGCGCGCTCGAGACCGGCTTCGCGGAAGCTCGCGGCGATTATCTCCTGACCCTCGACGCGGACCTCTCGCACGAGCCCGACTTCGTCGCCAAGCTCTGGCGCGCACGCACCCAGGCCGACATCGTGATTGCCTCGCGCTACACGCGGGGCGGCGTCGCTTACGCGGATTTCATCCGGCGCTTTCTGAGCGGCCTGCTTAACCTGTTCATGCGCCGGCTGCTCTCGATGCCGGTGCGGGATATGTCGAGCGGCTTTCGCCTCTACCGGCGCCCGGCGATCGCCGGTCTCGAACTCGAGGGGCGCAATTTCGAGGTGCTCGAGGAAATTCTGGTCAAGGCCTACGCCCGCGGCTACAGCGTGTTCGAGGTGCCCTTCACCTATTTCCCGCGCGAGGCGGGCCGCTCGCATGCCCGTCTGCTCAGCTTCGGCTGGGATCTCACCCGCGGCGCCTTCAGGTTGTGGCGGCTGCGCAATTCGATCGCTTCGGCCGATTACGACGATCGCGCCTTCTACAGCATCATCCCGATCCAGCGCTACTGGCAACGCCGGCGTCATCGCATCACCACCTTCTGGGCGCGCGGCGCGCACCGCATCCTCGACGCCGGATGCGGTTCCAGCATGATCATCCAAAGCCTGAACAACGCGATTGGGATGGACCCCAATCTCGCCAAGCTGCGCTTTCTGCGCCGGCTCGGCATCCCGCTGCTGCGCGCCTCGGCGTGCGCGTTGCCATTCAAGGACTTGAGCTTCGATTGCGTGATCAGTTCACAGGTAATCGAGCATATCCCGTTCGATGAAGCCCTGTTCAGCGAGATGTGGCGCGTGCTCGAACCCGGCGGCAAGCTGGTGATCGGCACGCCGGATTACGCTACGCGCGGCTGGCGCATTATCGAACCAATCTACGGGCGCTTGATGCCGGGGGGGTATCGCGACGAACATGTGACTCACTACACGCGCGAGAGCCTGACCAGCGTTCTGGTGCGTCACGGCTTCATTCATGAAGACACGGCCTACATCGCCCGCAGCGAGCTCGTGATGCGCTTTCGGAAACCGCAAGCCGAGGGCTCGAATCGATGAGCGCGAGCACGCGGCGAGACCTGCGAGCCGGTTGGTTCCTGCTCACGGCGATCTTTGCGATTACGCTCGCGGCGTGCGCGGCCAGTCATCCCGAACAGACCTGGCCGCCGCGCCTCGAGTTCAGCTGCGAGCATCCGGAGGTAATCGGCGAAACCGCCGCGGTCTACGCGTCGTTGAGCAATTCTCGAGGCGGCCCCTACATTGTAAATTCGCCGTATGCGACTGACGGCACCGGCGCGCGAACCGCCAGCTGGGGCGTTGCAACTGCCGCCCGCCGAGCTGGCGGCCGGGACAAGCTTCTCAATGGCTTGAGCGAGCTGCCCTCAGAGGCTGCCGCTTCGACCGCGGTTACCGCCGATGCGACGGCGATCGCCGGCGGCAGCCTCGGGGTGCTCGCGCCGGCGGTTCCGTTCATGGTTTACCACGAAGCGCCGGGCGGCTTCGCTAATCTGCGCGTCGAGTTGGGAACCTTCTGCCATAGCTATTTGCATGACGGCGGCAAGCTCGGATGTCCCCGCCGGGCCGAAAGCGACGAATCCGTCAAAGGCTACGTCTTCATTCCCGCCGGCAGATACGATCAACTACACGTCGAGGTTGATGATCCCAATTCAATCACGCGCAGAGTGAACGCGACTTGCTCGATTAATTGAACTGCGAAGGAGAACGCATGCCACACGCGACAGTCAACGGTTTGAGTCTGTACTACGAAATCCAAGGCGCCGGCGATCCGCTCCTGCTGGCGATGGGACTGGGCGCGAGTTCCGCCAGCTGGGATCCGGAGTTGATCGCCGAGCTGGGGCGCTCGTTTCGTGTCATCACCTACGACAATCGCGGGACCGGGCGGAGCGACAAGCCCGATATGCCGTATTCGCTCGAGCTGTTTGCCGGCGATGCCGTGGCGTTGATCGACGCGCTCGGCTGCGATCGCGCGCACCTGTTCGGCCCCTCGATGGGTGGGATGATCGCGCAGGAATTCGCGTTGCGGCACGGCCCCCGACTGCAAACCCTGACTCTCGGATGCACCACGTTTGGCGGCAAGCACGCGACGCCACCGCCGGCCGAGTCGATCCAACTGCTGACGGCGCCGCGCCACGGCGCCTCGGAAGAGGAGATCATCCGGCGGGGATGGCCGCTCGCCTATAGTTCGGCTTTCATCCGCGATCACCGCGACTACCTCGAAGCGACGATCCCGCGTCTGCTCACTAATCCGACGCCGGTGTTTGCCTACAAACGGCATCTCGACGCCAGCTACGGACTCAAAACATATAATCGGCTGCCTGAGATCCGGACCCCGACTCTGGTGATTACAGGAAGCGAGGACGTCCTGATTCCTGCGCATAACTCCGAGATCCTGGCCGAGCGGATTCCCGGTGCGAGGCTGCATATCATCCCGAACGTGGGCCACGCATTTTTCAACGAGGCGCCGGCGGAGTTTCTCAAGGTCTTCGTGCCGTTTCTGCAGGCCCATCCGATTCATCCACAGGTTTAAATCTCGCCACTGCCGCGACGATCGCAGTTGCATGCAGGCCTCGCCGCGAGATTAAGCTGACCCGTGGCTTCATTCGATGACTTTGCCGTGGTCTGCGAGACGCTCGGACAGACGAGCAGCCGGTTGCAGATCGCGGAACTGGTTGCCGAGTTTATCGCTCGACTCCCGCTCGACGAGGCGGAAATTGCGACGCGCTTTATGGTCGGTCAGGTTCTGGAGCAGGGTGCGGAGAAGCGGCTGCAGGTCAGCGGGCGAACGATTTGGCGAGTCGTCGCCGAAATGACCGGCGGCGAAGATCAGAGCGAAGACATCTTTGCCTCGGCGGTCGATTTCGGCGAGGCGATCGAAATCCTGCTGCGTCTGCGTCCGTCCCAGCCCGCGTCCGAGCTGACGCTCACCGAGGTTGCTGACCACGCAAAAGATATCGCCGCGATCGAGGGGCGCAATTCGCGCGGACGCAAGCTGGGCGCGCTGCGCGAGCTCTTCGCGCGCGCCAGCGCGCGTGAAGGCAAGTACCTGACCAAGGTTCTGATCGGCGAGATGCGTCACGGCATGAGCGACGGGCTGATGCTCGAGGCGATAGCGCGGATGGCGGCACGGCCGCTGGCGGAGATTCGCCGCGCGCATCAGCTCGAGCCCGACCTCGGGCGGCTGATGCGGGGGTGGCG
>JBOHWF010000124.1:0-3498 GCA_050736455.1 Binataceae bacterium (SeqCode) | reverse complement strand
GTGCTCGTCGGGATGGAGCGGGCGGTGCGCGAGATGGATCGCCTGATTAACCCGCGTCAGCGCCGATGATCATTCTCAGCGCCGCCGAAAGCCGCGAGCTCGACCGGCTGAGTTCGGCGAAATTCGGCATCCCCTCGTTCGCCCTGATGACGCGGGCGGGCGAGGCGGTCGCGCGCGCGGTCGCGCGGCGATTTCCCGACGCGTTGGGAGCGGGCGTGCTGATCGCCGCGGGCAAAGGCAACAACGGCGGCGACGGCTTCGTCGCGGCGCGCAAGCTCCGTCAGGAAGGCGGAGAGGTGCGCGTGGCTTTGTGCGCGCGGGCCGGCGAGTTGCAGGGTGATACGGCCCGCGCGCATGCGGAATATATCGCCGCCAGAGGAACTGTAATCGAGGTAATGGACGCACACGCCCTCGATCGTGAAGGCTGTGGGGTCGTGATCGACGCGCTACTCGGTACCGGACTCAACGCCGAGGTTCGTAGCGTGATGCGGGCTGCAATTACGGCCCTCAATCGGCGCGGCCGGCCGATCGTCGCAGTGGACCTGCCGTCGGGACTCGACGCCGACACGGGCGTGGTGATGGGCGTCGCGGTGAAGGCCGCGGCGACCGTTACGTTCGGCTGCGCAAAATATGCCCACCTCTCTTATCCGGGCGCGGCGCTGTGCGGCGAGCTGGAAATCGCAGATATCGGTTTTCCGCCGGCCGCGTTGGCGGAGCTCAAGCCGGCAGGACGGTTGATTGAGGCGGCAGAAGCCGCCGCACTGCTCCCGTCGCGCGCGGCCGACTCGCACAAGGGCACGTACGGTCATCTGCTGATTGTCGCGGGCGGGCGCGGCAAGGCCGGCGCGGCGATCCTCGCGGCGCGCGGCGCTTTGCGCAGCGGCGCCGGCCTGGTCACCGCGGCGATTCCCGCAGGCGTCGCCGCGATCGTCGCGGGCGCGCAGGCTGAGCTGATGAGCGAGGCGATGCCCGAGCGCGACGGCCACTTTGCCGCGGCCTCAACGATCGCACGCCTCTCCGGCCTAATCGCAGGCAAAAGCGCCTTGATCGTGGGTCCGGGCATTGGCGTGAATGACGACGCGCGCGCGTTGCTGAGCTGGTTGATTCGCGAAGGCGCGCAACCTGACCGGCCGTTGTTGATCGATGCCGACGGGCTGAACGCCCTCGCGCTGATCGGCGCGACCGAGGTCAGGAGCGCGCGCGGTCCCGTCATCCTGACGCCTCATCCGGGGGAAATGGCCCGGCTGCTCGGGACGACTACCGAATTGGTGAATGCCAATCGGATCGGCGCAGCGCACAAACTCGCGGAGGCGACCGGCGCTCACACCCTGCTCAAGGGGGCGCGCTCGGTGACGGTGAGTCCGGCCGGAGTCGTCAGCGTCAATTCCAGCGGGAATCCCGGGATGGCGACGGCGGGGATGGGCGACGTGCTCAGCGGGATCGTCGGCGCGCTGCTCGCGCAAGGGCTCGAAGCGGGCGCGGCGCTGCGTCTTGGAGTTTTCGTTCACGGCCACGCCGCCGACCGGCTGGCGGGCCGCGTTGGACGCTTCGGCTACCTCGCGAGTGACGTCGCCACCGAGTTGCCGGGCGCTTTCGCCACGATTGTGAGGTAGGCGCCGATGCCGGCCGCGCAGTTCATCGTCGAAAGCTCCTCGCCGCGCGAGACCAAGGCGTGGGGCCGGCGGCTGGCCGCCCTGCTCGAGGGCGGCGAGTTACTCGCCTTCGTCGGCGACCTCGGCGCCGGCAAGACCTGCTTTATCAAGGGCTTGGCGCGCGGCTTGAGCCTGCCCGAAGAACAGATTCTGAGCCCGACCTTCACGATGATCCAGGAGCACCAGGGGCGGCTGCCACTGTTTCATATCGATCTTTACCGGCTGGAAAGCGTTCGGCTCGACGACCTCGGCCTGCGCGAATACCTTTTTTCCGAAGCCGTCGCCGCGGTTGAATGGTTCGAACGCCTCAGCGAGGCCGAGGAGTTGAGCCGCCTGTCAATCACGATCAGTTACGCCGGCGCGAATCGCCGCACGATCGCCTTCGAGGGCGTCGGCGAGCGCTACCGGAGCATCGTCGAACGCCTGGGCTCCCGCCTTCGCCGCAACCTGGGCTAGCCCGGCGCGGCATCCGGTAGTGTCCTAATCCGCGACATCTGGCTCAGGCGCACGATTCCACGCATAATTAGAGATTCGGCTTCGCGACGAGGTGAGCGGCGATCGATGGCGCTGGTGGTGCAGAAATATGGCGGGACTTCGGTCGGCTCGGTCGAGCGAATCAAGGCGGTCGCCGATCGCGTGGTCCGCGCGCGCGCGCAAGGCGATCAGCTGGTCGTCGTGGTCTCCGCGATGGCGGGCGAGACCAACCGGCTGTTTGCGCTCTCCGAGCAGTTGAGCGACGCGCCGAATCCGCGCGAGACCGACGTGCTGGTCGCCACCGGCGAGCAAGTCTCGGCGGCGCTGGTGGCGATCCGCCTGCGCGCGCTGGGTTGCCCCACGGTATCGTTTCTCGCCTACCAGTTAAAACTGATCACGGACTCGTGCCACGGCGCGGCGCGGATCAAGTCGATCGACGGCAGCCGGCTGCGCGCGGCGCTCGACGGCGGCAACGTCGCGGTGGTGGCGGGCTATCAGGGCATCGACGCGGACGGCAATCTCACGACGCTCGGGCGCGGCGCTTCCGACTTGACCGCGGTCGCGCTGGCGGCCGCGCTCAAGGCCGACGTCTGCGAGATTTATACTGACGTCGACGGCGTTTACACCGCCGACCCGAATATCTGTGCGCAGGCGCGCCGCCTCGATCGCGTCTCCTATGACGAGATGCTCGAGATGGCCGGGCTCGGCGCCAAGGTCCTGCAGCTCCGCTCGGTCGAGCTCGCCCGCCGCTTCCAGGTGCCGCTGGTCGTGCGCTCGAGCTTCGCCGAGGATAGCGGCGGCACCTGGGTCGGCGAGGAGGATCAGGCGATGGAGGATCTGCTGGTCTCGGGCGTGACGCTCGATCAGAACCAGAGCAAGCTGACGCTGGCCGGGGTCGAGGATCGGCCGGGCCTCGCCGCGCGCATCTTCGGCCCGATCGCGGACGCCGGCATCGTCGTCGATATGATCATCCAGAATGCTGGCGCCGACGGGCGCGCCGACCTCACCTTCACGGTCGGCAAGAGCGATCTGCGGCGCGCGCTTGATCTGATAAAGTTGGTGGCGGACGAGATCGGCGCGGCTGGCGTACGCTTCGACGATCAGGTCGCGAAAGTCTCGATCGTCGGCGTCGGGATGCGCACCCATGCCGGCGTGGCCGCGCGGATGTTTGCGGTGCTCGCGGCCGAAGCGATTAATATCGAAATGATCGCGACCTCCGAAATCAAAGTCTCAGTGATCGTCAATGCCAAATATGGCGAGCTGGCGATGCGCGCGCTGCACGACGCTTTTTTAGGAGACAACGCCTCGGAAATGTAGCGCATGTTTAATTCGATGGCGGAAGTAAAAAAAATCCAGGTTTACGACACCACCC
>JBOHWF010000123.1:0-21726 GCA_050736455.1 Binataceae bacterium (SeqCode) | reverse complement strand
GCGGTCGGCTGCTTCGCGCCGTCGGCGCGGGCGTTCGATCTGTCCCAGCTGCTGGGTCACGGCAGCAACGATCCGACGCTCGAGACGTTTTCGATCATCCACGTTGCCGACTTGAAAGTCTTGATGCACGATACCAAGTCGCCGGCGCATATCTATGACGCCAACGTCGCCTCGACGCGGGCGGAGTACGGCGTGATCCCAGGCGCCGTACTCCTAACCTCCGACGACAAGTACGACCTCGCAGTCCTGCCGGCGGACAAGAAAGCGCGGCTGGTGTTTTATTGCGCGAACTGGCTTTGAACGGCGTCGCATGAAGCCGCCCGGCGGGCGGTCAAAGCCGGCTACGGGAACGTGAGCGTGATGGCCGACGGCATCCGGGGCTGGAAGCAGGCGGGCGAGCCGACCACGCTGGTCAGCAGCACTGAGGGTCGCGCCTCGTAGCGTCGTCCTCACCGAATTCTGCTACGTGCGTCGGGGCCGGTGGCTAGTCGACTGTCACCGGGATGCGGACGTCGAATTCCGAATCGATCGCGACGCCGTTCTTGTGCGCGGGGAAAAAGCGCCACTGGCTCAGCGCGTCGAGCAGGATCTGGTTGAGGCGCGGGCTCTCGGTCGGCTTGGTCAGGGTGACCGTAACCCCGCCGTCGTAAGCGACTTTGAAGTGCGCGATTGCGACCGCGTTCAGCTCTTGTTCGCGCAAATCGTCCGGGATGACCGGGGTCGGCGCGAGGATCGCGCGCGCGCCATCGTTGTCAGTTCCGAGACCCGATACGCCGCCGACCCCGGCGCCGCCAGTAGTCGGGGCCGGCGCCGCGGCGGTGCTCGCCGCCGGAGTCTCGGTGGTGCTCTTCGCGGTGCCATTCTCCGAGGGTGTAACTTCAGGGAGGAGCTTGTGCCTGATCATGTGAGGGGTCCTGGGGCGAACCACCGCAGGCGGCTGAACTACGGCAGGCGCCGGACGCGGTTGAGCGGGCGCGGCGCCGGCGGTCAGACGTGCGGCCGGCGGCAACTCGATGATGCGCACCTCCGCCGGCGCCAGTTCGGGTGGCGGCGGCGCCGTGCCTTCGAGCAGGATACCGAAGGCCGTCAGCAGCGCCGCCCAGAGGATGACCGCGAGCGGAACGACCCAGGCGAGTCGGCGCCACGGCCGGTCGAGTTCGCCGGCCGCGATCATCCGGGCGGGCGCGCTTTCGAGCGTTGCGTTCAATCGCGTTTGACCGCGATCAAGAAATGATCGACGCCGGCCCGCCGCGCCTGCAGCATCGCTTCGACCACGACTCCCTCGGGTGCGGCGCTATCGGCATTCACCACAACCCCGGGGTCCCGGCCGGTCATCAGCGCCTTGAGGGTGAAAGCCAAAGTCTCGAGGGTGGCCGGAGTCTTGTCGAGAAAGATCCGGCTGTCTTTGGTGACGGTCAGGGTGATCGGCTCCGGATGATTGAGGTTGGGCGCGTCGCCCTGCGGCAGGTTGACGGTGATCGAGTTGAGGCTCTGCATCGAGAGCGACGCCAGCATGAAGGTCACCAGCAGGAAAAACATCACGTCGATCATGGGGATGATCTCGATCCGTCCGCGGCGCGGCGCGCGCGAGCGTGCGAGCTTCATCGCGCAGCGCCGCGGCCGGCTTTGATCGCGGTAATCGGCGGCTCGCGGTCTCGGCCGCCGATTTCATCGATGCGGTTTTCCTGATCGAGCCGGATATGATCGATGAGCCGTGAGCCCAGCCGCTCCAATTGATCCAACGCGCGCGACTGTACGCGCGCGAAAAAGTTGAAGGCAAACAATGCGAACAGTGCGATCAGCAGGCCGAGCGCGGTCGCGATCAGCGCCTGGGCGACGCCGGCGGTGACCTGGGTCGGCGCGACCAGGCTTGAGGCGCCGATCACCTTGAACGCCTGCATCATGCCGGTGATGGTGCCGAGCAGGCCCATCAGCGGCGCCGCCGTCACCACGGTTTCGAGTATCCAGAGGCCGCGGCTCAGCGCCTTCTCGATCCCGCCGGCCTCGTCGCTTGCGCGGGATTCGACCCACCAGGCCGGGCGGGCGCGGTTAACCGCGATGACGCCGAAGAAGCGCCGGTAAGCATTCGCGCTGGAGAGGGTTTCGAGGTCCGCTTCGAGCTGTGGCCACGCGAAACCGTAGGTCTCGACCAACTCGGCGAGGCCACGCGGCAGCCGCAGCATCCGCCGATAGCACGCCGCACGATCGAGGATAAGGGCAATGCTCACCGCGCCCAGAAAGAGCAGCGGATAGACCATCGCGCCGCCGAATTTAAGCGCCTCCCAGGCGCCGGACAGTTCACTCATCGTCAGTCACCCATAAAGCTTTTTTGTGTCTCATATGTCCTGGTTTTCCGGCCTGCTCTTTCACTGAATCGATCCCTGCCGGTTGAAAAAAGGAATGAACCATTTGAGGCCGCCATAGAAACTGCGGCGCGGACCGAACTGCGGGGCGAACACACCGATCCCCGACCCGCTGCGAATCGGATAGATCCAGTCGCCCAAGTTTACTACGGCCACGCGCGCTTCGAGCTTGCCGATCGAGACTAGGGTGAACGGCCTGACGATGCCGGCATCGAACTGAACATAGAACGGCTGATTTCCGGTGTTCGCGAAGCCGCTCCGCAGGCCGCTGCCGTAGATATCGTTCAACGTGAACAGGAATCCGCTCAGATTGTAGGCGATTCCCGCCGACTGGCTGAAAGTCTGATCGTGGTCGAGAAAGACATAGTGCTTTCGGATAAATGCAAGTGCGTCTGCGCCGAAGAGGAATTGATCCGAGACTATATTTATTCCCTGCGCGACTGAGTAGGCGAAGTTGCTATAGAACGTCAGATTCTTTAACGGGTTCATCGAAATGGTAAATTCGACTCCGTATTGGCGTCCCTTCGCATAATTGAACGGAGTGAAGACCAGCGTCGCACCGAACTGCCCCTCATCAATCAGGTTGGTGGACTTTTTATAGTAGCTATCCAGATCGAGCTTGATATTATACGGCAGATTCTGCGTGATACCCGCGTCGAAGTAGTGTGCGCGCTCCGGCGAGATGTGGGTGTCCTGATTAACCGCCGGCGCATTGGTCGTACCGGCGAACCTGGCGAGATCTTCGCCCGACACCGACTCGAGCGGTGGCGGCGTGAAGTAGCGCGCATAGGCCGCATGTAGCGCGGTTCCTTGAAAGAACTCGCCGCCGTCGAACAATTTATACACGGCGCTGACGCGCGGACTGAACTGATCCGAGCGCGTGATGCCGTCGTACAAATCGAACCGCACGCCGTAGTTCAGCGTCAGCTTTTCGAGCGGGCGCCATTCGTCCTGGAGATAGACGCCGTAGTTCCACGCCACCAGCGCGGTGTTATCAAGCCGCGCCTCGGGAATATCGCTGGTCGGGCCTGCGGCGCCGCCCGCAAAGACCAGCGCGTGATTGTCGATCTCGGCGCGCTCGCCGCTGAAGTAGTAACCGGCGCGAACGGTGTGGTGCGCGAGCGCGCGATAGGCGAAGTCGCCCTGCAGCCCGCTGGCCCAGTCGCCGCGGAAATCCCGCGAGGCGATGCCGTTGAAGATCAGATCGCCCGGCTGATCGGGATGAAAAGACAGCGTCGAGTATCTGGTGAAGGCCGCGACCTGATAATCGATCGCCCTCCCGATCAAGCCTTGCAGGGCGAGCACGCCATAGTAATTCTGCTCGAGCTGGGTCTCGCGGATATTCGCCGACGGGAAACTTGGCACTCCGGCCAGCGGGAACACCTGCGGCTGATCCGGGTTAGCCGGGATTTGGAAGTTCGAGAGGTTGAAGCCACCGACGAAGCTCAGCCGGGTGGTCGGACTGAGAATATCCGAGACATAGGCAAAGCCGCTGCCGATCGTCGTGAAATCGTGGAGCGCCTGCGGCCCGGGCGTCGGCGGTTCGAGTCCGCGATCATTCTGCAGATAGAAGCCGCTCGTATAATAGCTCCAACTCCCCTTCGAGCCGCCGAGCTCGAAGCTCGGCTGCAGCGTGTAGCGCTGGCCGCCGTAGATTTCGAGGTCGCCGCCATTGAGGCTGTCGCCGCTCTTGCTTTGAATCGAAACCACTCCGGCGGTGTGATAGCCGTACTGCGCCGGTAGCGCGCCTTCGAGCAGCGAGACGCTCTGGGCGAAGCGCGGGCTGAAGGTCTGCGAGAATCCGCTGCTGACGCCCTCAGGCAATTCGATGCCGTTGACGCGGTACTGGATCTCGCCGTGTTCGCCGCGAATATGGACTTGTCCGAAGGAGTCTTGCGCGACGCTCGGCGCTTGCAGCAGCACCTGGTTCAGCGCTGTGTTGCCGCCTTGCGGCAGATTCCGGATTGCCTGCTGATTGAAGGTATAGACGCTGCCACCGGTCTCGAGACTCAAGCCATTGCGGGCGACCTCCAGGCGTTTGGCGGCCACCTTCAGGCTCAACGGCGCCTCGGACTCGAGCGCGATCGCGAGCGGCTTCGCGCCCGTCGGGCCGACCTCGACGATGCTCGCCGCGGTTCGGAACCCGGACTTGTTTGCGACTACGGCGTAGCTGCCCGCGGCCACCCCGCCGAACTGGAAGTGACCGTTCTGGTCGCTCCTGGTCCGGGCAACGATCTTGCCGCTCGCGCGCTGCAATATCAGCTCAACGTCCGCGAGCGGCCGGCCCAGGGCATCTTTGATATTGCCCGTAATACTACTACGTGACGCCGCCGCGGCCGCATGGCTCGAAGCCGCGAATATCAGTCCGAGCGCCGCCACGAGGGCGAGCGCAATCGCTGCAAATCTGCGCATCTCGATCTCCAATGGGTAGCCTCTCCACCGCTGCGACCCACGGGCTGCGCGGCCCGACGACCGGCCGCGGCCGGGCGTCGGTACGCATTCAAAGGCTCGGAAACCGCGGAACTATGCGGACAGCGGCGGGGCTCGCGGGGAGGGGCGGGAAATGACGCAGGGATGCCGCGCGCCGACCGGCTCTGCCGCGACTCGATATTCGAGCGGCGCGGCGCCGGGCAGCGCGGACCCCGGATGCGAATTCGTCGGCGAGTGGAAATGAAAGGCGCAAACCGCGCAGAGCGCGTCGGCCTCAGCGATGCGGCTGCTGTGGGTCAGTCCCAGGCGTGGATCGCCCTGATGGTAATGCGCGGCGGCGAAGGATTGGACGAGCAGCAATAGCGCCGCGGCGGCAAGGGCGGCTGCGCGCCCGCGTCGGCAAGAACCGCGCTCCAAGCTCTTCAGCATCGAGGGACCGCGGTAAACGCTAGCGCAACTCGATCGTCCAGACAATCGCGCCGCCGGTCCCGCCTCATCCTATGAACGATCCCGCCTGCTATGAACGGTCCCGCCTGACGCGGGAATCCCAGGAACCTGCGAATTCGCTACGCCGCGGCTTTGCGCGATCTTCCTCTGCGGCGGAAATGTGGCATCACCTGCTCTGCGAAGAGCTTCATCGACGCGCGAATCTTCTTGGGCTCGATGCCGGGCAGGGCCAACCCGAGCGCGAGATGGGTGGCGTGGCCCTCGATCTGCTCGATTTGCGCGATCGCGTCGTCCGGCGTGCCGATCATGAAACCCTCGCCGATCATGCCGGCGTCGTTGCTCTTGCGCAGCTCGCCGACCGGCGGAATCTGGCGGTACTTCTCGTCGCCCGGAACATCGTTGGCCTCGGCGATCCAGTCGCCATAGCGGGTGAGCAGGTAATGGAGCGCGAATTCACACTCGTCCCAGGCTTTCTCGCGTTTTGTGGCAAGAAAGCCGAAGCGTAACTGTGCGATGTTGAAATCCGCCGGATTGCGTCCGGCCGCGACCAGCGCTTCGCGATAGATGCGGACCTGATGCTCGCCGGTGCCCGCCAGATGGTAGCCATTACGCGCCGCCCGCTCGGTCGCCGGGCGCGAACGCGCGCCGATCCAGATCGGTGGATGAGGCTGCTGTGTCGGCTTCGGGTAGAGCGTCGCGTCGCGAACGGTGTAGCACTTGCCCTCAAAGGTGACGTTGTCCTCGGTGAAGAGCCGCCGTACGATCTCGACGCCCTCGCGCAGGCGGCGGCTGCGCTGCTCGCGCGGAATGTTGAAGCCGGCAAACTCGCGCGGCACATAGCCCTGGCCGAGACCGAGGTCGAAGCGGCCGTTCGAGAGCGCATCGACGGTCACCGC
Source organism: Binataceae bacterium (SeqCode) (assembly GCA_050736455.1). Classification (GTDB taxonomy): domain Bacteria; phylum Desulfobacterota; class Binatia; order Binatales; family Binataceae; genus JAJPHI01. Next base: position 15,590 of record JBOHWF010000123.1, on the reverse strand, counting down.
TTCCTCGGCGACGTGGAGCGGATCGTGCAGCGGCATCAACAGCACAAACGTGCCGATGCGGATCTTTTTCGTGCGCGCGGCGATCGCTGCCGCCAACGGCATCATCGTCGGTGAGTAGCCGTCATCGACGAAATGATGCTCGGTCAGCCAAATCGTATCGAAACCCAGCTCCTCAGCCTCGACACAGAGATCGACGTGTTTGCGGTAGAGCTCGGAGTACGACAGCTCCTTGCGCGACGAGTTGCGAAAAGACATCAGCAGGCCAAAATTCATGACGTGATCTCCTCTCCAGTTTACTTGGGATGGATCTCTGAAGTTTTACGCAGCTCGCAGACTCGCCTGCGCGCTGCGACGCGCGAGGCGTCTCCGCTAGCTGTAGTCGCTAGAATCCGAAAACTCCAGTCGGCAGACGCGCGGACGTCGAATCTGCTTCAAAAGTAAATTCGTGGCGCCATGCTAGAATTCACGACGCGGTGTCCGACAAGGTCATAACTCTCAGAAAGCCGGCCGCGACCGATGAAAACGTCGAACGCGGTTTCCGCATCCGCTATGCCGAGGTGCTCAACCCGCAGCAGCTCGACGCCGTGACCCATCGCGACGGCCCGCTGCTCGTGATCGCCGGGGCCGGCTCGGGCAAGACCCGCACGCTGATCTATCGTGTCGCGCGGCTGATCGAGAGCGGCGTCCCGCCCGCGGCGATTCTCCTGTTGACCTTCACCCGGCGCGCGGCGCAGGAGATGCTCCGGCGGGTTGAGCAGCTAATCGGCGATCGCGGCAGCGACGTGGCCGGCGGCACGTTCCATTCATTCGCCAATCAGGTGCTGCGGCAGATGGGCTCGGCGATCGGGCTCAAACCGAACTTCACGATTCTCGATCGCGGCGACATGGAGGATGCGGTCAATCTGGTCCGCGCGCGGCTCGAACTCGGATCGAAGGATCGGCGTTTTCCGAAAAAAGGGACTATCGCCGAGGCGCTGAGCATGGCGCGCAACAAAAATCGCGCGCTGCAGGCCGAGCTCGAGAGCGATTTTCCCCATCTGCTGGATCACGCCGAGGCGATCAATGCGATCGCGCAAGCCTACGAGGAGTACAAGCGCGCGGGCGGGCTGCTCGACTACGACGACCTGCTATATCGCCTCGCCGAGCTGCTGACCACCGACGAGCCGGCCCGGCGGCGGCTCTCGGCGAGCTATCGCTACATCATGATCGACGAGTATCAGGACACCAACGTCATCCAGGCGGAGCTGGTGCGGCTGCTCGCGGCGACCCATCAGAACGTGATGGCGGTAGGCGACGACGCGCAATCGATCTATGCGTTTCGCGGCGCGAACTTCCGCAACATCATGGATTTCCCGGTGATCTTCCCCGGCGCCCGCGTCGTCAAGCTCGAGGAGAACTATCGTTCGATCCAGGGGATTCTCGACGTCGCCAATGAAGTGATCGCGCGCGCGAGTGAAAAATATACCAAGGCGCTGTTTACCCGGCGCGCGGGTGAACTTCGGCCGATGCTGGTGCGGGCCGCCGACGAACATATGCAATCGCGGTTTGTCGCCCAGCGCATCCTGGAGTTGCGTGAGGACGGCGTCCTGCTCGGCGAAATCGCGGTGCTCTTTCGTTCGAGTTTCCACTCGTTTGACCTCGAACTCGAATTGCAGCGGCGCGACATCCCGTTCGTCAAACGCGGCGGCTTTAAGTTTATCGAGACCGCGCATATCAAGGACGTGCTGGCCCATCTGCGCGTCATCGCGAATCCATCTGACGCGATCTCGTGGATGCGCGCGCTGATGCTGATCGCGGGCGTCGGCAGCCGCCGGGCGCATCAGTTGGTCGAAGCGATCGTCGGCGAGGCCGTCCCGGAAGAAGCGTTGGTGCGGGTCGCTAATGCGTTCGGGGCGCGGATGCAAGCGGCGGCCCAGGGATGCACGCGGCTGGCGAAGCTGCTCGCCAGCCTGCGCGAAGCGACGCGGCCCGCCGACCAGCTCGCGGAGGTCGTGGTCTACTACGCGCCGATCCTGCGTGAGGCCTACCCCGACGATTACCCCAAGCGCGAACGCGACCTCGAGCACTTCCAGGGCCTCGCCGAGCGTTACCAGGGTCTCGAAACGATGCTGGCCGACATGGCGCTCGAGCCGCCCAACGATTCGATCGGCGACGTGCTCGCAATCGATCCCGAGGAAGGCTACCTGACGCTCAGCACGATCCATTCGGCCAAAGGCCTCGAATGGCGCGTGGTCTTCCTGATCTGGGCGGCCGACGGGCGTTTTCCCGCTCCGATGAGCGTGCGGCCCGACGATCTCGAAGAGGAACGGCGCCTGATGTACGTGGCGAGCACTCGCGCGCGCGACGAACTCTACATCAGCTACCCCATCTACATGATCGATCGTCAGCTCGGTCACGTGATGGGGCGGGTCTCGCGGTTCCTCGAGGACCTCGACCCCAAGGTGCTACCGACCGCGATGGTGCAGGAGGAGGAAGAAGAAAATTCCGAGGAGCGCTAGCGGCCTGTGACGGAGTCCGCAACCGCGCGGCTCAGCGCGATTTCGGCAGGCCGAGGACGCGCTCGGCGATTATGTTGCGCTGAATCTCGGAGGTGCCCGCTTCGATCGTGTTGGCGCGTGAGCGCATGAAGTGATGCTGCCAGCGGCCGCTCTGGACAGCGTGCGGGGATCCTCGCATGAGCTGGCTAGCCGGGCCTTCGAGAGCGACCACGAATTCCATCATGCGCTGATTGAGCTCGGACCAGGCGAGCTTCGAGATCGAGCCGACCGGGCCGGGGTCGCCGCCTTTCAAGATTTTCGAGAAGGTTCGGTAAGCGGTGAAACGCGCCATCTCGAGGTCTACGTGGAACTGGGCCAGTTGTTGGCGCAGTATCGAGTCTTGCGTCGCGGGTCGCCCGTGGCGACTCGTTTTGCGTGCGAGGTCCACGATTTCGTCGAAGACGATGCGATAGCGCATGACCTGCGCCAGCGCGCTGGTGCCGCGCTCATTCATCAGCGTGGTGGTGGCGACGCGCCAGCCTTCGTTGAGCGGCCCGAGCAGGTTGGCGCGCGGCACCCGCACTTCGTCGAAGAACAGCTCGTTGAATTCGGCTTCGCCGGTCAACTGGCGCAGCGGCTTGACCGTGATTCCGGGCGTTTTCATGTCGATCAGCAGGCAGGAGATGCCGCGATGCTTCGGGGCGTTCGGGTCGGTGCGCGCGATCAACATGCACCATTGTGAGATATGCGCGAGCGTGGTCCAGACCTTCTGGCCGTTGACGACAAATTCGTCGCCCTGGAGTTCGGCGCGGGTGCTCAGCGAGGCGACATCGGAGCCTGAGTTGGGTTCGGAAAAACCCTGGCACCAGATCTCGTCGGCGCTCATGATTTTGGCGAGGAAGCGCTCTTTCTGCTCGGGCGTGCCGTGACTCATGAGGGTCGGCCCGACCATCGACAGACCGATTAGGTTCAACGGACCGGGGGCGCGGACTCGTGCGGACTCTTCATTGAAAATCGCCGTTTCGATCTGGCTGGCGCCCTGACCACCGTATTCCCTGGGCCAGGCCATCCCGAGGAAGCCATTGGCGGCGAGGCGCCGTTGCCAATCGCGCAGAAACTCGAGTTGCGAGACGCCTGATGGGCGGCCGCTCCCGCCGGCCCATCCGGGCGGCAGGTTATCCGCGAAAAATTTGCGCGCGCGCTCACGAAAGCGTTCCTCTTCGGGGCTGAAGCTTAAATCCATCGATAGTCTCCGGGCCTTGGCTGCGCGGATGTTGATCAGGCGCAGGCGGCGCGAGGCGCTGCGCGGTAATCGCCCATGAACGCGATCACTTCCTGGGCGACGCGCGCCTTTTCGCTGTCAACTGTGATTACGTGAAAGCTCTCGTCGAGCGCAACCAGCCGCATCCGGCGCAGGCGCTTCGTCAAGAACCGGGTATTGCTGCCGAACGGACAGACATGGTCCTGGCGGCTGTGGATCAGCAGCACCGGCTGCTCGAGGGCGCGCAGCCGCTGCCGCACATGAGCGCTGAGCACGAGCAGATTCAGCGCCGCGCGCAGCGGAAGCAGGCGACTCCCCGGATGGACCTGTCGGGCGGCGGCATCATGAATATCGGCGCCTTCGGGAGTGCGGAAATAGATTCGATCTTCGCGCCCCAGAGGCCGCAGCAAGCGGAGCAGGAGTTGCGCGCGACGCGGGATGAAAAGGGCTGGCGACAACATCGCGAGCGCTACGACTCCCTCGGGCTGTTCGATCGCGAGGCGAGCGCCGAGCAGCGCGCCCATCGAAAGCCCGGCCACCACGATCGGGTCGCCGTAGGCGCGCAGCCGTTCGAAGCCGGCGATCACGCTTTCATACCAGTTCGTGTGGCTGGTGGCGCCGAGCGCCTCGGGTGCACTTGCGTGGCCTGCCAGCTTGACGCCGTGCACGCGGATGCCGGCGGCGGCCAGGCGCTCGCCGAGGTAGCGCATCTCGTAGGGAGTCCCGGTCAGGCCGTGAATCAGGAGGGCGCTCAGGCCCTGACCGGGCAGGGAAAAATCGCTCAGTTCAACTGCCGGCAGAGGAGGATCGAGATTCGAATCGGCCATAACGTTACGAGTTGGCTGATGAGCTTCCGATCAGATCGCTGTGCACGACGATCAGCGCCTGGCGCTTGAGATTGCTGACGAAACTGCTCCAGGCGAGCTGGCGCTGTTGCTGAAGAAAGCGCGTGCTGAAGTCGGGGCCGAGCGCCTTCCAATCGGCATCGCCGGGCGCGGTGCGCGAAACCACGCGGAAGATGTAGGAATTACCGCCGTTCTCCATCACGCGATCGACCACACCCGGCAGCGTGGGTACCGTGGCGGCCGCCTCGACCGCGGCCTGAAAATGCCCGATTCCGGGGATATTGCCGCCGGCGCGGACGAACTCACCGGTGTTTTTGACCTGCAGATGATTGGCCGCCACCACGGCGTCGAAGGCGCCCGGCGCGCGCACCTGCTTGAGGATCGCGGCAGACGCCTGCGCCGCCTGGGCCTCGGCGCGCATCCGGATCATCACGGCAGCCACGCGATCCTTGATTTCATTCAGCGGCGGGATGCGCGTGGGCTTGCGGTCGATGAGCTTGAGCAGCAACGGCGCCGGTCCTTTGGTGAGCGAATGAATCTCGCCGGGCTGCATCGCGAAGGCCTCCTTGGTCAGCCCCGGGATGTCTTCCGCACCTTTGATGGTTGCGTCGTCGGCGAAGTAGGGTGTCTCGATCGCAACCAGGCCGCGCTTCTTGGCGAGCTCCTTGAGGTCGCGACCTTCGCCGGCTGCTGCAAGGTCTTGATTCATATACTGTTTCGCTACGCTCTGGCCCTGCTTCTCGTTGAGCATCGCGATGATGCGCGGGCGCGCTTCTTCGAGGGTCTCGACTTTCGAGTTCCTGGCATCCTCGACCTGAATCACGTGAAAGCCGAACTGGGTTTGCGCGATACCCAGCTCGCCGGGCTTGAGCTTGAACGCGACCTCCTCGAAGGGCTTGACCAGCTCGCCGCGCGCGATATAGCCGAGGTCGCCGCCGCTTTCTTTGGAGCCCGGATCATCGGAGAACTCTTTTGCAAGCTCGGCAAAGGAAGCGCCCGACTTAATCCTTTGCACCAACTCCTCGGCTTGCGCCTTGGTCGCGGCTTTTTCTGACGGGCTCGCGGCGGCGTCCAGGCGGAGCAGGATATGACGAGCGTGAATCTGCTGGGGATGAGAAAAGAGCTTCTGATTTTGTTCGTAGAAATCCGCAATGGCGGTTGACGCGGGCGGCTCCTTGGGGGCGAGCGCGGCGGCGTCGTAGCGAATAAACACGATTTTCGCGCGCTCGGGATCGCGGAAGGACTCTTCATTGTCGTGATAGAACTTGGCGATCTCCAAATCGGATGGACGGCTGGTCGCGAAGTTCGCGTAGGGAAATTCCAGGTATTCGAGGGCGATCTTTTGCCCGAGACGATTGAATTCGGCGCGGGCTTCGTCGGGGCTGGCGGTGACCGCGTCGCTGACCATGAAGCGCAGCGTGTCCGAGAGGATTTTGCCGCGCGTCTCGCTCTCGAAGGCGGCCGGCTCGAGTTGGTTGTCGCGCAGGATCTGCTCGTAGCGGGCCTCATTAAATTGTCCATCGTCCTGAAACGCCGCCTGCGAGGCGATGGCCTTGCCGAGGTCCTCGTCGCTGACCGCGAGACCCAGTTTGTGGGCCTCGCGCTCGATCAGGATCTGTTCGATCAGGCTCTCGACCGCGATCTGCCGCAAGTTGACGCTCGCCAGCATCTGCTCGGCGTCTTCGCCACGCGCGTTTTGCACGGAGCGGCGGATGGTGCCGGCTTCGCGATCGATCTCGTCGGGCAGGATAGTGCGGCATCCCGGCAACGTGAAGAGATACAGATAAGTGTAGCAATCCACTGAGGCGACCGGCTTGACTTGCAGAAAGTAGCTGCCGAGTCCGCCAAAAAAAATCACAAAGGCCGCGATAAGAACCAACAGCAGAGCTCGCGTCACCCAAGAGTAGGCGTAGCGGCGAATCGCTTCCAGCATGGTGAGTCCATCATAGACGAGCGGCTTTCCAAACCGCAATTACGCCTTTAATAGTTGCGTGCGCCGGGGCATGTCTGTAAATTTTTTGTAGATGCGATCGCTTGATGTCTCCGTCAGGCGCGCAAACACAGCGGGTCGCTTGGGGTTGGGTTTTAGAGGTAGGGGGCGCGCGTCCGGGCTGAGGTCCGGCCGTTCATGGGGGCATAATCCGTGGCTTTCAGTTCACTCTTCGGCTGGTTTTCGCACGATCTGGCAATTGACCTGGGCACCGCCAATACCCTGATCTATGTCAAGGGCCAGGGCATCGTCTGCAATGAACCCTCGGTGGTGGCGGTGCAGAAGGACTCGCGGGGTGGCCGCCGCGTGCTGGCGATCGGCGCCGAAGCGAAGAAAATGCTCGGCCGGACGCCAGGCTCGATCGTCGCGATTCGGCCGCTCAAGGACGGTGTGATTGCCGACTTCGAGATCACCGAGAGCATGCTCAAGCACTTCATCCAGAAAACCCACAACCGCAAGCTGCTGGTGCGGCCGCGGATCGTGATCTGCGTGCCGTTCGGTATCACGGCGGTCGAAAAGCGGGCGGTGCGTGAGTCGGCGGAATCGGCTGGGGCGCACGAGGTCTATCTGATCGAAGAGCCGATGGCCGCGGCGATTGGCGCCGGGCTGCCGATCACCGAGCCGACCGGCAACATGATCGTGGATATCGGCGGCGGCACGACCGAAGTAGCCGTGATCTCGCTGGCGGGCGTGGTCTTCTCGCGTTCGGTGCGGGTGGCCGGCGACAAGATGGACGAGGCGATCATCCAGCACATCAAGCGCAAGTACAATCTGCTGATCGGCGAGCGCACGGCCGAGTTGATCAAGATTACGATCGGCTCCGCCTACCCGGGCAACGAGATCCAGACGATGGAGATCAAGGGGCGCGACCTCGTCGCCGGGGTGCCGAAGATCATCGAGATCACCGACGAAGAGATTCGCGAGGCGCTGATGGAGCCGGTCCATCAGGTGGTCGAGTCGGTGCGCATCGCGCTCGAGCGGACGCCGCCGGAGCTCGCTTCGGACATCGTCGAGAAAGGCATCGTGCTGGCGGGGGGTGGCTCGCTGCTGCGCAACCTCGACGTCCTGCTGCGCGAGGAGACCGGGCTGCCGGTCACGCTCGCCGATGATCCGCTGACCGCTGTGGTGATGGGCGCCGGAAAGGTGCTCGACGAACTGTCGCTGTTGCGCGATGTCACCGTGGATTAGCCGCCGCAGGCCGCGATCACAGCAGAGACTGATCAGGAAGGTCCCCGGCGCCGGGAGCGCAGGTGAGAAGCTCTTTCCTCTGGCGTAACCGCGTGGCGCTGACCGCGGGTACGCTGCTGATTTTGGCGCTGCATCTGCTTTTGTCGGGCACGCGGCCGGGCGCGCGCGCCAGCCGGCCGGCGATTGCGCTAATTGAATTGCTGCGGCCGGTGCAGGCCCTCGAGGCCGGCTTCAGCGCCGAGGCGAGCGGGTTCATCCACGACTACCTCGAGCTGGTCGGGACGCGGCGGCAAAACGATGCGTTGCGCAAAGAGCTCGCGGAGCTTGAGAGCCAGCGCGCGCGCACGGCTGAACTCGAAGCCGAAAATCGCCGCTTGGGCGATCTGCTCGAGCTGCGCGACGCGCTCGCGACCAAGGCGATCGCCGCCAATGTAATCGGCAGCGACGCCACCGGGCTCTCGCGCACGCTGATCATCGGGCAGGGCTCGCGCAGCGGCTTCCGCCGCGACATGGCGGTGATTGCGGCGGCGGGCGTGGTCGGCAAGCTGATCGCGGTGGCGCCGGACGCGGCGCGCGTGCTGCTGATTGACGATCACAACTCCGCGCTCGACGCGATCGATCAGCGCAGCCGCGCGCGCGGTATCGTCGCCGGGGTGCCCGACGACGGCCTCACGCTCAAATACGTGGATCGCACCGGGGACCTGAAGCCCGGCGACGCGATCGTGACCTCGGGCATGGACGGAATTTTCCCGCGCGGCCTGCTGGTGGGCGAGGTCGCTCGGGTCTCGCAGGAGGGTCCGGGCTTGTTTCTTAACATCGAGGTCGCGCCAGCCGCGGATTTTCGCAAGCTCGAGCAGGTGCTGGTCTTGACGCAAAAGCCGCCCGAACTGCAAATCGACGATCACGACTGACTCGGCGCAACCGAGTGAAGCCGAGCAGGCGAGTCTGGTCTTGGGCCGCGCCTGGCGGACTCGGCCGCCCGCTGGAGCTGCGTTAGGAGATTACGGAGGTGCGGTTGTTGGCTTTGTTCGCGATCGCGACGGTGGCCGCCCTGGCGCTGCAGACGACGCTCCCGCGCCTGTTGCCGTTCGAGATTCTCGTGCCCGAGCTGACGCTGGTGCTGGTCGTGGATCTCGGCCTGCGCCATCGCGGGATGCTCGCGGCGCTGGCGGCTTTCGCGATTGGCTACGCGACCGACGCGGTTTCCGGCAGCCAGCTCGGGCTCAACGCCTTGATTTTTACCCTGGTCTTCATTTTGACGTACTGGCTGTCGCGGGCGGTCTTCTCGCCGGGCCGGGTTCTCGGCGTGATGGCGGTATTCGGCGGCGTCCTGCTCTGTGCACTGGGCAGCAACCTTGTGAGTTCGGGCTGGACGCGGCCGGAAAATCTGGCGCTGCTGACGCCCGCGATCCTGATTCAGGCGGCGCTGACGGCGCTGTGCGCGCCGGCGATTTTTGCCACTATGAAAAGCGCGACGCGGCTCGTCGGATTGCGCTCGGGCAGTTCACGGGAATAGAGCTAGCGCCAAGGTAAAGCGTGGCCAGATTCGCCAAGCGCAGTAAGCATCGGCCGATTCCGCGACTCGAGCCGCGAATCGCCGGGCTGGTCGCGGTCATGCTCGTGGTGTTGTCGGCCGCCGCGGTCCGGCTCTACTACCTGCAGTTGATCAAGCATCATGAGATGGCGGAGCTGGCCGACCGCAATCGGATCCGGCTGCAACGCCTGCCGGCGCTGCGCGGTTTGGTTTATGACGTCCGCCACCGGCCGCTGGTTGACACCCATCCGTCGTTCGCCGCGGTGATGGTGCCCGAGGACGCGCCGGAGCTGGCGGCGACCTCGGCGAAACTGGAAAAGCTCCTGGGGCAGAATGGCGTCGCCAAAAAACTTGACGAGGCCGACGATCAGGGACGTCCGGAATTCGAGCCGGTGATTGTAGCGGAGCATCTCAAATGGCCGCAGGTGGTCGCGCTCGAGACCCATCAGCTCGAATTGCCCGGCGTCAGCCTGCAGGTCGAGCCGCGCCGCCACTACATCTACGGGACGCTCGCCGCGCACTTGCTCGGCTACGTCGGCGAGGTTACGCTGCGCGACCTCAATCGCCTGCCCGATTACCGGATGGGCGACGAGATCGGAAAATTCGGGCTCGAGCGCACCTGGGAGCGGAGCCTGCGCGGCGACAGCGGCGGCCAGGAGATCGAAGTGGACTCGGTCGGGCGGCGGCTGCGCACGCTGCGCGATATTCCCGAGCGTCCCGGCAACAGCGTGGTCATGACGATTGATCTCGACCTGCAGCAGGCTGCTGAGGAGGCGATCGGCGATCGCGCCGGCGCGATCGTCGCGATCGATCCCAACACCGGCTACATCCTCGCGATGGCGAGTCATCCGGCCTTTGACCCGAATACCTTTACCGGTGGCATCACTCCGGCGATGTGGCGGACCCTGACCACCGACCCCAGGCATCCGCTCTCGAATCGCGTGATCCAGGGGGTCTATCCGCCGGGCTCGACCTTTAAGGTGGTCGACTCGATCGCCGGACTGGAAGATCACACTTTGACGCCGGAAACTGACTATGACTGTACGGGCGGACTCTATTTCGGCGGCCGCGAATATCGCTGCTGGCGCAAGCAGGGCCACGGCTCGATCGCCCTCCATCGCGCGATCGTCGAATCCTGCGACGTCTTTTTCTACAACGTCGGCCAGCATCTCGGGATCGATCGGCTGGCGGCGTGGGCGCATGCGCTCGGTCTCGGCAAAAAAAGCGGAATCGATCTCGACAACGAACGCGCTGGCGTGATGCCTTCGACCGAATGGAAGGAGCGGCGCTTCGGCGAGCGTTGGTATCCGGCCGAGACGCTTTCCGTCGCGATCGGCCAGGGCTACGTCGGCGCGACCCCGATCCAGCTCGCCGATCTTGCCGAGGCCGTGGCGAACGGCGGGACGCTCTTTAAGCCGCAGTTCGTCAAGGAAGTCGACGCCATCGACGGCAGCCAGGTCAAAGTCTTCCCGCCGATTGTCCAAAGCCAGGTGCATATCGATCCCGAAGTTCTGGAACTGGTGCGCGCCGGAATGTCCGGCGTGGTTAACCAGCCCGACGGCACCGCGCACGGCGCCAAGATGGACAACGTCGTCGTCGCAGGCAAGACCGGCACTGCGCAGGTGGTCAAGGAGGCGCAGGGCGAGCGCACGAAGGAAAACGCTCTGCCCGAGCAGTATCGCGATCACGGCTGGTTCATCGCCTTCGCGCCGCTCGACCATCCGCAGATTGCGATCGCCTGCATTATCGAGCACGCGGGCCATGGCGGCAGCACGGCGGCGCCGGCGGTCAAGGTGGTGCTGCAGAAATTCTTCGAGTTGAATCCGCCGCAGGGCGGCGTACCCGCGAAAAACCCGGACGCCGATCAGCACTACGCGGTTGATCCGCTCGCGGATTAGGTCATCATGGCGGCGCTCGACCGGCGCATCATCTATCACTTCGATTGGAGCGTGTTTGTGTTGGCGCTGGCGCTGGCCGGCGTCGGCGTGATGAGCGTGCTCAGCGCGACCTGGGGCAACACACGCCACGGACTCGATCCGCTGGTCGTGCGCCAGTTGACCTGGGTCGCAATCGGCGTCGCCCTGATGACGGCAACCGCGCTCTTCGACTACCGCTCGCTCAGCTCTTACGCCTATCTGATCTATGCGGTTGCGGTCGGCCTGCTTGTCGTGGTTGCCGTCGCCGGTCATAGCACCGGCGGTTCCCGGCGCTGGATCAATCTCGGCGTGCTCAAGCTCGAGCCTTCGGAGGTCGCCAAGCTGGCGGTGGCGCTCGTGATGGTCCGTTATCTGCGCGAAGAGCCGCCGCGCGGCGGCTGGAATCTGAGCCACATCATCATTCCGGCGCTTCTGCTCGCGGTTCCCGCCGGCCTGGTCTTGAAACAGCCCGACCTCGGCACCGCGCTGATCCTGGTGCTGATCACGGCGACGCTGATTTTCGTCGGCGGACTGAATTGGCGCACCGCGGCGGCGCTGATGCTCGCGGCGATGCTGGCGGCGCCGATGGCCTGGCATTACCTCAAGCCTTATCAGCGCGAGCGGCTCGTCAGCTTTCTCAATCCGCAATCCGATCCGCTCGGCTCGGGATATCACATTATCCAGTCCGAAATCGCGATCGGTTCGGGCGGCGCCTGGGGGAAAGGACTGTTCAAGGGCACGCAGGCGCGGCTGAATTTCCTGCCGGAGCAGACGACGGACTTTATCTTCGCGGTCTTTGCCGAGGAGTTTGGCTTTGCCGGCACGATGCTGTTGCTGGGGCTCTACACCGCGCTAATCCTGCGCGGCGCGTGGATCGCGCGGCACGCCCGCGATCGCTTCGGCGCGCTGCTCGCGATCGGCGTCACCGGGATTATTTTCTGGCAGGTCGCGATCAACGTCGGGATGGCGAGCGGGATGCTGCCGGTCGTCGGTATCACGCTCCCGTTGGTCAGCTACGGCGGCTCCTCGCTGATCGCGATGATGGCGGCCGTCGGCGTGCTCATCAGCATCAACACCCGGCGCTTTTTATTTTGATCGGCTCGTCGCGGGAGTAACCGACTATGGCGCACGCATCGGGATTTTCGGATCCGCAAGACCAGGCAATTTTCGACGTCCATCGCCGCTACCTCGAGGTGATGGAAGGCCGGCTCGAAACGATCAGCGCGGACTCAAAGGCGCACTACCTGAGGATTCTGACGTCGTTGACCGAGAAGCTCGCGATTCCGAGCAAACCGCTTTCCGAAATCGTCGGCGAGATGATGTCTGAAGCGGCGCCCCTGCTTTTCCAGACGATGCAGCGCTAACCGATGATTTGGTTGAGCCCTCTCAGTATTCGGGCCATTCGGCGAGATCGTGCGCGAGACCCTCGTCGGCGAGGACCTTTTCGGCCTTTACATCGAGCTTTTCGCACTCGCGTGCGAGCCGCGAGGGATCAAGCCGACGAAACTTCTCCCTCTCTTTGGCCGTATCCTCTAACAGCCGGGACTGCATGGTTCGACGCGGGTCGCAGGGTCGCGTGATCACCCCTTGGGGAGCTGCAGGATGCGTTCGCCGATCATGTTTTTCTGCACCGCCGAGGAGCCGCCGGCGATGGTCAGCGCCTCGACCCACAACTGCCGGCGCATCCAGTCGCCGTCGGGCGCAGCCATTGAGTGGCGCTCGAGGGTGGCGTAAGGCCCCAGCACGCGCGCCGCGAATTTCGTCATCCGCTGCGACAGATCGGTCGAGACCAGCTTGCCGATCGAGGATTCCGCGCCGGGCTGCTGCCCCTTGAGGCGTTTGGTCAAAGCGCGCAGGCCGCTGTACTTCTTCGCCGTCACCTCGCAGGCGAACTGCGCGATTTGCTGACGGATTTCGTCATCATCCGCGGCCTGGGAATTGTTGAGCGGAACGGCTTTCGCGAGCTCGATGAGCTGTGACAGGATGACCTCGCCGCCCGCGATCGTCTCGCTGATGCCGAACCGTTCATGCATCAGCGTCGCGACCAGCACCTGCCATCCGGCGTTGAGCGGTCCAAGCAGGTTCTCCTTCGGCACGCGCACGTCCTCGAAAAAGATCTCGTTGAAATCGGCGTCGCCGGTGATCTGCCTGAGCGGCTTGACGGTGACGCCGGGACTGCGCATATCGACGATCAACGCGCTCATCCCCTTATGCTTGGGAACGTTCGGATCGGTGCGCACGAAGAGCTGGCAGAACTGCGAGCGCTGAGCGCCCGTGGTCCAGACCTTCTGCCCATTGACGATGAATGAGTCGCCCTGGAGGTCAGCCCGGGTTTGAATCGACGCGAGGTCCGAACCCGCGCCCGGCTCCGACATCCCCTCGCACCAGATCTCTTCGGCTTCCAGAATCGGCTGCAGGTAGCGTTTTTTCTGCTCCGGCGTCCCCCACTGCATCAGCGCCGGGCCATTCATGATGATACCCAGGACGTTGACCCCGATCGGCAAATTGAGCCGCGACAACTCCTGCTGAAAGATGAGCTGCTCGATGAAGCTGGCGCCGCGGCCGCCGTACTCTTTGGGCCAGCTCAGCCCGATCCAGCCGCTGGCGTAGAGCTTCTTGTGCCAGCGCTTGTTGCGCTCCCAGAGCAGGTCCTCGCTGATGCGCGCGCGCTCGTCGTCGGTTAGCGGCGCCGGTTGGTTGGCTTCGAGCCAGCTCCGCACCTGCATCCGATAGGTTTCCTGCTCCGGGGAATAGTTGAAATCCATTTGATCTTATGACTCCCGTGATCAGAGCGAGCGAGTGAACGATCGCGGTTGACCGCGCGCTTGATGTTAGCGAATGCGGCTACAAGTGCGCCAGCGAAACTCGGTTCGGGCGGATCGATTCAGCGCCAAAGAAATGATTTCATGCCTCGGTTCGCCGATGCGGGCCGAGCAGATAGATACCGCCCGCGAGGGGAGTCGAGAGCAACAGCGCGAAGACCAGCCCACCAATGACGGCGACGGCCAGCGGCTGCTGCACCTTGGCGCCCGCGCCGAGTCCCAGCGCCAGCGGCAGCAGTCCCGCCGCGGTCGCGACCGTGGTCATCAGGATTGGACGCAGGCGAATCTGCGCGGCCTCGATCAAAGCAGCGCGCGCGTCGGTCGCAATCGTCCGTTCGGCGTGATCGAGCAGCAGAATCCCGTTCTTCGCGGTGATGCCGGCGACCATGATGATCCCCATGAACGACGTGATATTGAGGGTCAGGCCGGTCAGCTCGAGCGCGGCGAAACTGCCGGCCAAACCGGCGAGCGCGCTCAGCAGGATCGCGATCGCGGGTGTGAGCCGTCCGAATTCCCACAGCAGAACGAGGAACATCGCGACGAGCGCCGCGACCAGCACCAGCGCGAGCTGATGAAAGGCCTGCTGCTGCTCGGCGTAGAGGCCGCCGAATTCGAGGGCGACGCCGGGCGGCAGCGCCAAGCCCGCAAGATTCGCTTTGATCCGATCAATGGCGGTCCCGAGATCAGTGTTCTCGACCCGCGCCGTCACGTGCACGACCGGGCGCAGCCGTTCGCGGTCGAGCTCGGTGCGTTCGCCGTTCCATTGCAGCGTCGTCAGACTCGAGAGCGGAACCAGCCCGCCGTCGGCGCTGCGCATCAGCACTTGCGGCAGCCGTCCCAGATCGCGATGGAATTCGTCGGGGTAGCGCACGCGCACCCCGTAGAGCCGATCGCCCACCGGGAGTTCCGTCGCGACAGTGCCGGCGACGACGGTCTTGAGCGTCGCCAGCACGTCACTGGCGTTGAGCCCGTAGCGCGCGGCGGCCGCCTGATCGACGACCACGTCTTCCTCGGGATTGCTCAGGACGAGGCCGCTTTTCACATCGACCAGATTTGGGAGGCCTCTCAGGCGCCCCGCGATCGCCTCGGCGACGGTTTCGATCGCGCGCTGATCCGCGCCAAAAACCTTGACTTCGACCGGCTCGGGCGTGCCCGACAGGTCGCCAATTAGATCCTGCAGCACCTGCGAAAACTCGATCTCCACCTTGGGCAGCCTGGCTGCGATCCTCTGTCTGACGGAATCCATCACCGCATAAATGTCGCGGCGGCGATCGGATTTGAGCCGCACCGAGATGTCACCACGGTCCGATTCGGTGAGAAAAAATCCGAGCTGGGCGCCGGTCCGCCGCGAGAAGGCCGCGACTTCAGGCGTGGTTTTCAGCACTCCCTCGATCTTCCCGACCAGCGCCTGGGTATCTTCGAGCGTACTTTGCGCCGGCGCGACGTAATCGAGTATGAAGCCGCCTTCGTCGAGCGCCGGCAGGTAATCCGAGCCGATCGTGCGATAGAGCACGAAGGTGATACCCAGCGCGAGCGCCGCCGCCATCGGTGCGAGCA
>JBOHWF010000122.1:0-19406 GCA_050736455.1 Binataceae bacterium (SeqCode) | reverse complement strand
CTTTTTCTCCAGCTCGGGATCGCGCGCGAGCTCCATGAAGCGATTGAAGATGATGTACTCCGCGTTCATCTCCGCGTTCGCCTCGAGCGCGCCCTGCCAGTAGCCTTCGTGATGTTGTTCCTTGATCAGCGACCGTTGCGCGCGTTCGATCGTGAAGTCGACCCTGGCGGCGAACTCGCTGCGCGGTCCGACGCGCGAGTCTCCGGCGTCGCCGCCTGCAACATAAGACGTTTGATCCATGGTGCCCTCCTTTCCCCCTGCTCCGCCCCGCCCGCCTAAGGAATTACCGCGCACTTCAGCGCGGCGCCGCGTTCGAGCAGATCGAACACCTCCGCAAGTTCCGCGAGCGACCGCCGCGCATTGATCAGCCGACCAACGCCCAGCCGCCCCCCGCACAGCAAATCGAATGCGCGACGCACGTCGCGCGGGCGGAAATGGAACGGGGCGAGCAGGGTCAGATTGTCATAGTGCATCCGCCGCGTATCGACGCTCAGCGCGGTGCCCACCGGACAGCCGCCGAAAAACACCACCCGGCCGCCGCGGCGAACCCGCGCAAAGGCGTCTGTCCATCCGGCGACCTGCCCGGTGCATTCGATTACCAGATCGGGTCCGTGGCCGTGGTTGACTCCAGCGATCGCCGCTTCGACCCCGGTCGCCTCTGTGTCGATCACGCGGTCGGCGCCAATTTCTCCGGCCCAGCGAAGGCGCTGTACCCCGCGGCCCGCCACCGCCACCTCGCGCACCCCCATCGCCTTGAGGACGATTGTATGCAGCAAGCCGAACGCGCCGGCGCCTACTATCAGGACGCTCTCGTGAAGTTCGGGGCGCGCCATTTCCTGCGCGTGGATCACGCAGGACAGCGGTTCGAGCAACGCCGCCTCCTCGAAGGACAGCTCCGGCGGCTTGCGAAACGCATTGCGCGCGACGACGTGCGCGCCGATCAGGAGATAATCGGCGTAACCACCAAGCACCATCTTCGCCATCGCCTGAGGACAAAGATTCTCCTGCTGGCGCAGACAAAAAAAGCATTCGCCGCATGGCGCCGTCGGCGCCGCCATCAGCGCGTCGCCGACGCGAAAATCCGCGACCCCGGTCCCGACTTCGGCGACCACGCCCGCAAATTCATGCCCAAACTGCGCCGGCATCGGCCACATCGGATGGCCGCGGCGAAAAGCCTTGAGATCGGTCCCGCAGCTCAGGGCGCATTTGATTTCGAGCAGAATCTCACCCGGCCCTGGAAGGGGCGGGACGACCTCGCGCAATTCGAGCCGCCGCGGCTCGACCAGCACGGCCTGACGGGAATGCCTGCGGCCGTCATCCAGCCCGGCTCCCAGCGATACTGGCGTGACGCTCACAATTTCCGCTCGACGGCGAACGCCGCGATCGCCCGCAGGGGTGTCGCGCTGTCGCCGAAACCCTCGAGCGCCGCGACCGCCTGCCGGGCCAGCCCGCGCGCGAGTTCCCGTGAATGCGCGACCCCGAGCACGGAGGGATAAGTCGCCTTGCCGCGCGCCTCGTCCTTGCCGGTGCGCTTGCCGACCTCCTCGGCGGTCGCTTCGACGTCGAGCAGATCGTCGGCCACCTGAAAGGCCAAGCCGAGTGCTCGCGCATATTCGCGCAGCTTGCCGAGCTCGGCGGCGTCGGCCCCGCCCAGGCGTGCGCCGCCGCAGACCGCAGCGACGAATAGTGCGCCGGTCTTTTTACCGTGGAGGTCCTCGAGCTCCGGCGCACTAAGTGCCCGGCCCTCGCCCAGTAGATCGATGCTCTGCCCGCCGACCATGCCCTCCGAACCGGCCGCTTCCGCTAATTCAGCGATCGCCGCAAGCACTAATTCGGGCGATGCGCCATTGCCGCCGGCGACCACCCGGAAGGCGTCGGTCAGCAGGCCGTCGCCGGCCAGCGTCGCGATCGCTTCGCCGTAAACTTTATGATTGGTCGGACGGCCGCGGCGCAAATCGTCGTCATCCATGCATGGCAGGTCGTCGTGAATCAGCGAATAGGTGTGAATCATTTCAACCGCGCAGGCGAAGTTCATGGCCTGCTCAGGCGCGCCACCGACCGCTTCACAGGCGGCGAGCGCGAGGACCGGACGCAGACGTTTGCCGCCGGCGAGGAGGCTGTAGCGCATCGCCTCGAACAGGCGGCCCGCGGCGCCATCGCTGGCCTTGACCTGCTGCGCCAGCGCCTGTTCCACCAGCCCCGCACGGCCGCGCATGTACTCTTCGAGATCGAACGCCGCGACGACCGCGCCGCTGTGGCCGGCGCCATTTTGTCGCTGCTTCATACCCTCATTGGCGCCGCCACGGTTCACGAGAGATAGTGGCGCACCATCCGCCAGGAATCCTTGAAGTTCTTGCCGAAATCCATCGCGACCGTGCCCTCGAAGCCCGAATGCAGGCGGCAGTCGCGGCAGCGGATATCCTGCTTGGTCCGGTAGTACTCCCAGTCGGTCGCCTGATGCAGCTCGGCGAAGGACTGGTAGTGGCCATTCGTGATCAGGTAGCAGGGCCCTTTCCATCCTTGCGGATTCCGCGTCACGGTGGTCCACGGGCTGCACAGGAGATCGCGCTCGCCGGTTAAGTAATCGAGATAAATCGGCGTGTTGATAATCTTGTAATCGTCGGCGAGCTTGCGCACCCGGCGGAACTTGTCAGGCATCTCCTCCGCCTTCAGGTAGATGTCGTCGTTGGTCAGCACCTGATAGTGGTAGCCCGGCGTCAGCAGCATCCCGTCCACGCCGAGCGCACTCAGGAACTTGATCAGCTCCTCCAACTCCGCGCCGCTGGTCTCGCGGAAGACCGTCGAGTTGGTCTGGACGCGATAACCCTTCTCCTTGAGCATCCGGATCATCTTGACGCAGGTGTCGAACACACCGTCGCGATCGACCACGCGGTCGTGGGTCTCGCGCATGCCGTCGATATGGATGTTGAAGCTCAAGTACGGACTCGGACCGGCCTGCTTGACGAAGCGCTCGAGCAGCAGCGCGTTGGTGCAGATCATGACGTGGCGCTTGCGCTCGATCAGTCCCCGAGTCAGCGCCGCGATATGCTTGTACATCAGCGGCTCGCCCCCGCAGATCGAGACAATCGGCGCGCCGCATTCGTCGGAGGCGCCGAGCGCAGCCTCAAGCGCCATCTGGTCGCGGATCGTGTCCTTGTATTCGACGATACGTCCGCAGCCGATACACGCCAGGTTGCAGGCGTGCAGCGGTTCCAGCATCAGCACCAGCGGGAAATATTGCTCGCCCGCGGCTTTTTTCCGACGCATGTAACGCCCGAGGTCGATCATCTGCTTGAGCGGAATTCGCATGGAAAATCGATTCTCCTGTCGGCGCCCCCCCGAGGCGCATTTCTGCGGCATTCGGCTTACGCCGAATCACTGAAGAGCCACTGTCCCAACATCTCCCGCGCGCCCTCGAGGTCGAGACCCTGATTACCCAGAAACAGGTAATTCACCAGTAAGCCGTTGAGAGTCGAGAGAATGAACGCCACCGCCATCCGCGGCGAGACCCGAGCGACGTGCTGCGTACACAGATCCTTTTCCCGTACCCGTGAAACCAGATCGGCCAACAGAGTGCGATAGGCCTCGTAGAGCGCCAGGACCTGCGCGCTCAAGCCCTCCGACATTTTCTCGTCGTGCAGCAGTTGCGCCACGAAAAAACGAATCGAACTCGCATTGTCGCGAACAAAGAGCAAATACGATTCGAGCAACTTCAGGATCTGCGCCTTCTCGTCCAAGGCCGCCGACTCCTCGGCAAAGTCCAGCACGTAAGGTTCAAGCAGTTGTCCTAAAACCGCCAAAAACAGCTCTTCTTTCGTCTTAAAATGCCAAAAGATGAGCGCTTTGCTGACCTTCGCGGCGCGCGCGACCTCGGCCATCGAGGTTTCATGGAAGCCGCGAATCGCAAACAGCTTCGACGCCGCTCGCAAGATTACCTCGCGCGAATCCTGCGAGCGCAATTCTACGGTAACGGCGGAAGTCTCGATCTCAGCCATAGGATCGACCGCCTAACCAAGCGGTCAATCAGCACTCTAACGACCCCAGCGATGAAGTCAAGAATGCGTAACCGAAGACTCGTCCGAAATTAGCGCTATTAGAGTCATAAGCTTCACGGCATAGCCACTGGAACGCCTCCGCGATGACTCGATTCGCGCGCCGCGAGGATCAGTGCAAGGGCGGTTTCGGCCTCCACGAGATTGTTCTGAGCGAGCACGCCATCAGGGCCCTCGAGCATCGCGCGCTCGAATTCGGCCGCCATCCCGCCGAACCAACCCGGATGGTAGGAGTCATCCTGCAGGTCGGCCACCGACCAATCCTCGGGTCCCCCTGCTCGCGAGGTTAGGGTCAGGCGGTTGTCTTCGATTTCCAGCCGGGCGTCGCTCCCGTGCACGACGGCTGACGTCTGCCGCGCGGGCGCGAGCCACGACAAACGACAGGAGGCGATCTTGCCTGCCGGGAACTCGACGCGCAGGTCGGCGAGCTCGTCGACGCCCGATCCCGCCGCGCGCTCGATATGGGCCGACACCGCCAGCGGTCGCGCGCCGCTCATCAGGTACTGCGCCAGGTAAGCGACGTGCCAGCCGTGATCGATCAGAATCCCGCCACCGCTGCGCTCATCCAGGCGCCAGTGCTCGCCACCCTCGGCGGTGCTTCCGCCCTGCCCCGCCGCGCCGTTGCGCAAGCGGATCAGGGAAACATAGGCGACTTCACCGAGGCGCCCGGCGGCGATCAGTTCGCCGGCGCGTCGATAAGCCGGAGCGTGCTTCCAGTTATGGACGCACATCAGGACTCGCCCGGCCGCAAGCGCCGACGCTTTCAGCCGTGCAAAAACCGTGCGGTCCAGACAAAGCGGCTTCTCGACCAGCACGTTAACCCCCGCTAAGAGAGCGGCGCCTGCCGCCGCTTCGTGATAGGTGGGCGGGCTGGCGATATCAACGAAATCAAGGCGCTCAGCGTCGAGCATCAGCTCGAGGTCGTCGTAGACGCGAACGTTCTTGATTAAATTGATGGCGGCGTGCCGTCGCGCAGCGACCGGGTCATGAATCGCGACGATTTGCACCTCCGGCCGCGTTCGCCATCCGGCCAGATGCGCGCGCGCGGCGACCTCGCCAAAGCCGGAAATCGCCCCGCGCAACATCGTGATCTGCAGTTATTGGCGTTCAGCCGATCCAGGCTTTCGCCAGGTCCGCCAACTGCCGCTCGTAGCGATCGGGTGTCGGCGCATCCAGAATGAAGATCAGCCGATGGGCCCCGGCCTCGCGATAGCGCTCGACGATCCGCCGTGGCTCATCGTCAACCCGCGGCACATGCATCGTAATTTCGAGCTTGGCGAAATCACGCCCGGCGTCGGCGCACATCCGCTTGAGCTTCGCCAGTTGGCGGACGAGTTCGTCGGGCGTCAGACCCAGCGGCATCCAGCCGTCACCGATTGCGACGGTATCGCGCAGACCGCGATCCATCGCCGGACCCATCCCGCCCGCGCCGATCAGAATCGGCGGATGGGGTTTGCACACGGGCTTCGGGTAACATCTGACCGCGGGAAAATTGACGAATTCGCCGGCGAAGCTCGCTTCGGAGCGGGTCCATAGCTCTTTCATTGCGCGGACGTATTCGCGCGTCATCAGCCATCGGCGCTTGAAGTTGACGCCCATGATCTCGCTCTCCTCGGCGAGCCAGCCGGCGCCGATCCCGAAGATGACGCGCCCACCCGAGTAGTGATCCAGGGTCGCGATCGCCTTCGCCAGATTGATCGGATCGTGCTCGGGGACGAGGCAAATGCCGGTACCGAGACCAATCCGGGTGGTCGCAGCGGCGGCCAGGGTCAGCCCGATCAAGGGATCGATCAGGTGCGCCAACGACTCGGGAATCTTGCCGGCCGCCGACGCGGGATAGGCGGATTTGGCCACGACCGGGATTATCGGATGCTCGGGCAGGAAGAATGACTCGAAACCCAGCTCCTCGGCTCGCCGCGCAAAGGCGCCTGGATCGATCGAGTTTTCGCTGATAAAAGCCTCGACGCCGATTTTCACACTTTCACTCTTTCACCCGTTTCACCGTAGCTGCAGCTTTATCTCACGCGCAACTTCCTGACGCGCCGGCTCAGCTTTGTTCGCGAGCCTTCATTTCGCCGGGCGCTCGAAAAACTCAGCCGCGTAAACAAAATTGCCGACGCCCGCGGCGGCGGCTGCCTGCGCGTCGATTTCCTGATCGCCGACCATCGTCGAGGCTGCGAGGTCGACGCCGTGGATCGACGCCAGGCTCGAGATCATGCCGCCTTTGGGTTTGCGACATGCGCAATTATCCGCGTCGTCGTGCGAACAGATCTCCCAGGCCGTCAGGATGCCGTCGAGCTGGCAATCGAGGTCGCTCAGCGCCGCCTCGACTTTCTCGCGCCGCAGTCGCCCGCGCCTGATGCCGGCTTGATTGGTGACAACGAAAATCAAGCGATCGCGCATCGGCACGAGTTTTTCTTTGACTCCCGGCAGCAGCGTGATCGTGATATCGCCGCGCGCATCCACCGGTAGTTGCCGGGTCTCGTCCATCGCGGCGAGGGTGCCGGCGAGATCGCAGAACAGCCCGACGTTACCCGCGTCCACGGCCATCAGCTAACTCTCCGCGCGCCAGTCAACGTTATGCTCGATCCAGCCGAAGACGTCGTCCAGGATGTCGGCGCCGGCTTGCGCCTGTTCGCGCGTGATGACCAGGGGCGGGTTGATCCTTACGCGCGGAAAATAGCCCATCAGCAGAAGTCCGCGCTTGAGCGCCTCGTGAAAAATCAGTTCCATGACTTTGCGCCCGAGGGGCTGGCGGGTCTCGCGATCGCTCACCAGGTCCAATCCGATCAGGAGGCCGCGGCCGCGCACGTCACCGACGAATTCGTATTTCTCTTTCAGCTCGAGCATCCTGCTCAGGAGAATCGCGCCGGTCGCGCGCGAATTTTCGATCAGATTCTCGCGCCTGATCGCCTTCAGCGTCTCGGCCACTGCGACCGCGGCGAGCGGATTGCCGCCGTAGCTCGAGGACGAGGCGCTGGGCTTCGCAAACGGCTCGGCGCGGCTGATGCTCTCGCCCATCAACACGCCCGAAACCGGAAAGCCGGCGCCCATGCCCTTGCCCACCGTCATGATGTCGGGCGCCACCCCGCTATGCTCGATACCCCACATCGTGCCGGTGCGGCCGAAACCGGTGATCATCTCGTCCGCGATCAGCATCGCGCCGTTTTCCTCCGCCACCGACTTGACGGCCGGCAGCCAATCGTCGGGCGGGATGACGTTGCCGGCGGTACCCTGCATCGGCTCGGCGATGATCGCCGCGAGCGCGCCGGCGGAGGCGTTTTTTATTTGCTGGCGCGCAAAATCAACGCAGTGGAGTCCGCACGAGGGATATTTCAACTTGAACGGACAGCGATAGCAGTCCGCGTACGGAACTGCGTACTGGCCGCCGGGCAGCGGGCCGTAGCCCTGCTTCGATTCGTCGCCGATAAGCCCGATCACGCCGCCGGTCTTGCCGTGAAAGCCGCCCCAGAAGCTGACGACCTCGTGTTTTTTCGTCACCGAGCGCGCCAGTCGCAGGGCAGCTTCCACCGCTTCGGCGCCACCGCTGTAAAGATGTGCGCGGCGCAGTCCGGCGGGCGCCGATTGCGCGAGCAGCTCGAAGGCCTCCGCGCGCTCGGCTGTGGCAAAGGTGCCAACTGACAGGCGAGCGGCCTGGCGCGCAAGCGCCGCGCTCATCGCAGGATGGGCATGGCCGAGACTCGCGACCGCGACGCCCGCAAAGAAATCCAGAAAGACGTTGCCGTCAGCGTCAGTCAGGGTCGCGCCATCGCCGTGATCGAAGGCCAGACCGGCCAACTGGGAGATGCGCTGGCGGCCGGGCGCCAGGTAATTCTGCTCGCGCGCGAAAATCGCGCGCGAATTGGGGCCCGGGATCGGCGTCGCGATGTGCGGGAGTGGCGCCGAGCCGCTCGCGGCCGTGCTGGCCGTGAGCTTATCCTCGGCGCGCTTGCGCGCGCCGGGCTTCAGAGAGAGCGCCATCGGGTTAGGTCTGTCGTGCGGAAGCCTTCAAGTCAAGCATGGTTACACTAGCGGATGCAGGTTGCGCGCCGTAGCGAGCGGGCGAATCCGCGAGCTGCGCCAATCGGCGCACCACTTTAACGCTGCCCAATGGGGTGACCGTGAGCTACGCTTATGACAGCGCCTCGCGCCTCACGCAGCTCTCCTATGGCACCGGCGGCGCAGGCAGCAGCGACGTGGGCACATTGACTTACAGCTACGATGCCGAAGGCCGGGTCATCAGCAAAGGCGGCACTCTGGCGGCGACGACGCTCCCCGCCAACGTCAATGGCAACAGCTTCAACGCCGATAATGCGATGACCGGCTTCAACGGCCAGACCCTGAGCTACGACGCCAACGGCAATCTGACCAACGACGGGACGAACGCGTATGCCTGGGATGCGCGCAACCATCTGAGCGGCCTCAGCGGGGGAGTGACTGCGAGTTTTCTCTATGATCCCTTCGGGCGGCGGTCGAGCAAGATCATCGGCGGCGCGGCCACGCAATTCCTCTATGACGGCCTCAATCCGGTGCAGGAGCTCGATGGAGCGTCGCCGCCGAATGTCACGGCCAACCTGATCACCGGCTTCAAGATCGACGAGTATTTTACCCGGACGGATTCCAGTGGCGCTGCCACCTTCCTCAGTGATGCGCTCGGCAGCACGCTCGGTCTGACTAATTCCTCAGGCTCAATTGCCACCAGCTATACCTACGATCCTTTCGGCAATGTGAGCGCCAGCGGCACAGCTAACGCCAACCCATATCAATTCACCGGCCGCGAGAACGACGCGACAGGACTGTACTTCCATCGCGCAAGATACTACAGCCCGACCTATCAGAGATTCATCGCGCAAGATCCGATCGGGTTCAGCGGTGGCGATTTGAATCTCTATGCGTTTGTGCAGAACCAGCCTACCTCGCATATCGACTCTCAGGGAACCCAACCAGATCGGGAATGTAACGCGGAGGAGTCTTTTTGGTGTTCACTCAGCTGCCCACATGGTGTCCTGTCATGCACTGTTCCGCAGAAGTATGTTACGAAATTTGTTACACGAGGTATAAGAGGCTTTGAGCGCATCACCACGGTGGACGCGGGACCGGCTGTATGTGACTGCGCCGATCCTCCTGCATCCAGCTGCGATGGCAACTCGCCCGCGGAAGGACCCATGCCCGGCCTGCCGCCGCTACCCGTTCTTCCGTGATCTCTAAGCCGTCAACGTTCAGAATCAGCCGACAGCTATATTCTGGGTGGGCAGAAGAAGAATCTCGTGACGCCAGCGTAAGCTCCAAATCATGGGCCGCTGAGAAGAGATGCAGGGCAAAATGATAAATCCCGAAGTTGGCGAGCTCTATTTTTGGATACAATACGCCGATCGTGAGCGCCTCTTTCTCATTGCGAGATCACTAGTATTTCTCGGCAAGAACATGGAAAGGACCGTCAGCGCGGAGACGTGGTACTTTCAAGACCCTGAATCGTACTGTTTTTATGGTCCAGAGACTTTCTTGGAACCTTTTGATGATAACGTCGACAAGGAAAGGGTCGCCAGCGTTTTTGCTAACGACACTCTTCGTACCACGCTTGTGACCCTTGTCGAGGACAATTTGTATCAGGTAGTAAATTGCGAGGGACTGGCACGAGCCGCGTCTGATTGCGCTATGCGCCGAGCGAAGGTCGGCAAGCTTGTATAGATCGGCTTCGGCTGGAATAGCAGCAGCTACACGAGCACCATTACCTACACCCTCGACGGCGGCAGCCGCCTGACCCAGGCGGTCGATTCGATCGCCGGGACGATCGCGCGCTTGTACGACGGCCTCGACAATCTCACGGACGAGCAGACTCCGCAGGGCGAAGTGACCTACGGTTACGACGCGGCCCGCCGGCGGAGCTCGACGCAGGTGGTCGGACAGGGCGCGGTCAGCTATGGCTGGGGCAACGCCAGCCGGCTGACGAGCATCACGCGCGGCGCTCAGGTCGAGGGCTTGGCGGCGTCGCTGACCGCGGCGGCCGGCTGCGGACCCGCGATAAGTTTGCGGAACGGCTCGATGAGATCGATCGGCAGCGGAAAAATCGTCGTCGAATTGTGCTCGGTGGCGATCTCCGCCAGCGTCTGCAGGTAGCGCAACTGCAGCGTGATCGGATTGTGGCTCATGATCTCGGCCGCCTCGGCCAGCCGCTGCGCCGCCTGAAATTCACCCTCCGCCGCGATCACCTTCGCCCGCCGCTCGCGCTCGGCTTCGGCCTGAGCCGCGATCGCGCGCTGCATATCCTGGGGTAAATCGATGTTCTTGAGTTCGACCAGCATCACCTTGATGCCCCAAGGCTCCGTGTTCAGATCGATGACCTCCTGAATCTGCGCGTTGAGCCGGTCGCGCTGGCTCAGCAGATCGTCGAGGTCGGTCTGCCCGCCGACCGAGCGCAGCGTGGTCTGCGCGAGCTGCAGCGTCGCATACAGATAATCGCGCACCTCGGTCACTGCCTTCGATGGATCGAGCACACGGAAATAGAGCACCGCGCTGACCTTAACCGTGACGTTGTCCTTGGTGATGACGTCCTGGGAGGGGATCTCCAGAGTTACGGTCCGCAGATCGATCCGCACCGTGCGCTCGACGATCGGCACGATGAAAATCACGCCCGGACCGCGATAGGCGGTCAGCCGCCCCAGCCGGAAGACCACGGCCCGTTCGTACTCGTTGAGGACCTTGAGTCCGCTCAGAACGACGATGATCGCGATGAGAACGACTACGCCTGCACCGATTGGCATCTTGATTATCTCCTTGAATTGCTGGCTTTAGAATTCGACCGCTCTAACAATGACTTCGAGACCGTGCACCGCAGTGACGCGCGCGCGTGCGCCTACGACCAGCGGCGCGTCGGCGGCGGCGCGCCACAGCTCGCCATGCACGAACACCCGGCCCGGCGCCCCCGGCGCGATCGCCTCGCGCACCACGCCGATCTCGCCGATCAGCCCCTCGCGCCCGGTCTGCGCCTGCCCGCGCAGTTGCTCGACCGCGACGTAGCCGACGCCCAGGATGATCGCGCTCATCGCGACCGCCGCGCCCCAGATTATCCCGCGGTTGATCGCGAGATTGGTCTCCGAGCTATCGACCAGCAGGAACGAGCCGATCACGAAGGCGGCCACGCCGCCCATCCCGAGCACGCCGTAGCTGGTCAGGAAGACCTCGGAAATCAGCAGCGCGACACCTAGAACAATCAGGAGCAGGCCCGCCGCGGTGACCGGGATGACGTCGAACGACGCGAGCGCCAGCAACAGGCAGATCGCGCCGAGCACGCCGGGCAAAAAGACCCCGGGATGCGCGAACTCAAAGTAGAGCCCGAGCAGGCCCGCGATCATCAGGATGTACATGAGATTGGGGTCGGCGAGCCGGCTCAGGAGCCGCTCACCGAGCCGCATCTCGAGGCGGCGGACGATCGCGTCGGCGAGTTCGAGCTTTGCGGTGCGCCCGCCGGCGAGCTTGACCTGCCGTCCTGAGGCCTGGATCAGCAGGCTCCGCAGGTCGGGTGCGACGATATCGATCACGTGGAGCTTAAGCGCTTCGTTCTCGCCGATCGCGACGCTCTTGCGGACCGCGTCTTCGGCCCAGGACTCGTTGCGTCCGCGCTCGCGGGCGATCGATTTGGCGAACGACGCGGTGAAATTCTCGAGCTTCTCACCCATCGCGCCCGGCACGTCGCCGCCACCCATCTCGACCGGATGGGCCGCGCCGATTGTCGTGCCGGGCGCCATCGCGGCGAGATTCGCCGCCTGCGTGATGAAGACGCCGGCGGAGGCGGCGCTGGCGCCGGCCGGAGCGACATAGACGATCACCGGCAGCGGCGCGTTGAGCAGCCCCTTCACGATCGTTCGCGCAGAAGTCAGCAAGCCGCCGGGCGTATCGAGCTCGAGCACCAGCGCGGCGGCGTGATCAGAAGCTGCGTGTGTGATCGAATCGTTGATAAAGTCGGCGGAGGCCGGGTTGATCGCGCCGTCGATCACGATCAGATCTACTACCGCAGGTGGCGCTGGCGGCGCGGCGGCGCCGGCGAGAATGATCGGCGAGAGCGTCCACACAAGCGCAAAAGCCAGCGCCAGCCCAGCGGGTAATCGCTTCACGGCGCCACCACGCTACGCTTCCATTTCAGTCTCGTGCGCCGAGTCAGGATCGCGCTCCGCGCGCGGGAAGCGGACGGCCGAGCGTTC
Source organism: Binataceae bacterium (SeqCode) (assembly GCA_050736455.1). Lineage (GTDB taxonomy): Bacteria > Desulfobacterota > Binatia > Binatales > Binataceae > JAJPHI01. The sequence continues at coordinate 7,156 of JBOHWF010000122.1, read as the reverse complement.
TCATGACCTCCTGAATATCCGCCCACACCAGACGCTTATCCGCCGGGTTGCGGAGCAGATAGGACGGATGAAACGTCGGCATCATGCGCACGCCACGCACGTTGTGCCAGACGCCGCGCAGCTTGCTGATCGGCGTCTCGACCTTGAGGAGCGAGTGCACGGCGAAGGCGCCCAGGCCGACGATAACGCGGGGCTGGACGAGGTCGATTTGACGAAACAGAAAGGGCTCACACGCCGCCACTTCGTCCGGCTCGGGATTGCGGTTCTCGGGCGGCCGGCACTTGATCACATTGCAGATGTACACCTGCGGGCGCGTGAGGCCCATCCCGCGTTCGATTATATCGGTCAGCAGTTGCCCGGCGCGGCCGACAAAAGGCTCACCCTGCGCATCCTCATCGGCCCCCGGCGCCTCGCCGACGAACATCAGCTCGGCCCTCGGGTCGCCGACGCCGAAGACCAGATTGGTCCGCAAGGGCGCGAGCTTGCAGCGCTGGCAGTCGCCGATAAATTCGCGCAACTCGCCGAGTTCCGCGGTGCGCGAGAGCCCTGCATACAGCTCGGTTGAAGCGGACGCTGCGGTTTCAAAGATAACCGGGGGCGCGGCCGGCGCTTCGGGGCGTCGCGGCTTGGAGGGGATCGCGAGGGGCGCACCGCTCACCAATCCGCCCGCGGGCAAACCTTCGAGACCCTCCTCGCGCATTTGCTCGACGTAGTCGCGCAGCGAAGCGAGCAGGGTCGCGCGATCGGGTTGGCTTGCGGAGCTGTTCATGGGTGTGCTTTGCGCTGGCCCGGGACGGTTAGCGCCGGACTACTTTTGGCGCGCAGCACCGGCGGAATGTTTGCTTTCGGCCTTCGCAGCTCGCAACGCGCTCAGCCGATCCAGGATCACGTCGGCGACCTCATCTTTCGGCAGCTTGGGGGTGGTTTCGACCGAGCCGTCCGCCGCAAGCATCGTGACAATGTTGGTGTCGACGGCGAAGCCCGCGTCGGCGCGCGAGACGTCGTTGCCGACAATCAGGTCAAGCCGCTTGCGGCGCAGCTTGTCGAGCGCGTTGACCTGGAGATCCTCGGTCTCCGCGGCGAAGCCAATCAGGATACGGCCGCCCTTCTTCGCGGCCAGGCGCGGGAGCTGGTCGGTGATGGGCGCGAGCTCGAGCGTCATGCCGCCGGGATTTTTCTTGAGCTTGCGCGGGGCGGGCGTGCGCGGACGAAAGTCGGCGACGGCGGCGGCCATGATCAGGGCGGAACTCCAGGGAAAGTTGCGCGAGGTCGCACTCAGCATCTCGGCCGCGCTCGCAGTATCGATGCGTTCGACCCGGTAGGGCGTCGGCTGCGCCGAGGGACCGGCCACCAGCCGCACATCGGCGCCGCGCCGCCACGCGGCGCGCGCGATCGCGAAGCCCATCTTGCCGGTCGAGCGATTCGAGACGAAGCGCACGGGATCGATCGCCTCCTGGGTCGGCCCGGCGGTCACCAGGATGCGCTCGGCCGCGAGATCATGCGGCGTGAGCATCCGCGCGAGTTCCTCGACGATCGCTGCGGGATCGGTGAGGCGCCCCCGGCCCTCGTAGCCGCAGGCTAGCGCGCCCGCGTCCGGCTCGATAATCGTGACGCCGCGTCCACGCAGCTTATCCAGGTTCTCGGCGACGGTCGGATGCGCATACATGTGGACGTTCATCGCCGGCGCGAAGGCCAGCGGACAGCGCGCCGCGAGCAGCACCGTGGTGAGAAGATCGTCGGCGATTCCGGCTGCGGCCTTGGCGATCACATTGGCGGTCGCGGGTGCGATCACAATCGCGTCGGCGCCGTCGGCGAGCCGGACATGGCCGATTTCGGATTCCTGCGTCAGGCTGAAGGTCTCGGTGGCGACCGGATTCTGGCTGAGAGTTTGGAGCGTCAGCGGCGTGATAAACTCGGCCGCATTGCGCGTCATCATGACGCGCACGCGGGCTCCGGCCGTCACCAGCAGGCGGACCAGTTCGCCCGACTTGTAGGCGGCAATCCCGCCGCAGATGCCGACCACGACAGTCTTTTCTGTAAGCGCGCGCACTGCTCGGATTCTAACCACCCCGTCGGTGGAAAAGAAGATGGGATCGCCGCGCGACGCGAGTCGAGCGCCGCTGGGGGTCAGCGCTCGAGTTCGCCGGTGATGAACTTCGCGACGCGATCGCGCGCGATATCGTCGGCAATTTGGCGCGGCGGATGCTTCATCGTGTAGGCCGCGATCGAGTAGAGCGGCCCGCCGATTTTGCGGTCGCGCGCGAGCTTGAGGCAGCGGATCGCGTCGATCACGACACCGCCGGAATTCGGCGAGTCCTGCACCGACATCCGGAGCTCGAGTTCGATCGGAATCCCGGCAAAACCCTCGCCCTCGACCCGCAGAAAGCAGACCTTGTTGTCGTTCTGCCAGGGCACGTAATCCGACGGCCCGATATGGACGTCCACGTCGGGCATCCGCTCGGGCAGCACGCTTTGCACCGCTTCGGTCTTGGATTTGCGCTTGGAGCCGAGGCGGGCGCGATCGAGCATGTTGAGGAAGTCGGTGTTGCCGCCGGTGTTGAGCTGATAGGTGTGGCGCAGCTTAATCCCGCGGTCGGCGAAGAGCTTCATGATGGCGCGATGGAGAATCGTCGAACCGAGCTGGGACTTGACGTCGTCGCCGACCACCGGAATTTTGCGCTCGGTAAATTCGGCCGCCCATTTCTCGTCCGAAACGATGAAGACCGGCATGCAGTTGAGCAGGCTCACGCCGGTTTCGAGGCAGGCGCGGGCGTAGCGTTCGACCGCCTGCTGGCTGCCGACCGGCAGGTAACAGAGCATCACCTCGGCGCCGCTGTCGCGCAGCCGCTTCTCGATATCGACCGGACGATCCCTGGCCGCGATAAACGTGCGCTCGGGCGGGTAGTTGGCCATATGCGGCGCGATGCCGTCGTGAATCTCCCCCATCTCGACCTTGACGCCGTAGTGCGGCAGTTGCGGCCAGATTCCCACGGTGTTGTTGGGCAGCGCGAAGCAGGCTTCCTCGAGCGGCCGCGCGACCTTGCGCGCGTCGACATCGAAGGCGCAGGCGACCTCGAGGTCGCCCGGGCGGTAGCCGCCGAGATCGTAATGCATCAGGCCGACCGGTTTTTGCAGTTCGGCGACTGACGCATGCTTGTAATGCTCGAGGCCTTGAAGCAGCGAGGAGGCACAGTTACCCACACCGACAATTGCCAGTCGAATTTTGGACATCGCCCTCCCTACGTGAGCCGCCGCCTCGCGATTGTGGTGTCTATCGTCGGCCCGCGGGCTCCCCCAGTGGATTCATGCCGACGCTCATTCTTAACGGAGCGGGAAGATAAAGTAAATTATCCATCAGTTTTTCTTATGGGAGCCTGGAGTAAGAGAAGGCGCGCGGGCCATCTCAGGCATAACTGGGAGAGACGCACGAGGAGCTGCGGCGCCAACCTTCGAGCTGTGGATAAATCACGCCTCAGGAACGCGCCGTCGGGTTACAGCTTCGCGATAATCTCGTTCGAGATTTCGTCCACAAACTCTTCGAACCCGTCGAACGGCGGATTCAGCACGATCTGATCGAGCCCGGCCGCCTCGAGTTCGCGCAGGCGCCCGAGGATTTCCTCGCGCGGCGCGACCAGCGTGGTCGCACGAATCGTCGCGGGCGTGACGAACTTGCGCTCGCGCGCCGGCACGAAAGTGCAGTGGCCGGTATGGAGCTCGAGATAACGCTCGCCCTCGAGCCCGAGAGTTTCGAGATACTTCGCATACTCGTCGTAGACCACGCGCGCATCCGGTGGCAATGAGCGCGGCTGCGCGTACCCCGCCGCGATCGCATGCAGGCAGGTGATGACCCACGGTCCGGTCAGCCTCATGATGCGTGGCGAATCGAGGGTCTCGCCGGGGCGCAGGACGCAGAGATGCGCCAGCGAGATGCATGGCAGCCGGCGCGCGAGGTTGCGGCCGGCCGCGCGGGCGCCCTCCTCGGCGTGGCGGAAGACCGCGGCCACCCGCTCGGGGGTAATCGCGCCGCTGGTGATGAGGCCGTCGCCGAACTCGCCGGCCACCCCCAGCATCTTGGGGCCGTTGGCCGCGACGTAAAGCGGAATCTGATCGTCGAGGTTGATGAAGCGCAAATCGCGATGGAGATAACGCAGCTTGCGGCTCAGGCCTTCGGTGTTGTAGATGGCCTCGCCGCCCTTGAGCAGATCGCGGATCACGCGGACCTGCTCGCGAAAATCTGCGAAGCGCACCGGCGGCAGCCCCATCACGCGCCGCCCGGTATGACCAGTGCCGTAACCGAGCATCACGCGGCCCGGCGCGATCTCGTTGATCGTCGCGATCGAGTGCACGGTGACCGGCGGAATCCGGTTCGAGGCCACCGAGACGCCGGTCGCCAGCTTGATCGATTTGGTGTTGGCGGCAGCCAGCGCCATACAAACATAGGCGTCGCCCCAGATCATGTGCGAGTCGGGAAACCACGCCTGCGCAAAACCGCGTTGCTCGACCCGCTGCGTATCGCTGATCGCGCGCTGCGGCTTGGTGAAAATCAAAGTACCCAGTTCCATGGCTTGCTAGATGACTCCGCGCCCGTTCCGCCTGACGACTATACATAAATTGCGACGCGCCGGGGCCAGCTTGACAGTCGCGAGGGTGCGATGGCGTGATCGGCGCGTGGCCGCCCATCCCTCAGCCGGCGAAGCGCAGATGCTGACCGCAGCGGAGGCGGCGGCGCGCCTGGGCGTTAAGCTCGGCACGCTCTACGCCTACGTCAGCCGCGGCTGGCTCAAGAGCTACAAGCGCAAGGTCGGACGCGAGACGCTCTACCGCCGCGCCGACATCGACGCCCTGCGCGGCCTCACCACGCCCGAGCGCGGCCGGCGCGCGCGCAGCCTGCCGGACGCGTCGTCGTGGGTGACGATCGCACAGGCGGGCGGCGACAGCGAGTCGTCGGGCGTGATCGTTGCCGAGTCAGCGATAAGCTCGATTATCGACGGGCAGTTGGCCTACCGCGGTTACCCGATCGAGGAGTTGGTCGAGGCCGCGACCTTCGAGGAAGTTGCCCTGCTGCTGTGGAACGGCGACCGCCCCTCAATTGCGCAAACCGCGGCTCTGCGCGCCACGATCAGCCGCAGCGCGCTGCCGCCGGCGGTCGTCGCGGCCCTCGCCGCGGTCGGCCACAATGTGCCGCCGCTGCTGCGGCTCCAGATCATGATGCCGGCGCTGTCGGTCAGCCAATTGCGCACTCCGGCGCCGGCTTCGACCGAGAGGGCGCCGGCAATCGTCAGCGCGATGCCGCTGGCGATGGTCGCGGTTGGGAACCTGCGCAACGCGACCCGTGTCCCGGCCACTATCGCGGCGCGCCTGCTTTATCGCGCCTTCGGCGAGGTCACCGAGTGGTCGCAGGCTGCGATGGATCGCATTCTCATCGCTTGTGCCGAGCATGAGCTGAACGCCTCGACCTTCGCCGCTCGCGTCGTGGCCAGCACCGGCGCTGACCTCTACGCGTCGGTGCTGGCGGCTTTGTGCTCGCTCTCCGGCCCGATTCATGGCGGCGCCTGTGACCGAATCGAGCAGATGCTGGCGGAACTGGATACGGGGGTGAAGCTTGACGCTTTGCTCGCGAGCCTCAGCGCGCGCCATTTGTTGCCGCCGGGCTTCGGCCACGCGATCTACCCGAACGGCGATCCGCGCGCAGCGCTGCTCAAAATGGTCGCGGCGGCGATCGCGCGCCATAAAGGCCGGCGGCTCTTTGAGTTGGCGCTGAAAATCGAAGAGGCGGTCTGGAAACACGAACGACTGCGCCCGAATCTCGATTTCTACCTGACGGTGTGCGTGCGGATGATGGGGTTTGCCAGTGGGCTGCCGGCGGGCGTGTTCGCGCTCGGCCGCGCCGCCGGCTGGATCGCTCACAGCCTCGAGCAGTACGCCGACAATCGGCTGATCCGGCCGCGCATGCGCTACCGCGGCTCGCAGTTGCGCCACTGGCGCTAGGAAGGGGATACGGGCTCGTGGTCGCTGTCCTCGGGCGGTGGACCACCCCAAATCACGACGTCCGGGCAAAGATCCGCGTCGTTAGGCCATACGACCGTACGCCCTTCGACCCGAACTTGCGCGAACAATCCGGGATTGAGACGCAGGGCCTCAAAGATCGGCCTTACCATCAAATTGGAAATGTCTCGTTCGACGGTAGAGCCGTCGGTGAGCGTAAGCCTGAGTTTGTACCCCTCAAGAACCGCGACACTTTTGATGCGTAATAACGACATCGGCGATCACTCCAATGGTTCGATCGGCGCCTCGTACTCGCCATAGATTGCGTGAAAATGAGCTGTGATCGCGGAAAAACATTCGGATCACGATGCCAAAAAACCGGCTCAGTTCCGGCATCTGCGGACCCTCACGAGGCTACTGTGACGCGTGGTCAGAGCCGCGGCAAGGCTGCGCTTTGACGTTACTCGATGGCAGTCGTAATACTGGGCCTCGAGGATTATCGATGAAAGCCATCGCCAAGACCCGGCCGGCGCCGGGGGTCGAGTTGATCGAGACGCCGATTCCCAGACCCGGCCCCAACGAATTGCTCGTGCGAGTCGCCGTCTGCGGTATCTGCGGCTCGGACCTGCATATCTACCTCTGGGAGCTGAACGCCGATCGCGTGGTCTCGAAATTCCCGACGGTGATTGGACATGAGCCGGCGGGCGAGGTGGTCGAGAGCGGACCCGGCGTCAGCGGCTTCAAGGTCGGCGATCACGTCGCGCTCGATCCCTTCGGGCCGTGCGGCCAATGCTCGTCGTGCCAGCACGGGCGTTTCAACTTTTGCCTCCATCCTGGACGCCTTGGCGGCGCTTTCGCCGAATTCGCGATCGCGCCGGCGCAGAACGCCTGGCTGGTGCCCAAGTCGATGGATCTGGAGCAGGCGGCGCTGCTCGAGCCCTTCGCGACCGGGGTCCACGCGCTGGAGGAATCGTCGCTCAAGGCCGGCGACGCGTGCGTGATCGAGGGTCCGGGGCCGATCGGACTCTGCACCGCGCTGGCGGCGCGCGCGCTCGGCGTGACCTCGATTGTTATCACCGGTCTCGCGATCGACGCGGAGCGGCTGGCGCTCGCCCGCACGATGGGTTTCCAGACCGTATGCGCTTCCGATCGCGACTGGATCGATCAGGTG
>JBOHWF010000121.1:0-6273 GCA_050736455.1 Binataceae bacterium (SeqCode) | reverse complement strand
CTCAGCCAGGGGAGTGCGAGCGTCGGCTTCGGTTACGACACCGCCAACCGGCGCATCACTTTGGCGCTGCCCAATGGGGTGACCGTCAGCTACACTTATGACAACGCCTCGCGCCTCACCCAGCTCTCCTATGGCACCGGCGGCGTTGGCAGCACGAACGTGGGCACATTGACTTACAGCGGAGCCTGCCCTGAGTGCCGCCGAAGGGACGCCGACGGCCGCGTCATCAACAAGGCCGGCACGCTGGCGGCGACGACGCTGCCAGCGGCGGTCAGCGGCAACAGCTTCAACGCCGATAATGCGATGACCGGTTTCAACGGCCAGATCCTGAGCTACGACGCGCACGGCAATCTCACCAGCGACGGCACCAACAGCTACAGTTGGGACGCGCGCAACCATCTGAGCGGGATCAGCGGCGGCGTGACTGCGAGCTTCATCTATGACCCCTTCGGGCGGCGGTCGAGCAAGACCATCGGGGGCACGACCACGCAATTCCTCTACGACGGCCTCAATCCGCTGCAGGAACTCGATGGCGCCTTGCCGCCGAACGTCACGGCCAACCTGCTGACGGGACTGAGAATCGACGAGTATTTCTCGCGGACCGACTCCAATGGGCCGATGAACTTTCTCAGCGATGCGCTCGGCAGCACGCTCGGACTGAGCAATAGCTCGGGCGCGCTCGCCACCAGCTATACCTACGATCCCTTCGGTAACGTGAGCACCAGTGGCGCGGCCAACGTTAACCCGTATCAGTTCACCGGCCGCGAGAACGACGCCACCGGACTGTACTTCAATCGTGCTCGGTATCACAGCCCAACCTATCAGAGGTTCATCGCGCAGGACCCAATCGGTTTCGGTGGGGGTGACCCGAACTTCTACGCCTACGCGTTCAATGACCCTCTCAGTTACGTAGACCCTAGTGGCTTCGATGCGATCTATTGGTTTAATGACGCACGCGGCACGCGCGAGTGGTGGTGGGATGGGCCTACTAATGGAAACTACGGCGGCGAGAACTGGACGGGCGGCCTAGGCCCCGGCCAAGCTGGCCCTCCCGCACCACCGTCGAGCAGTGCGGACATGTGCTATGCGGCACATGACCAGTGCTTTGACAGCTGTACTTCACCGCAGGGTTCTTGTCATGGCAAGGGTGCATGCAATCAATGCAATCAAAACCTGGTCACTTGCCTTCAAAGCCTACCCGACGATCCCCACAAATGGCCCCTGCCCCCGGATCCCACTGACGATCCGGGCGACTTTGGAGCACGGTATTATCGCTTGGGAGCAATTTTCACATTCCAGAATGGACTGTGGTAGCTGTGGCGATGATTATTTTGACACAGGAGACCGCGAGGGTAGGCTAATGGAGGTAGCCGCAGATAGGCGAGCGTTAGCACTGAACGCAGTCTTGGCTGCGCTAACGGCGTTCATACCTTTTTGGTTTTATAATCACGGTGTAAAATACTCATTGCTGCAGAAATTAGGCTACCTGTTCGCGAGCTTAGCGTGGGACCCGATCGCTCTGAATCTTCTATTGGCGATACCTTTCATAGTTTTGGCGAATCGTACTCTTAGACGAGCAGGCCCTCTTCGAAAGAGCATTCGTGTGTTGATTATCGCACTCAGCATCATATGTTTCATCTACACCCTAAGAATCATCTTTATGTTAGCGATTTGGTCGATTAACGGCTTTGCGCCATAGCCATCAGTTCCATTTCAGGACCGATAACTTTGCGGCTAGCGAAACTCGCACGATGAGTGATTTAGACTAATGCTAATCGACAAGCATAATAGATCTACGACCCCTTCGGGCGGCGCGCCAGCAAAACGACCGGCGGCGCGACGACGCAATTCCTCTACGACGGCCTCAATCCGCTGCAGGAACTGGATGGCGCCTCGCGGCCTTTTGTGATGGCCTCGACGATGCGCGGCGAGACAAAGCCGAGCGGCAGCAGCCGCCGCATCGACCGCGCGTCCATCCCTTCTTGCCGCGCCAGCGCGCGAAACTGACGGCACTCGCCTCGACAACAGGTCGCCGGCCGCGCTACCAGATAGCCCTCGAAGCTTCGCCGGAAAACGGGCGGCTAAACTCGCTTGAAAATCAGCGAGGTGTTGATCCCGCCGAAGGCGAAGTTATTCGACATCAGATATTCGATTTCGCGCCAGCATCCTGCGCCGACCACGTAATCGAGTCCCTCGCAGCGCTCGTCAACATTGATCAGGTTCGCGGTCGGCGCGAACCATCCATCCTTCATCATTTCGATGCCGAGCCAGGCCTCGAGGCTGCCGCAGGCGCCCAGCGAGTGCCCGAAGTAGCTCTTCAACGCATGGATCGGTGTGCGTTTGCCGAGCACTTCAATGGTCGCCGTGCTTTCAGCGATATCGCCCCATTCAGTAGCCGTCCCGTGACCGTTGACAAAGCCAATCGCCTCGGCCGCGAGGTTGGCGTCGGCGAGCGCAAGCCGCAGCGCGCCAGCCATGGTGGCGGGCGAAGGCTGGGTGACGTGGCGGCCATCCGAGTTGGTGCCGTAGCCGACGACCTCGGCATGGACGCGGGCGCCGCGCGCTCGGGCGTGCTCGAATTCCTCGAGCACCAGCGTCGCCGCACCCTCCCCGATCACCAATCCATCGCGATCGCGATCGAACGGCTGCGGCGTGGTCCCGGGCGCATCGTTGCGGGTGCTGGTCGCGAACAGCGTATCGAAGACCGCGGCTTCGAAGACGCTGAGCTCGTCGCCGCCACCGACGATCATCAAGTCCTGCATGCCGTAGCGGATCGCCTCGGCGCCGTAGCCAATCGCCTGGCTGCCCGAGGTGCACGCGCTCGAGGTGGGCATGATGCGTCCGGTTACGCCGAAGAAAAGTCCGATGTTGATCGCGGCGGTCTGACTCATCATGTGCAAGTAGTTGGTGCCGGTCAGATTGTTGGAACTCCCGGTCATCATCAACTCGGCGAACCCGAGCACCGCGTCCGGAGAGCCAAAGGACGACCCATAGGCGATGCCCATGCGCCCCTGCGTGAGGGACGGATCGCCGGTGAGTCCGGCGTCAGCGATCGCGCGTTCGGTGGCGTATACTGCCATGCGCGCGACCGGACCCATCGTCCGCAGCTTTTTGCGATCGTAGCGGCGCGAGACGTCGAAACCATCGATCGGCGCGGCGAGGCGGGTATTGAGATTTCGGAAGCGATCCCATTCGGGCATCCGGCGCACCGCGGTCTTTCCGGCAGCGAAGCCCGCGCGGATCACCGGCCAATCCTCACCCAGCGCGGTGACGCCCCCCATCCCGGTGACAACTACGCGCCGCCTCATGCCATGCCTCCGTTGACCGAGATTACCTGGCGCGTGATGTAGCTGGCGTCGTCCGAGCAAAGGAAACTCACTGCGGCGGCGACTTCGTCGGGCCGGCCGACGCGGCGCAGCGGGATCGCTTTGAGCGCCTCGGCGCGTGACAGGCCCTCGAGCATCTGCGTCTCGATCAGGCCCGGCGCGACGCAATTGACGGTGATGTTGCGCTTGGCCAGTTCGAGCGCGAGCGCCTTGGTCGCGCCGATAATGCCGGCCTTGGCGGCGCTGTAATTCACCTGCCCGCGATTCCCCACAATGCCGGAAATCGACGAAATCGACACGATCCGGCCACCGCGCCGCGCCGAGACCATCGGCATAACGCTCGGGCGCAAGACGTTGTAGAAACCGCCAAGATCGGTGTCAAGGACGCTGTCCCAGTCGGCATCCTCGAGCGCCGGGAAGGCATTGTCGCGCGCGATCCCGGCGTTGAGGACGACGCCGTAGTAGGGGCCGTGTTCGGCGATATCAGCTTCGATCTGCGCGCGGGATTCGAGCCGATCGGCGAGGTCGAAACGCATGATTCTGCCGGCGCCGCCACCCTCGCGGATGGTATTCAGGGTCTGCTCTGCGCCTTCACGATCGCCGTGATAGTGCACGACCACCGTAAAACCGTCGTGCGCGAGGCGATGCGCAATCGCGCGTCCGATGCCCTTGCTCGCACCAGTGACGAGGATGCTTCGGCTCACCGCTCAACCGCTCTCATCGACGCCCAGCAAAGCGTTGTCAGGCTGATAAACGTTGAGCCGCGCAGCCGCCGCGAGTTCGCCGGCGATCTCAATCTTGCAATCGAAAACGGCCATCTGCTCATCGCGAAAGACGAGCGCCGATGAAACCAACAGCTGATCGCCGACGCGGAACCAGGGCGCCAGCAGCCGGCACCCGCGCGCGCCGATCAGGAAACCAATTTTTACCGGCTCGCCGGCGTCCAGCGCCGTCACCCCGGCGAAGGCCCCGCACGCCTGCGCCATATATTCGATCGCGAGGTAAGCGGGAACGCCTTGCGGAGCGAGAAACAGACTGGCTTCCGTGATGGTGACGCGTGCGGCGAGGTGGCGCTCGTCGTAACCGATCACCTGGTCGAGCAGCAGCATCGGCGGCCGGTGCGTCAGCAGCGCCTCGAGCAGGTAAGTACATTCGCGCATCGCCTCACCAGCCTCGGCCCAGCACGACGCTAGCGTTGCTGCCGCCAAATGCGAACGAATTGCTGAGCGCCGCGACCCGCTCTGGATGCGCAAGCTGGAACTGCATCGGGACCAGGTTGAGCCGGGGTATCGCCGGGTCGGCCTCACCGTCCCAGAGGTGCGGGGGCACGCAGCCGCTTGCGAACCCCGGTTCGAGCATCAGCCATAGGAACGCGGCTTCGTTCGCGCCGGCGGCGCCCAGCAGGTGACCGGTCATCGATTTGGTTGAGCTGCACGGCGTGCGATCGCCGAAAATTCGATCGACCGCGCGCGCCTCCATCGCATCGTTGAGCTCGGTCGCGGTGCCATGCAAATTGATGTAATCGATCTGCTCGGGCCGCAGATGGGCCGCGGCGAGCGCCCGCCACATCGCGAGCGCGGCGCCATCGCCATCTGGATGGGGCGCGCTCACGTGATGCGCGTCCGCGCTTTCGCCGACGCCGAGCAGCGACACGGCCGACTCCTCGGTTGTCAGCAAGAACACCGCGGCGCCTTCGCCGATATTGATGCCGTCGCGATTACGGCTAAACGGATTGCAATAATCTTTAGCCAGTGCTGCGAGCGAGTCGAAGCCGCAGAGCGTCATCCGACACAGCGTATCGGCGCCGCCCACCAGTGCGGCGTCGCACAGCCCGGCTTCGATCAGCCGCTGCGCTGAGGCGAAGACTTTCGCGCTCGACGAACACGCCGTCGCGATGGTATAGGCGGGTCCGCCGAGCTCGAGATAAGCCGCCACGAAACCCGCGAGATTGCCGATCTCCTGAAGGCTATAGCGGAATCCCTGCGGCCATTCGCCGTTCGCGACGCGCTGGGCGAGAGCTACTTCGCCTTCGGCGATTCCCGAGGTGCTGGTCCCCATCACCACCGCCACCCGATGCGCGCCGACGCGCTCGACGCTGGTTTTGATATCGTCTTCGATCTCCCCGAGCGCCGCAAGCGCGAGCCGATTGTTGCGGCAATTGAGATGCGCAAGGCGCGCGGGCAACTCGGGCAACGCCCCGGGCACAACGCCCGCGCGAATCGATCGATCCGGAAGCAAACCGGCGCGATGCACCAGGCCCGCGCGCGATCCTTTGAAAAGACTGCGCGCGACTTCGTCTTTGCCCCGGCCAAGCGGATTGATCACACCTAGCGCGTTCAGATGGAGCTTCATGGTCCGGTCACCGCCGACTGCAGATCGAGTTCATATCCGTATGCGATATTGCGCAGGTGCGCGCGCTTTGTCCAAACGCTCTGATGCGGACCCTCATAGCTGACATGGACCACTTCGCGACCGTCGAAGCTGATCGAGCGTCCGCTCTGATCGTCATCCAGCGATGCGGAAGTGGCGGCCAAAGCGCGGCGGACTGCCGGCGCGGGCCAATAGACGATCACTAGATCCGCGAGAATGTTCCCGGGGCGCAGCGCCGCGGGTACGATCGCGGCCGTCTCGGTACGGATCGCATCGTCGGTCGCGGTGACGGTCAGCGCGCGGCCGCCCAACGGATCGAGCGCGATCAGGCTGATTTGTTCGGGCGACACGCTGACGTAGGCTTGAAACACTTGAACCTGATCGTGGTAATGCGCCGTGATCAGTTGCGTGGCCTCGACCGGATAGCCGAGCTCGCGGCCGCTGGGGATGGCAAATTCCAGTCCGGGCGCGATGGTGACGCTCGTACGGCTCGCTGCATTATGCGACGCGCAGGCGGGCAGCGACGCCGCCAGGACGATCAACAGTAAGCGCAAAGTTGTCGGCTTCATCCGCCGGG
>JBOHWF010000120.1:0-5542 GCA_050736455.1 Binataceae bacterium (SeqCode) | reverse complement strand
GTCGCTGGTGATCGTGATTCCGGTCGTCACGCTGATCGTCACGCACCTGCGGTTTCCGCCGATCAACGACATCACGACGGATCCTAAGAATCCCCCCGAGTTCGTCCACGCAGAGGAGTTGCCGGCGAATCACGCGCGGGACCTGAAATATGATGCTGCGACCTATGCCGCGGTGCAGGAAGCTGCTCCGGCGTACAAGAACCTCGCGCCACTGAAGATGGACGGGTCACCCGACGACGTTTTCAAAAAAACCGAGATCATCGTCGGCGAGACGCCGGTGTGGCAGATTACGTATACCGATCCGCAGAACCGGCAGCTTGAAGGGGTCGCGACGTCGTGGCTGTTCCGTTTCCAGGATGACTTCGTGATTCAGGTGCGGCCGGCCGCGGGCGGCGGCAGTTTCCTCGAGATGCGCTCGAAGTCACGCGACGGCCAGGGCGACTTCGGCGCCAACTATAATCGGATCGAGAGCTTCTTCCGCCTGGTCCAGGGTCCGCCGCGCGGTGCAGTCGCGCCGCAACCTGCAACCTAGCGCGCAGGATCGCCTCCGCGGCGCATCACGGGCGAAAAAATCCCAAAGAGCACCTTAATGCTGACGCGCACCCGCGAATTTCTGCAACAGGTCTTCGGCGACTTCGCGCAGGACGACTGTTCGTCGATGGCCGCGGCGCTGGCCTACACCACGCTTTTTGCGCTGCCCTCGATGCTGCTGATCGTCATCTACGTCGCGGGCCTGGTGCTCGGCCCGCATGCGGCGAGCGGCGAGATCGAGGCGCGCTTGAGCGGCGCGATGGGCGCACAGGCGGCCGCCGAAATCCAGCAGATGGTGGCCAACATCGCGAGCAATCGGACCGGCGGCATTATCGCGACGCTGGCCGGGACCGCAGGTTTGTTGCTTTCCGCCACCGGGCTGCTCGCTCAGCTTCAAACCTGTCTCAATCGCGCCTGGAAGGTAACGGTCGTGAGCGGCGGCTTCAGGAATTTCCTAATGCGGCGTTTGCGCTCGGGAATACTGCTGGTGGGCGCCGGGGCGGTCGCGATCATCTCGGTTGCGGCCAGCTCGATCATCGCGGGTGTGACCCGGATGCTGCCATTTGCCGCGCTGGTGGAGGTGGGTGAACTGGCCACCTCGATGCTGATCTTCGTCGTCATCTTCGCCGGAATTCTTAAGGTCATGCCGGATGTCAGGCTGCGCTGGGGCGATGTCTGGGTTGGTGGACTGTTTATCGCGGCGTTGTTCGTCGTGGGCAAGTTCCTGATCGGCCTCTACCTGGGGCGCGCAGGCAAGGCCAGCATCTACGGCGCGGCGGGTTCGTTGGCGATCATCCTGCTGTGGACCTATTACTCTTTTTTGATTTTTCTACTGGGCGTCGAGTTCACGCAGGTCTGGGTCAGGCGCGGCGGACACAAGGTTGTGCCCAAAGAGGGCGCCGTCTTCGCAAGCGGGGCCGGGTTCGTCGCCGATGGCGTTCAGAGCGCCAAGGCTGGCAGTTCCTCCATCCAGACGAAATGACCCCAGCACCCGCAGATCACTTTCGGCCTTGCTCCCGGCGGGTTAAGATGCGATACAAAGATTAGTTCGCTTCTACGCCGATATAAGCGAGGCGTCCTGGTCGTGACCGCGTTCGGCACGATAAGGCGTGGACACCTCCCTTGCAAAACCGGTGCAGGCGGAAGAAACCAAAAGAAGGCATCCTAGCCTCAAAAGGAAGGTGAGCCGATGACAACACAACACATTATTTCAGCCGACTCGCACATGATGGAACCGGCCGACCTCTGGGTCGAACGGCTGGATTCCAAGTGGCGCGATATCGCGCCCCGCGTGGTCAAGAAGGACGAAAAGTCCGGCTACGTTTTTGTCGCGCCGGGGGTGCCGTCGTTCCCGGTGGCGGGCGGTTTTGCGGCCGGCCGCAGCGGCGACGATCTGAAGGACTTTTTGAAACGCGGCGCAGACCAGGGCTATATCACGGCGCGGCCGAGCGGATGGGATCCGGTTGAGCGGCTCAAGGATCAGGATATCGACGGCGTCGAGGCCGAGGTGCTCTACACGACGCTGGGCATGACGCTCTTCGGACTGCACGACGCGGATCTACAGCGGGCCTGCTTTCGCGCATACAACGACTGGCTCGCCGAGTTCTGCTCGCACAGTCCGAACCGCCTGATCGGCGCGGCGCTGATCTCCCTTGAGGATCTCGGTGACGGCGTCGCCGAGTTGCAGCGCGCGGCCAAAATCGGTTTGCGCGGCGCGATGATCTGGGGCGCGCCGCCCCGCGAGCGGCCCTACACGTCGCGCGAGTATGATCCATTCTGGGCGGCGGCGCAGGAGCTCGAGATGCCGCTGTCGCTGCACGTGATTACCGGCAAGAAACCACCGAAGTCAGAAGAGGAACGCGAGAAGATTCGCAAGTCGCGGGACGTGAAAGATCAGTCGTTCGTGCGCGGCTATATGAACCTGATCCACGAGGTGCAGCGCTCGCTGACCGACATCATCTTTGGCGGCGTGATGATGCGCTTTCCGAAGATCCGCATTGTTTCCGCTGAAAACGACACCGGCTGGATCGCGCACTACATGTACCGGATGGATCATGCCTTCGAGAAATTCGGCGCGTTGATGAGCGAGCCGCTCGACATGAAGCCGAGCGAGTATGTCCGGCGCAACATGTGGGCGACGTTTCAGGACGATCCGATTGGCCCGATGCTGTTCAAGTTTTTTGGCGGCGACAACTTCATGTGGGCGTCGGATTTTCCGCATACCGACTCGACCTGGCCGCACTCGCGCAAGGTGATCCAGCAGAGTTTCGAGGGCGTGCCCGAGGAGGTAACGCGCAAAATCATTTGCGACAATGCCGCGCGGCTCTATCACATTAATTTGAACTGACTGCAGGCGCAGGAAGAGCTCGTGTCGTCGCAGTCTCAACTGCCGGAACCGTTCCGCGACCTAGAGCCATACCTGGAATGGTCATTAGCCACCGAACGCGGGCGCACCGCGAAACGGCACGCCAGCAGTATGGCGGAGATCAAGGCATTCTATGCGGCGATGCTCGAGCGCCTGGACGAAATTCTGAAATTCTTGAATGACTATTCGGAGGAAGCGCCGGGCGACGTCAAGCGACTCTTGTTTCTGACTTTGTCGCTGGCCGAGGTTGCGCCGGCGGTCGAGAACTTCGGCCAGCCCAGTGTGGTTGACGGTTGCGACTGGACCCGTTTCATAGCAAACCACGACTGACCAGAGGAGCGACGAGATGGCGGCAGCCCCACGCTTGGTAACCGGCCAAAAATGGCACGACCTCTATCCCGAGCTCGGCACCCCACCGATTCCGATCGAGCCCTACGTCTCGCGCGAATACTACGAAAAGGAACGAGAGCGGATTTTTCGCAAAGTCTGGCTCAATATCGGCCGCGTCGAGCAGATTCCCAGCCCCGGTGACTACTTCGTCAGAGATCTTGCGGTGTGCCAGACCTCGATCCTCGTGGTGCGCGGGAGAGACGGCGCGATCCGCGCTTTCCATAACATGTGCGCGCATCGCGGCAACAAGCTGGTTCCGGAGGCGAGTGGAACTTGCAAAGGGCTCTTCATCTGTAAGTTCCATGGCTGGGGTTATGGGCTCGATGGTTCGCTGCGCCACATCTCGGACGAAGCGAATTTCTTCAACCTCAACAAAGAAGCGCTCGGCATGACGCCGATTGCGGTTGACACGTGGGAAGGGTTCGTTTTTATCAACGTCGACCCGCATCCAACCGAGAGTTTGGCCGAATATCTGGGGGAATGGGGGACCGGCTTCGATGGGTACCCATTTGATGAGTTATCGGCGACGCTTTATTCCTACCAGATAGAAATAAAAGCCAACTGGAAAGTCGTCAAAGACGCTTTTCAGGAGGTCTGGCACATCACGACCCTGCACCATAAATCAATTCCTAACGTGTTTGCCGACGCGGCGAACAAATACGGGCACGCGCTGGACTTTACGCTGTACGCACGTCACGGCCGGATCTCGATGCCCGGCAATTTCGAGCGGAAACCAACGGCGGTTGAAGCCTTTGCGCTCCGCCATGGCTTGGGCGCCACGGTGATCAAGCGTTCGGGCCGTCCCACTGCGAAAGGCGTCAATCCGACGCGCGATCCAAGTTGGTCGATCGACGGCAACGCCATCTTCCCCAACTGCCTGCTTTATGCCGCAGAACGAACCTATCTAACCCACACCTTCTGGCCGTTGGCTGAAGACCGCACCCTGTGGGAAGCCCGCTTTTATTATCCGAAGGCCAAGACGCTGGCTCAGCGCTTCAGCCAGGAATACGCCAAGGTCATGATCCGCGACGTCAATATGGAGGACGGCAGCACGCTCGAGCGCACGCAACTGATGTTGGCCTCTGGCGCCAAGCGGGAAATCCAGCTTCAAGATGAAGAGCTCCTGATCCGGCATCATCACAAGGTCGCCGAAAGTTATTTGAACGCATAGAGCCAGTCGGCTTTTTCTGAGCACTTGGCCAGACCGGCGAGGCTCAAGGAAAATCACGCGGGAGGATCGCAATGGCTTATGATCTTCTGATCAAAAATGGCACGTTGGTTGACGGCACTGGCGCGCCGCGCTATCGCGCGGATATCGCGGTGGCGGGCGACCGCATCGCCGAAATCGGCAAAATCAATGACGGCGCCAAACGGGTGATCGACGCCTCAGACTTGATCGTCTCACCGGGCTTCGTCGATCCGCATACTCATTACGACGCGCAGATCTGCTGGGATCCGCTGTTGAGCTGCACGTCATGGCACGGAGTTACCTCGGTGGTGATGGGCAACTGCGGCGTCGGTGTGGCGCCGTGCAAACCCGAGTCGCGCGAAATCGCCGCCTGGGATCTCACCAACGTCGAGGCGATTCCCTACGATTCACTGACCAAGGGCGTGACCTGGGATTGGGAGACCTTTCCACAGTTCCTCGACGCCGCGCAAAACCGCGGCGCAGCGATCAATCTGGGCTTTCTCGCGCCGCTCACGCCGTTTCGCCACTACGTGATGGGCGTCGAGTCGATGGATCGCGCGGCGACGCCCGAAGAGACCGGGCAAATCGCGGCGCTGCTGAACGAGGCAATGAGTGCGGGCGCGCTGGGCTTTTCGACCACGACGCTCAAGCAGCATATCGGCTTCAAGGGTCAGCCGCTGGCCTGCCGGCTCGCCAGCCGCGACGAGCTCAGGGCCTACGCCAACGTCCTCAAGCGCCAAGGCAAAGGCTCGATCGAGGTGGCGCTGACCAAGAAGATCGCCGTGGTGCAGGACGATGAGTACGAGCTACTCGACCTGCTGCTCACCGAGAGCGGACGGCCCGTCACCTGGCTCGCGATGGCCTCGACCCCGCGCCATCCGGAGCGCGCGCTCGAGACGCTCGATCGCGTCGGGCCGCTGATCAAGCGCGGCGGCATCCCGCAGATCCTGTGCAAGCCCTTCGTCTCGCAGTTGGACCTGCGCAATCCCTTCACTTTCGCCGACAACGAAGTGTGGAATCGCGTCTTCAATCAGCCGGTGGAAGTGCAGAAGGGAATCTACGCAGAT
>JBOHWF010000119.1:0-5105 GCA_050736455.1 Binataceae bacterium (SeqCode) | reverse complement strand
GCCGGCATCCTGCGCGACCGCATGATCTTCAACATGAACGAAGACGATTTCGACGCCGTCGTCGGGGTTCATCTCAAGGGCACTTTCAACATGGCGCGCCACGCCTGCAACTACTGGCGCGAGCAGCACAAGGCCGGCAATCTGCTCAACGGACGGCTGATCAACACGAGCTCGGATTCGGGCCTGCTCGGCAACGCCGGCCAGGCGAATTACGGCACGGCCAAGGCCGCGGTTGCGACCATGGCGATCATCATGGATCGCGAGATGACGCGCTACGGCGTCGCGATCAATGCGATCGCGCCGGTCGCCCGCACCCGCCTGACGATCGACGCGACGCCGCAAACCGCGGCGACGATGCCGACGCCCAAGACTGGCGAGGTCGACAAGTTCAGCCCGGCGCACGTCGCGCCGCTGGTTGCGTGGCTCGGCAGCGACGACGCCAAAGACTGCCACGGCGAAATCTTTCGCGTCGGGCTGGGCAATGTCTGGCTGATGCGCGGATGGCATAGCGCGGACAAGATCACCCAGAGCGGGCCGCTCAAGTTCTGGGATCCGGCTGAACTGGGCGCGCGCGTCAAGGAGAAACTGGCGACCGGCGTCACCAAGAAAGAGAATCTGGGCGAGGTGATGGCGGGAAGAGTCTGAGCGGTGGCGTCGGCGAAAAGCTCTGCAAACGCGGTCCCACGCGGGCCGCGTTTTCGTTCCGTGCTGCTGATCTGCGCGGCCAACACCGCGCGCAGCGTGATGGCCGAGCATCTGTTGACGCGCGAGTTGCGGCGTCGCGGCACTGACGGCGCGGTGCGCGTGCGCTCAGCTGGTATCGCGCCCTATGCGCGCGACGGGGCGCTGGTCTCGCTCGACACCCGCATGGCGTTGCGCGAGGTCGGCATCGACCTCGGTGACGAGGCCACCTCAACGGACTTGAAGCGTCATCCCGAGCTGCTCGAAGCGGCCGACGTTGTGATCGCGATGACCGCGGCACAGGCACGAGAACTGCGCGAGCGCTTCGCCGTGCCGGCGGGCCTGGAGGTCTATACGCTGCGCTCGTTCGCTGGCGAAGCCGGCGACATCGTGGATCCCTTCGAGCAGGGCGACCAAGTCTTCGCCGCCTGCCGCGACGAAATCATGCGGCTCGCCCCGCGCGCCATCGATCGCATTCTGGGATTCGCTTAATTGCGTGGGGTTCGGCGCACGCGCGACTCAGTGGCGCGTTGGCTCCGCGAGGGCGTAGAGGACCAGATCCAGCCCCGGAAGGTCCTCGAAGTCCCGACGATTGCGGGTCAGCAGTCCGAATCCATGCTGAATCGCCTGGCTTGCCAGCCACAAGTCCTGTACTCGATACCGATGTTGCCGTCCCGCCGTTTTAATCGTGGCGGCCAGCGACCCGAACCTGTCTCCACATGCGCCATCGATGGGCAAAAGCGGCTTACGCTGAAGTCGCCGGAGAGCAGCCAGTCGCTTCTGGCGGAGGCCCGGGTCGCTGACGACCTCGGCGCCGAACCTGAGTTCCGCGATTGTAACCGGCGAGAGAAACACGGGCTCGCCGCGGGTGAACGTAGCGACGTCGGCAGGAGCCAAAGTTCCCTGCTCAATGTCAATCCATGCGCAGGTATCGATCAGGAACCCCATGGATCGCGGATACCCTTGACGAGTGTTGCTCCCTTCGGTCTAAAGCGTCTGCTATCGGCCTCCCATCCCGAGGCGGCGTCCTCCGGCAGCGTCCGATAGAGATCGGCCATGGCTTCGAGAGCGGTCTGCTGCGCTGGGGTTGCGGTCAGAAGCGCCACGCGACGCGAGTTGCGCTCGATCACGACTTCGCCGCCTTCGGTGACGAGCTGATCGAGCACCCGGCTCAGATTGCGTGCGAGCTCGGTTGCACTAATTGTGGTTTTCATTGCAGACTATCATTTTGAATCAGATTTTATGTATCATGACATAAAATGCTATCCTGCGGAAGCGGACGCCACCACCCAATACTAAACGCCGGAGTAAGATCGATGGAGAGCACGAGCGTCGCGTTGCAAGAATTGCTGGACAAGCAGGCGTGCGTCGAGCTGGTGCAGCGCTACAGCCGCGCGCTCGACTGGCTCGACGACGACGCGCTGAAGACGGTCTTCTGGCCTGACGCGGAGATCGACTTCGGCTTCTTCAAGGGGCGCGGCGATCAATTCATCGGCGCAGTGATGACAGTCGAACATAGCCTCGCGCGCCGCTGGCACCTGACGACGAATCCGCTGGTGCGGGTCAGCGGCGACGTCGCGGAGGGCGAGTGCTACGGCCTCGCCGCCGGGATCGCGATGCGCAACGGGCGCGCGGTGCATGACATCTTCGCCGGGCGCTACCTCGATCGCTTCGCGCGGCGCGGCGGTGAATGGCGGATTGCGCGGCGAGTCTACGTCGCCGACTGGCAGCGCTCGTTTGACGCTGATGCGGCTGCTGAGAACGGGTTGGTGACAGGTTTGATCTGGTCGAACGGGTTCAACCCATCCCATCCGCTGTTCCGCAAACTCTGAGCGATTAATATGGCTGCAGGAGACGCTGATGACGTTTGTCAATCCGCCGGACACTGAGATTCGCGCGATTCTCGCCAACCCCACCACCGTCGCCGTAGTCGGATGCTCGGACAATCCGGACCGCGACAGCCTGAATATCGCGATGCTGCTCAAGCGCCGCGGTTTTCGCGTGATTCCGGTAAATCCGCAGCTTGCGCCCGAAACCTTGCGTGCCGAGCTCGGCGAGCGTTGCTATCCGGACCTCGAATCGATTCCCGGTCCAGTGGAATTCGTCGATGTCTTTCGGCGCCCGGAGCATCTTCCGGCGATCACCGAACAGGCCATAAAGAAAGGGGCGCGGATTCTGTGGGGTCAACTCGGCGTCGTTCACCGCGAGGCTGCCGAGCGCGCGCGGGCGGCCGGACTGACGGTCGTGATGGATCGCTGCCCGGCGATCGAATATCGGCGGCTTTTTTAAGCGACGCAACGCGGACGCGCTGACCAGCCAGAGCGCGACAGCGGAGCGCGGACTCCATTCGGTGAAAAAAAATGAAGGCGCGTAAATGGCGCACGCTCGCGAGCGAGCAGGTCTATAGCACCCCGATTTTCGATCTCCATCGGCGCAAGTCGGGCCATCCGACGCGGGGCGATCGCGATTTCTACGTGCTCGAGGCCCCCGCGTGGGTGAATATCATCCCGCTAACCGCCAAGCGCGAAGTCGTGATGGTGCGCCAGTTCCGGCACGGCATCAGCGGGTTCACCCTCGAGATTCCGGGCGGCATGGTTGATCCGGAGGATCTCACGCCGGCGGCCGCGGCGCGGCGGGAGATGGTCGAGGAGACCGGCTACGACGGCGGCCGGATAGTCGCGCTGGGCCAGGTGCATCCGAACCCGGCGATTCAACCGAATGTTTGCTATTCGTTTTTCGCCCGCGACGTCCGCCGAGTCGGCGGCCCGCAGGCCGATCCGGACGGATCGGAGGAGACCGAAGTAACGCTCGTGCCCCTGGCGCGAATCAAGGGGCTGATCGCGTCGGGCAAGATCACGCACGCACTCGTGATCGCGGCCTTTTCATTTTTTCACGTTTACAATCCACCGCGCCGCGCCGGGCGCAGCAGGGCGTAGATCGGCAGGACCGCGATCGCGAGTGCGATCGCGACCACGAAATCGATCCGCCGGGCGCCATGCGTCGCGATCAATCCGAAGGTCGCGAGCCAGCTCAACAGCGGCGCCGCGGCGACTGCATAGAGCCCGACCGTGCCGCCACCCATGACAAAGAGGCCGGCCCGGGCCGGTCGCAAGCGGCGCAATCGAATCAGCGCCGCCAATTCCAGCGCCAGCGCGAGCATGTAGAAAAAGACATCGAGCACCACCAGATTCATGAAGCCGAGAGGCACTAGCAGCGTGAAGACGACGCAGCACGCGAGGATCGCGCGGGCCGGGACGCCGCGCCTCTCCCAGAGCCTCGCCAGCGCCGGGGGAAGATAACCCTCGCCAGCCAGCACGAACGGCAAGCGCGAGACCCAGAGCATCGCCGCCTCGAACATCGCAAGGGCTGAGACCGCGCCACCGACGCCGACCGCGATCCCGAGGAGCGGGCCACCCAGCCGCGCGCCCTCGGCGGCGAACCATCCGGTGCGCCACTGCGCCGACGCGCCAGCGCCCGAGAGCGTGACGCCGAGCGGCAGTAGATACCCGAGCGCAACCAGCGGGATCGCGATCGTGAGCGCCCGCAGGTAGTTGCGTTGCGGCGCTTCGATTTCGCCGGCGATAACGCTCAGATTTTCCCAGCCGCCGTAATTCCACATCACGATCGTCAGGCCGCCACCGAGCGCAGCGAAGAAGTCGCGCGACGCAGGCGTCGTTATCGGCGCGCGCCAATGAATCAGATGCGGCGCGCCAACGATCACCATCGCGACGAACGGCGTCAACAGCGCCGTCGTGAACACGATCGAAGTGTGCCCGACGATCCTGACGCCGAGCAGGTTCAAGAGTCCCGAGGACCAGACCAGCGCGATTCCCAATGCTAACTGGCCAACCGTGCCGAGCGGGATCACGAAGGCCAGATAAGTGGCGAACAGCACTGGATAGATCGCGGTGTCGACCGCCGCGAAAAGCAGCGTGAGATAAGCCTCGGCGAATCCTGCAAAGGGTCCGAACGCTTCCTTGACCCAGAAATAGAAGCCGCCCTCGACCGGCATCAAGGCGGTGAGTTCCGCCGCCATCAGCGCCGTCGGCAGGCTGAGGGTCAACGGGACGATCGCGCAGAGGAGCAACGTCAGGCGCGGCCCGGCGATCCCGACAGCGTCTTCGATTCCGTAGGCGCCGCCGCTCACGACCAGATAGACCAGGCAGACCAGCGCGAGCAGGCCGACGCGACGCGACGGGTTCGCCCGGGAGGTAGTCTCAGCCGCCATCAGAGAGGGTTGCGGGCGGCGCGAGGGATTGCGCGACAACCGAGCCTCGCGCCAGACTGATAGGATGCTTCCAGCGGCTCGACGACGCGGAGTTCGCGTCGATCGGCGCGGAGGCCGCAAGAGGTTCGACCGAGGGTGTTGCGGATCATTTCAACGGGCCATGACTCGCGAGCTCATGGCCGCAGGATCATAATGC
>JBOHWF010000118.1:0-6332 GCA_050736455.1 Binataceae bacterium (SeqCode) | reverse complement strand
GCCAACGCCAGCGGTTGATCGACCCAGAAGGCCGACCAGAAAATGATGAACAGCGCGAAGAGCTTGACCACCGGATGGAGTCGATGGATGAGACTGTTGCGATCGATGTAGAGCGAGGTCTGCATCAGCCGCTCGCGTTCGAGTCCGGCGCCGCGTGGGCGCGGAGTGCCGCAACAAACTCGGCGACGCTGAGCGCGGTGAAGCCGAAGCGGCATGCGAGCAGCGTAATCTCCGGCGGGCGGAAGGCGGATTGACGCAGCAGCGCGTCCTGCCTGAAAAACTCGCGGACCGGACCGTCGAACAGCACCCGGCCCTGGCGCAGGAGGACGACGCGCCGCGCGTATTCGGCGACCAGCCACGGCGTATGCGTGATGATCACGATCGCGACGCCGGCGCGATTCAGATCGGCGACCAGAGCCATCATCCGGCGCTGCTCGCGATAATCCAGGCCGGTGGTCGGCTCGTCGAGAATCAGGAGACGGGGACGCAGCGCGAGCACGCTGGCCACGGCCAGCCGCTGACGCTCGCCCTTGCCGAGCAGGAACGGATCCCGCGGCCGCGCGTCCTCGAGGTCCACCGCGCGCAAGACTTCGGCGACGCGCCGCTCGACCTCGACCGCGTCGAGGCCGAAGTTGCGCGGGCCAAACGCGACCTCATCTTCGACCGTGGCGGCGAAGAGCTGATGGTCGGGATTCTGGAAGACGTAGCCGGCGAGCGGCGCGGTTTCGGCCGCGCGCATCGCAGCGCGGTCGCGGCCGGCGAGCAGTACGACGCCGCTCGAGGGCTTGAGCAAACCGACGAGTTGTTTGGCGAGCGTGGTCTTGCCCGAGCCGTTCTGCCCGACGATCGCGATGAACTCGCCTTCAGCGATCGCCAGATTGATCGAAGCGAGCGCCGGCGGATTGGACGCGTAGGCGAAGCTCAATGCGCGCGCCTCGGCGAGCGGCGTCGTCACCGCGGCTTTCTGATCGGACGGCGCGGCCGCGGACGCGACCGGTTCCGCAAGCACGGCGCCGGTCTCGAGGCGCAGATGCTGTCGAAGGAGGCGCTCGGCGGCGTCGACGCTGGGGGCGTGAGCAGAAATTCCGAGCAGCGCGAGCGCGCGATTGAGCTCCGGCGGATGGACTCCGCAGGCTTCGAGCAAATCGAGGCGCGTCAGCACCGCAGCGGGCGGATCCTGCGCGATAATCGCACCGTCGCGCATCAGGACGATGCGATCGCAGCCGCGCAGCTCCTCGGCTTCGTGCTCGATCACGATCAGGCTCAAGCCGTCGGCGCGCAGGCGATGGATGAGCGCAAGGACTTCGGCGCGGCCTTCGGGATCGAGATCGCTGGTCGGCTCGTCAAAGACGATCACCTGCGGGCGCAGCGCGAGCACCGCGGCGATCGCGAGGCGTTGTTTTTCGCCGCCCGAGAGCGAGGTCGGATCGCGCGCCTCGAATCCGGCCAGGCCGACTGCCGCGAGCGCCGGTGCGATGCGCGCGACAATCTCCGCGCGCGCCATCCCGATCTGCTGCATCGCGAAGGCGACCTCGAGTTGTGCGTTGGTTGAGAAGAGCTGCGCTTCGAAATCCTGGAAGACCATGCCGACGATCGGTGCGAGGTCGCAGGCCCGCGCGTCGGCGATTCCGCACCCGTCGAGCCTGACGACGCCGCGAAAATCACCGTCCTCGAAACCCGGCACCAGCCGATTCAGGCATTTGACCAGCGTGGATTTGCCCGCGCCCGATGCGCCCATGATGCCGACCATCTCGCCGGGCTTGAGGACCAGGTCAACGCCGCGGAGCGCCGGGCGAGCGGCGCCGCGATAGGCAAAGCTGACCTGCTCGAGAGCGACGGCGTACTCGGCGGCGGTGGGCGGCTTCACAGGAGCATCATGCCGGCGAACGCGACTATCACGAGCGGGCTGACCACTACCGCGATCGCCTTGCTGTACGGCGCGAGGGCATATGCCGCCGGAAGAAAATGCGGCGACCAGCGACCGCTCGCGATCAAGTTGCCGGTGAGCCAGGCGCCCGCTTCGCCACCGATCAGCATCGCGAACCCGGCGAGGCGGAGCGATTTACGGCGCGGCCTTATCTCCGGCATCACGTCGGAGTAGAGCAGCCGCGCTGCGCGCACGCGCGGATAGACCGCGGCGAGCAGCAGCGGCGAGAGCACTATCGCAGCCAGCATGTTGTTGAAGATGATGACATTGCCGAGGAGCCAGAAGGGGCGCAGCGCGAGCAGGTTGTCGCCCCATCCGACGATGTCGGCACAGAGCATGCTCGCGCTCAGGCAGGCGCCGATGTATTTCGCAATCGTGCGCGGCGTCAGATGCATCGCGCTTTCGCCCGGCGCGGCGAGCAGGCTCCAGACTTTATACGGGATGTAGCCGTAGGCGAGATTGCCGAAGAAGCCGAAGACGTCGCCCGGGCCGACGCCGCCGAAGAAGTCGCCGATCATGTTGCCGATCGCGGAGCCCCAGGCCGCGGCGGGACCGAACAGCATCGAGCAGACCACCGGGATCGCGTTGCCGGGCCGCAGCTCCGTGACGCCCGGGATCAGCGGGACCACCTTGAAGGGCACCAGCACGGCCGCGTAGAGCGACGCCGACAGCACGCACAGCACGACCATCCGGGTATTGCGCCACATCAGGCGCAGCTCGTGCCCGCCCGAATGCGGAGGCATCGGCGGCGAAATGCCGAGGTCGACGATGGGGCCGGCGGCGGTCACGGCGGAGTCTGCGGGATGGGCGCTCATCGGACGCAGACCAGTATTACGCCGCGCACAGGCCGATCAAGCGGGTGTCAACGAGTTGCGAAAGCCGGTGGGCATACGCGAAAATCTTCACCGATTCCGAGCGAGGCCGAAAGCTTATGCCGATCTACGAGTACGAATGTGATGAATGCCATCGCCGCACGAGCGTCCTGACGTTGCGGGTCAGCGCCAAGGCCAAGCCCGCGTGCGGCAAGTGCGGCAGCAAGAAAATGCATCGTCTGATGTCGCGCTTTGCGATGCCGCGCAGCGAGGAGTCGCGGATGGACACGCTGGCCGATCCGTCGAACTTCGGCGACCTCGATGAGAAGGATCCCAAGAGCCTCGCGCGGGCGATGCGCAAGATGGGGCGGGAAATGGGCGACGAATTCGGCGGTCCGGAGTTCGACGACGCGGTCAACGAACTCGAAAGCGGCGGCGACCTCGGCGGCGATGACGCGGGCGGCGACGATGACGACCTGTGAGGTCCGCACAGGGTCAGCTTCTGGCGGCTATCACTGACGCGTTGTCATTCTGAGCGAAGCGAAGAATCCCGGCGTCCGCGGAATTTCGAGCCCTCACAAACGCTGATGTTTCCGGGATTCTTCGCTTCGCTCAGAATGACAATAAGGGGTTGTTTTGCTGATACAAAATCTTGGGGCACGGCACTAGCTTAAATTCTCGCCGCGCGACGCGGCTTCCTCGAATATAAGCTCGATCACTTCGCGAAGATTCAGTTGGAGCTCGTCCAAGGTCGCGCCTTGAGTATGGGCGCCATGCAGCCCCGGTACCGTGCCCACGTACAAGTTTGTATCGGGATCGAATTCAATGTAGGCCGTTAGTGTCTGCTGCATTCCACGATCCTGCCTTTCTCGAAAGGTAGCAGCGCCTCTGCAATCCCTAAATTTAGCACACTCGGCACGACGCGAAATGGGTAAATGCCGGGATTGCAAAGCGCGGCCCGATTAGACGATAACCAAGCTCCAACTGGGAGGACAGACAGATGGCGGGAGTACTACAGGGCAAGGTGGCGCTCGTGACCGGCGGCGGCTCGGGGATTGGGCGCGCGACTTCGCTCCGGCTCGCGCGCGAGGGCGCGAAGATCATGATCGCGGATTACGTGCCGAAGGGCGCAGAAGAGACCGTCAAGATGATCAAGGACGCGGGCGGGGTCGCGAGTTGCGTCGCGGCGGACGTCTCGGTCACCAAGCAGGTCGAGATGATGGTCGCCACAACCGTCGAGACCTACGGCCGGATCGACGGCGCGTTCAACAACGCCGGCATCGAGGGCAAGTTCTCCGACACCGCCCAATGCACCGAGGACAACTGGGACCGTGTGATCGCGATCGATCTCAAAGCCGTCTGGCTCTGCATGAAGTACGAAATCCCGCAGATGCTCAAGCAGGGCGGCGGGGCGATCGTCAACACGGCCTCGATCGCCGGGCTGGTCGGCTTCAACGGGATCCCGGCGTATGTCGCCGCCAAGCACGGCGTCATCGGCCTGACCAAGACCGCCGCGCTCGAATACGCGCAGAAGAACATCCGGGTGAATTGCGTCTGCCCGGGCGTGATCCGCACGCCGATGGTCGAGCGCGCGATCGACGGCGGCGGTTTTACCGAAGCCGACGTCATCATGAGCGAGCCGATCGGCCGCCTGGGCAAGCCCGAAGAGATCGCCGAGGGCGTGCTGTGGCTGCTCTCCGAGGCGGCGTCGTTCGTCACGGGCCATCCGATGGTAATCGATGGCGCCTGGATCGCGCGCTAAGCCCGCTATGTCTCATCGATCACAGTAGCGTCTGTCATTCTGAACGGAGTCTGCGAAGTGAAGAATCCCGGCCTCCACAGCAGATTGAGCTTGCGTGGGCGCCTTTGCTTCCGGGATTCTTCGCTCCGCTCAGAATGACATTAAGGGTTCCTTTGCTGATAGAGAACTTGTGAGAAACGACGCTCGGGAACATCGGTCAGAACCTTAGACTGGAGAGGAAGACTATGGCTGGAAAATTGCAAGACAAAGTAATTCTGGTGACGGGTGGCGGCTCGGGAATCGGTCGCGCGACTTCGCTCCTTCTCGCCAAGGAAGGCGCCAAGGTCATGATCGCGGACTACGTGCCCGAGAGCGCGGAGCGGACCGTCAAGGCGATCAAGGACGCGGGTGGCGCGGCGAGCTGCGTCGCCGCCGACGTCTCGGCGCCCAAGCAGGTCGAGATGATGATCGCAAAAACCGTCGAGACCTACGGCCGCCTCGATTGCGCGTTCAACAACGCCGGCATCGAGGGCAAGATCGTCAACACCGCAGACACTACTGAAGAGATCTTCGATCGCATCATCGCGACCAACCTGAAGGGCGTCTGGATGTGCATGAAGTACGAGCTGCCGCAGATGCTCAAGCAGGGCGGCGGCGCGATCGTCAACACGGCCTCGGCCGCAGGACTGGTCGGAGTCGAAGGGCTGTGCGCCTACAACGCGTCGAAGCACGGCGTCGTCGGCCTGACCAAGACCGCGGCGCTCGAATACGCGCAGAAGAATATCCGGAT
Source organism: Binataceae bacterium (SeqCode) (assembly GCA_050736455.1). Lineage (GTDB taxonomy): Bacteria > Desulfobacterota > Binatia > Binatales > Binataceae > JAJPHI01. Next base: position 1,062 of record JBOHWF010000118.1, on the reverse strand, counting down.
CAATTGCGTCTGCCCGGGCCTGATCAACACGCCGATGGTCGCGCGGATGATCGACAGCGGCGGCATGAACGAGCAGGATTTCGTTGCCGGCGAGCCGGTCGGGCGGATGGGCAAACCCGAGGAGATCGGTGAGGGCGTGGTCTGGTTGCTCTCGGACGCCGCATCATTCGTCACCGGGCATTCGATGTCGATCGATGGCGGCTGGATCGCGCGCTAACTTTATGTCTCATCGATCACAGTAGCGTATGTCATTCTGAACGGAGTCTGCGAAGTGAAGAATCCCGGCCTTTACAGCTGGTTGAGCTTGCGCGAGGGCGTTTGTTTCCGGGATTCTTCGCTACGCTCAGAATGACATTAAGGGTTGCTTGGCTGATAGAGAACTTGTGAGAAAACGACGCTAGCGAACCGATCAGAACATTACACTGGGGAGGAAGAGCATGGCGGGACAACTGCAAGGCAAGGCGATTCTGGTGACGGGCGGCGGCTCCGGGATCGGGCGCGCGACCTCGATTCGGCTCGCGAAAGAAGGCGCGAAGGTGATGATCGCGGACTACGTGCCCGAGGGCGCGGAGAAGACCGTCGCGATGATCAAGGAAGCGGGCGGCACGGCGAGTTGCCTGGCGGCGGACGTCTCGGTGCCCAAGCAGGTCGAGGCGATGATCGCCAAAACGGTTGAGACCTACGGACGCATCGATGGCGCATACAACAACGCCGGCATCGAGGGCAAGATGCTCGATACCACCGCTAATACCGAGGAGAACTTCGATCGCATCATTGCGATCAACCTCAAGGCGGTCTGGCTGTGTATGAAGGCGGAGCTCCCGCAGATGCTCAAGCAGGGCGGCGGCGCGATCGTCAATACGGCGTCAATCGCCGGGCTGGTCGGTTTCGAGGGGATGTCGGCCTACGTCGCCTCGAAGCACGGCGTCATCGGCTTGACCAAGACTGCCGCGCTGGAATACGCGCAGAAGAATATCCGGGTCAATTGCGTTTGCCCGGGCGTGATCAATACCCCGATGGTCGCGCGCCTGCTGGATAGCGGCGGGATGAACGAATCGGACA
>JBOHWF010000117.1:0-9229 GCA_050736455.1 Binataceae bacterium (SeqCode) | reverse complement strand
CTGCTGAGCCCCGAGCAGTTCCAAATCGCGCGCAAAAAAGGCACCGAACCCGCGTTCACAGGTAAATACTGGGACCTGCACGATAAGGGCATGTTTCTCTGTGTCTGTTGCGGCAACGAACTGTTCTCCTCTGACACCAAATATGATTCGGGATGCGGCTGGCCGAGCTTTTATGCGCCGCTCGAGCAATCGAACGTCGAGAACGCCGAGGACCGCAGCTACGGGATGCGCCGCACCGAGGTGATGTGCTCGCGCTGCGGCGCCCATCTGGGGCACGTCTTCGACGACGGTCCGCGCCCGACCGGCTTGCGCTACTGCATGAACTCCGCGTCGCTGAACTTCGTCAAAAAAGACGGCGACGGATAGCCTCGCCCCGCAGCCCTATCGTGATGACAGTCTCCCGCTCAGCGGCGCCCGTCGGCACGATCGCAGATGAGCCGGCGGTGGCGACCGCGGCGATCGAGCTCAGCGGCGTCGGTTTTAACTACGGCGAGCGGCGCGCGCTCGACGCGATCAGTTGCACAATCGCGGAGCGCGAAATCTTCGGACTGCTGGGACCCAACGGCGGCGGCAAGACCACGCTGTTCAAGTTGCTCTCGACGCTCGTGCCGCTGCAAGCGGGCAACGCGCGCATCCTCGGATTCGATTTGCGCAGCGCTACGGCTGCGCTCAGACCACGCCTCGGCGTGGTCTTCCAGCATCCCAGCGTGGACGGCAAGTTGACGGTGGCCGAAAACCTTGCGCATCACGGCCGCCTCTATGGCATGAGCGGCGCACGTCTGCGCGCGCGGAGCGCCGCGATGCTCGAGCACGTCGACCTCGAGGCGCGGGCCGGCGACCTGGTCGAGACCCTGTCGGGCGGCTTGCGGCGGCGGGTCGAGCTGGCCAAGGCGCTGCTACATGAGCCTGATCTGCTGATTCTCGACGAGCCGAGCACCGGACTCGATCCGGCGGCGCGGCGCGATTTTTTCGATTATCTCGCGACGCTCCGCGAGCGTGACGGCATCACGATCGTGCTGACGACTCATCATATGGAAGAGGCCGAACGCTGCGACCGTATCGGCGTGCTCGACCAGGGGCGGATGGTGGCGCTGGCCGCGCCGCGCGAGCTCAAGTCGCGGGTGGGCGGCGACGTCGTTGTCATCCAGGCGGTCGAACCCGAGCGGCTGCGCGATAGGCTCGAACAACGGATGCGCATCAAGGCGGTTTTGGTCGACGGCAGGCTGCGCATCGAACGGCCGCGCGGTCACGAATTGGTGCGCGAGGTGGTCGAGGTCTTCGGCGCTGAGATCGAGTCGGTGAGCTTTGGCAAGCCGACGCTCGAGGATGTTTTCGTGAATCTTACCGGCCATAACTTTGACGCCTCGGTCCAAAGTTAGTGAGCCGCGCGATGCTTGCCGCCGGGACGCTGTGGCTGCGTGAAATCACGCGCTTCTGCCGCCAGCGCAGCCGGGTGGTCGGTTCGTTCCTGCAGCCGCTGGTTTTCTGGCTCCTGCTCGGCGCGGGGTTAACGGGATCGTTTCATCCGGCCGGGATGCCGCCCGGCATGAACTATTTCGAATACCTCTATCCGGGCTTCATCGTGCTGGTACTGCTCTTCACCGCAATCTTCGCGACCATCTCGACGGTCGAGGATCGCCGCGAGGGCTTTCTGCAGGGCGTGCTGGTCGCGCCGGTCTCGCGCCCGACCGTCGTGATGGGCCAGGCGCTCGGCGCGACGACGCTGGCGTGGGTCCCGAGCTGCATCTTCCTCATCCTCGCCCCGCTCGCCGGCATCAGACTATCGGTCGGCGCCGTACTGATGGCAGCATTGATCATGGCGGTGATCGCGTTCGCCCTGACCAGTATCGGGCTGCTGATCGCGTGGCGGATCGAATCGACCCAGGGCTTTCACGCGATCATGAACCTGATCCTGATTCCGATCTGGCTGCTGTCGGGTGCGTTCTGGCCGGTGAGCGGTGCGCCGGCGGCGCTCGAGTGGGCGATGCGCTTGAACCCGCTGACCTACGGCGTTGCGGCGCTGCGCACGGCGCTCTACGCGGGCCAGCCGGACTCGGTCGCGGCGATGCCGGGCTTCGGGCTGTCGTGCGTCGTCGCGATCGTCTTTGCCGTCGCGATGTATCTAATGGCGGCGCGCGTCGCCCAGCACGCCGTCGTGCATTAGCCGCACCCCGAATCGTTTGCGGATCGGAACTAGCCCTCCCTGGGATGGCTGGTCGCAGCGTTTTTCGACGCGCACGAGGAATTGAGTCAGTAGCTGCTGATCCCTCGCCCTTGTCCAAGGGAGAGGGATAAAGGGTGAGGGTTCCATTCCGGTCCTCCCTCTGTGATCGACCCTCACCCGCGCGCCGGCGCTTACGCGCTCGCCGCTTGCCCTCTCCTGATTTCTGGACGCAGCTCGCAGACTCGCTTGCTCGCTCCGCCTACGGCTCCGCTAGCGAAGATAAGGGCGAGGGAGCAGAAAAGCGCTCGCGCTCCTCCCTCAGGGTGCCTGAAAGCGCTGGAAATATCGCCGCATCTCAGCGAAGAATAGGCAGATTAAAACTGCGCGATGGGAAATCGGAGACCGTATGGACTATAACGCGGCGGCGGTGCGGAAACTTCTCGATGGAGTGCGAGCGGAAGACCGCGTCGCGCTCAGCCCCGCCGAGGGCAAACTTCTGTGCGAAGCGATCGGGGTCGCGACGCCAGCCGAGCGCCTCGCGAAGTCGGCGCGCGAAGCCGCGGCGATGGCCGCCGAGGTCCGTTTCCCGGTGGTAATGAAGATCGTCTCGCCGGAGATTCTGCACAAAACCGAGGCCGGCGGCGTCGTAGTCGGCGTGAAGAGCGCGGCCGAGGCCGAGCAGGCGTCTGACTGGATCGTCGCGCGCGCGACGACGTACCGCGCCAAGGCGCGAATCGACGGCGTCCAGATTCAGCAGATGCTGGCCGACGGACATGAGGTTATCGTCGGGGCGTTGACCGATCCGAGCTTCGGCAAGGTCGTCGCGTTTGGGCTCGGCGGAGTTCTGGTCGAAGTGCTCAAGGACGTGACCTTTCGGCTGGCGCCGGTCACTGAAGCCGAGGCGCTGTCGATGCTCGACGGTATCGCGGCCGCGGAAATCCTGCGCGGCGTGCGCGGCGGGGAAGCGGTGGATCGCGCGGCGCTCGCCTGCACGATCGTCGCGATCGCGCGCGTCGTCAGCGATTTTCCGGAAATCCGCGAGCTCGATCTGAACCCGGTCTTTGCGAGCACGAGCGGCGCGGTCGCGGCTGACGTGCGCGTGCTGCTCGATTTTGCGCCGGCGGCCGAACGCTATCGGCCGTCGCAGGATGAGATCCTCCGCGCGATGAACCGGATCATGCGGCCGGACGCGGTCGCCGTAATCGGCGCGTCGCCCGAGGACGGCAAGATCGGCAACTCGGTGATGAAGAATCTGATCAACGGCGGCTACCAGGGCGAGATTTATCCGATCCATCCGAAGGTCGGCGAAGTGCTCGGACGCAAGGCCTACAAGAGCGTCAAGGAGATTGCGGGCCAGATTGATGTCGCGGTGTTTGCGATCCCGGCGCCGCTGGTCGCGGGGGCGCTCAAGGAGTGCGGCGAAAAGCAGATTCCGGGCGCGGTACTGATTCCGTCGGGTTTCGCCGAGACCGGCAACGTCGCGGGCCAGGAGGAGATCGTCAAGGTCGCACGCGCCTACAACGTCCGCCTGATGGGGCCGAATATCTACGGCTTCTACTATACGCCCAAAAATCTCTGCGCGACCTTCTGCACGCCCTACGATGTCAAGGGTAAGGCGGCGCTCTCCTCACAGAGCGGCGGGGTCGGAATGGCGATTATCGGTTTCAGCCGCTCGGCCAAGATGGGCGTTTCCGCGATCGTCGGCCTCGGCAACAAGTCGGATATCGACGAGGACGACCTGCTGACGTTTTTCGAGCAGGACCCGAATACCCAGGTGGTCGCGATGCACGTCGAAGATCTCAAAGACGGCCGGGCCTTCGCCGAGGTGGCGCGGCGGGTCTCGCGAAAAAAGCCGGTGATCGTGCTCAAGGCCGGGCGGACCGCGATGGGCGCGCGGGCGGCGCAGTCGCATACTGCGGCGCTCGCGGGCAACGATCGCATTTACGACGACGTGCTCCGGCAGTGCGGTGTGGTCCGCGCGATGGCGCTGAACGACATGCTCGAGTTCGCGCGCTGCCTGCCGATTCTGCCGACGCCGAAGGGCGAGAACGTCCTGATTATCACCGGCGCCGGCGGCTCCGGCGTGCTGCTGTCCGACGCCTGCGTCGATAACGGACTCAAGCTGATGGCGATGCCGGCCGATCTCGACGCGGCGTTCCGCAAATTTATTCCGCCGTTCGGCGCGGCCGGCAATCCGGTCGATATAACCGGCGGCGAGCCGCCGATGACCTATCGCAACACGATCGCGCTCGGACTCGAGGACGCACGGATTCACGCGCTGATTCTCGGCTACTGGCACACGATCATCACGCCGCCGATGGTCTTCGCGAAGCTCGCTGCCGAGGTCGTCGAAGAGTACCGCCGCAAAGGAATCGACAAGCCGGTGGTGGCGTCGCTGGTCGGTGACGTCGAAGTCGAGAGCGCGAGCGAGTATCTCTTCGACCACGGCATCCCGGCCTATCCCTACACGACCGAGAAGCCGGTCGCGGTGCTGGGCGCGAAGTATCGCTGGGCCCGCGCCGCCGAACTGCTATGAGTATCCGCGTAGTGAGTATTTGAATCGTGGCAACTAAAATGGCGGACAGGCTGTGCAGGAGCAATGGGTGAAAGCTACACAACCTCACGTTTGTCCGTGGTGGTTGGGTTATTTCCTAACCTGCCCAGTACGGCGCTTTCTTGCTGATCCAGCGCAGATTTTGACGCCCTACGTGCGGGAAGGCATGACCGCTCTCGAGCCTGGTCCGGGGATGGGGTTCTTCACGCTGGAATTGGCCCGGAGGGTCGGGGCTTCCGGCCGCGTGATAGCAGTGGACATTCAGCCAAAAATGCTTGAAAGACTCAAACGCAGAGCGGCAAAGGCTGGTTTGCTTGACCGGATTGACGCGCGTTTGGCTGAGCCGCAATCGATTGGCTTGGATGGGTTGGCCAGTGCTGTTGACTTCGTGCTCGCGTTCGCAGTGGTGCATGAAATGCCTGACGCTGGCAGGTTGTTTGTTGAAGCCGGGCAGACGATGAAATCGGGCGCCCATCTCCTACTGGCGGAACCCACTGGGCATGTGAGCGTGGAGCAATTCGATGCTGAACTCACAAAAGCGTCGGCGGCCGGCCTTGAGGTTGTGGGACGCCCATCGATTCGTCGCAGCCATGCTGCGCTATTGAGAAAGCGATAGGAATTTTAGCGGCACAGGACCGCTCGAACAGGGTTATGACGAGGCAAGATAATCCCGCGTCGGCGCGGACGGAGGTGAGATCATGAAGTTCGGCCTGCTGACACTGTTCGATCACTACGCCGAAGATTGTTCGGAGGAGGATTACTACAAGAATTTCTTCGCGGAAGTCGACCACGCGGAAGAGCTGGGCTTCGATACGCTCTGGCTGGGCGAGCATCACTTCTGCCGCTACATCTGCCCGGCGCCGCAGATCATCGCCGGCGCCGTCGCCCAGCGGACGAAGAAGATGCGGATCGGCACGGCGATCGCGCTGCTGCCGCATCACGATCCAATTCGGCTCGCCGAGGACTACGCCCTGGTCGACCTGATCAGCGGCGGCCGGCTCGATTTTGGCGTCGGCCGCGGCTTTATCAAGCAGAGCTACGACCGCTTCGGCCAGGATATGGACGAGAGCCGCGCCCGCTTCAACGAATCGCTCGAACTGATCGAAGGCTTGTGGCGGCAACCCGGCCTCTCGTACGCGGGCAAATTCTATCAGGCCACCGACTTGACGATCCTGCCGCGGCCGCTGCAACGCCCGACGCCGCCGATCTACATGGCCGCGGCGCTCTCGCCCGAATCGTTTGTCGCCGCGGGCGAGCGCGGTCATTCGCTGATGCTCGCGCCGTTCTTTCAATCGCGCAAAACGCTCAAGGCGAACATCGCACTCTACTACGAGGCGCTGGCGCGGTCGGGCTACTCGCGTGATGAAACCGAAATCGTCAGCGGCTACCACAGCTTCGTCGATGAGACGCCGGCGCTGGCGCGCGCCAAGTGGGAGGACCACTACATGCGCTATCTGCATTTTGTCGGTGGGTTGGTCAATCCCGAGGAATATACCAGTAGCCAATACAAAACATGGCGCACGTCCGTCAGGGCGCTGCAACAAACCAAGTTTGAGCAGATGTATCCCGATCAGGTGTTGTGCGGCGATGTCAGCCAGTGCGTGGAGCGGGTCGGCCTGCTGGCCGAAGAGTTTGGCGTCTCGCATTTTTGGGTCTACATGGACCTCGGCGGCCTCGAACCGCGCGAAGTGCTGCGCTCGATGGAGCGCTTTGCGACCCGCGTGATTCCGCAATGTCGTTGAGGGTTTTGCAGGAATCTGTGGTATAGGATGGTCAAACGCTGACGCAGGAGGATTGCGCTCAATGTCGAACAAAGGTTTTTCCCACCTCGGAATGTCCACGCTCGATCTCGACAAGACCCGCGCGTTTTATGAAGGCGTGCTCGGCTTCAAGGTCGTGGTAGCCGATACGATCAAGATCAAAGAGGGCGGCCATATCCGTCACATGTTCTTCGATACCGGGCGCGATCAGTTGATCGCCTTTATGGAACCGAACGGCGTCGACGGAATTCCGGTTGAATACGACACCTCAATCAACCGCGGACTCGGCACGCCAGCGGCCTTCTATCACTTCGCCTTCGAGGCCGGCAGCGAGGCCGGACTCGAGCAGAAGCGTCAGGAACTGATCAGCAAGGGCGTCGATGTCACCGACGTCATGGATCACAACTGGGCCAAGTCGATCTACTTCAAGGACCCCAACGGCCTCCAGCTCGAATACTGTTGCCTCGCGCGCGAGTTCACGGAGGACGACCGCACGATGCAGTTGCGCTTCGAGCTGCCGATTAAGGCGCTTGGCCTCGATCAGGTCGAGCAGCGGGGCAAAGTTTCGGCCTAATCGTCAGCGCGATAACAGTGAGATCGGCGACGGCCCGGACGGCATCGAGAAATAGCCGTTCGGGCCGCGCGTTTTTGCCGGAGGTCAGGCCGGAGGATCGGCCAGCGCCATCGCCTTTTGATACGCCGGACGTTTCGCGATCAGCTCCAGATGCGCCTTGATATGCGGATACGGTGAAAAGTCGTATTGCGCGAACTTCTGCAGCATGCCGAACGGGAAGTTCATCATCAGGTCAGCGGCGGTGAAGTTGTTGCCGACGAAGTAAGGACTGCGCGCCAGCTCGCTGTCCAAAAAGCGCAGCATCTCCGGGGTGCGGGACATGAAGGTCTTGACCATCGGCTGTGACTGGTCGATGCCCGGGATGAAGCCGCCAAGAAACATTTGAATCAGGAATTGCGTCATCGCGGATCCCTCCGAGAAGTGGATCCATTGCAGATAGCGCGGGTAGTCGGGAGAGCTGACCGGCACGCCGAGGCGTCCGCCGCCGTGGCGATTGATGACGTATTCGACGATCGCGCCGGATTCGATCAGGACCAGGTCACCGTCGCGGATCGCCGGGGCCTTGCCGAGCGGTGAGACCTGCTTGAGCGCGGCCGGCGCGAGCATATCCGGCCCGCGCTGGAATTTTTCGAGCTTGTAGGGCAGCCCGAGCTCCTCCATCAGCCAGATCATCCGCTCCGAACGCGACATGTTGAGATGGTAAATTGTGATCATCGGGACAGCTTCTCCTGGTCAGTTTTGATGCGCTGATTGGTCCAAAAAACCCTCGGCGGCGTCAACCGTGATTGGATGAAGCTTCCGGTAGAGGGAGCCGCGCGACGCGACCGTCAACGCTCGCCCGCGAGGCTATCCAGCTCATGCAACGCCCGCAAGAGGATTTCACGCACGCGCTCGAGCCGTTGATGAGTCGCCAGCTCGCCGGCCACCGCGCGAAAGGCTGCTTTGACCAGGCGTTCCGCCGGTCCGCGGATTTCCGCGGCGTCAGGATTGAAGGCGCTGCGCCAATCCTCCCAGCGTCGCGCCCGCCGCCAGATGCGCTCGACTGACTCCCGACGCTCATCCAGTTCGCGGCGGCCGGCGTCGGTCAGGGTGTAGGTTTTCTTGCCGTCCCGCAGGTCCGACACCACCAGCCCTTCGTCCTCGAGCTGCTGCAAGGTCGGATAGATTGTCCCGGCGCTCGCGCGATAGATTCCGCCGGAGCGCTCCTCGAGCTGCCGCATCAGCTCATAGCCGTGCATCGGCTTTTCGGCAAGCATCGAGAGCAGGGCCAGCCGCACCTCGCCCGGACCGAAGAATCGCCCCGGCCCGCTCATGAAACCATAGCCCGACCATTGAGAGCGCCGCCTGAAATGTCCGTATCCACACGTTATCATGTCGTTATAACCTCCGAGCACTCATTTGCTATATCGTACGATATACACCCGCCGAGCTCGACGCAAGTCGGCACTATCGCCTCGGACCGAAGCTCGCGGCTGGTTCGGAGACCTCAGTTGTGCGATTCTGCGCGCTGGCCTGCGGCGCCTCGAGAGCTCATGTCCCACGAGATTCAACTTCGCGACCTCGACCTTTCCCGAATCATCCGCGCGGGCGACCATATCGTTTGGGGCCAAGGGAGTGGCGAGCCGGTGACGCTGGTCGAGAAGCTGCTCGAACAGCGCCACGCGATCGGCAGGATCGGCGTCTTTCTCGGCGGACTCTGCTACAGCGACGCGCTCAAGGCCGAGCATGCCGACGTGATCGAATTCACGGCGTTTGGCGCGATTGGCACTCTGCGGCGGCTCTCGACCGCTGGCGCGTTGCGGATAATTCCGCTCCACCTGTCTCAGTTACCCGGCTACCTGCTCAGCGGGGCCATCCGCAGCGACGTGGTGTTTTTACATCTGAGCGCGCCTGACGAACGCGGTCAGATGAGCTATTCGCTCGCCAACGACTATCTCCAGTTCGCGATGAAGCGCGCGCGGGTCGTGATCGCGGAAGTCAACGACCAAGCGCCCTGGACCTACTTCGATGGCGTGCTTGACCCGGCGCGGATCGACTACATTGTCCGCACGTCACGGCCGGTGATGGAGATGCAGCCGGCGCCGTTCGGGCCGGTCGAGCAAGCGATCGCGCGCAACGTCGCGCGGTATGTGGAAGACGGCACGACGCTCCAGTTCGGGATCGGCGCGATCCCAGAC
>JBOHWF010000116.1:0-6552 GCA_050736455.1 Binataceae bacterium (SeqCode) | reverse complement strand
CGCCCAAGGTGCGCGTGACGATGGGCCGTCAGGAGCTCAAGCTGCGCACGCGGATGGTGATCGACGCCTCGGGCCGCCATACGCTGCTCGGCAATCAGCTCCGCCTCAAGGTCACCGACCCGATGTTCGATCAGTATGCGGTGCATGCCTGGTTCGAGAATCTCGATCGGCTGGCGCTGGCGAAAAAGCCGATCTTCGGCGATTACATCTTCGTGCACTTTCTGCCGGTGAATAACACCTGGATCTGGCAGATTCCGATCACCGAGACCATCACCAGCGTCGGCGTGGTGACGCAGAAGCGCAACTTCCAGAAGACCCGCCAATCGCGCGAGCAGTTCTTCTGGGACTGCGTCGATTCACGCAGCGAGTTCGGCGCGGCCCTGCGCGCGGCCAAGCAGCTCCGGCCGCTCAAGGACGAGGGCGACTACAGCTACAGCATGAAGCAAATTTGCGGCGACGGCTTCGTGCTGATCGGCGACGCCGCCCGTTTCGTCGATCCGATCTTTTCGAGCGGAGTGAGTATCGCGCTCAACAGCGCCAAGCTCGCAACCGCAGACGTCATCGCGGCGGCCAACAACGGCGGCTTCCACAAACCTGCGTTCAACAATTTCGAATCGCTGATGCGCCGCGGGACGCGCAACTGGCACGAATTTATCGCGCTCTATTACCGGCTCAACGTGCTCTTCACCTTCTTCGTGCAGGACAAGCGCTACCGTCTCGACGTGCTCAAGCTGCTGCAGGGCGACATGTACGACGAGGAGCGGCCGAAGGTGCTGGCGGAGATGGCGCGGGTGGTCAACGACGTCGAGAAACGTCCCAACCATCCGTGGCACAAGCTGCTCAACCACCTGACCTGCGACGCCTTCCGCCCGACGGATTGAAGGGCCCAGCGCGAAACAAGCAGGCAGCCTGCCCTTGACGAGCGACGCGACGAAGGCAGTCTGCGGGCTGCGTTAGAAATCCCGAAATCAAAAGAACGGGCCGCCGGAGCACTCTCCGGCGGCCTTCTTCAATTCCGCTCTCCGGCGCAAAGCGCCGACTGCGCGCGGCGCGATCGAGAATTATGCGGTGTGCTCGAGCACGTACTGGCCGATACGATCGATGGCCTGCTGGCCTTCGGGCAGCAGCTTCGCATAGACGTGCCAGACGTGAACCATGTCGTCCCAGACCTCGAGATTGACCTTGACGCCGGCGGCTTTGGCTTTTTCCGCGACCCGGGTCGAGTCGTCGAGAATGATTTCCGCGTCACCTACCTGGATCAGCAGCGGCGGGATTCCGCGATAGTCACCGTGGAGCGGCGAGGCCAGCGGGTTCTTCGGATCGGCCTGGCCGAGATAATTCTTCGCCATCCCGAGCAGGCTGGCGCTGCCGACCATCGGATCACGTGACGCGCGCGTCCTTACCGACGCGCCGGTTCCCTCCATGTCGGTCCACGCCGAGATCGGAACCGCGGCGGCGGGCAGCGGCGTCTGCGCATCGCGCAGCGAGAGCAGGGTCGCGAGAGTAAGCCCGCCGCCCGCGGAGTCGCCCGCGATGACGATCTTGCCGGGCTTATAGCCCTGTGCCAGCAGCCAGCGATAGGCCGCAGTCGCGTCCTCGACCGCCGCGGGAAACGGATGCTCCGGGGCGAGCCGATAATCGAGCGCGAGCGCCTTGGCCTGGGCCGCGCGGCTGATCCGCGCGATCATCGCGCGATGGGTGTTGATCGAGCCCATCACGTAGCCGCCGCCGTGCAGGTAGAGAATCACGCGATCGTCGGCGGCGCCGGGCGCGACGATCCATTCCGCCGGCACACCGCCCGCGCTCACCGGCGTAACCGTCACGTCCTTGGCGACGCGCTCGGCGACTTTCTCCATCGCCCCGCGCATCTGGCCGATCGTCGTGTCGGGCTTGGCCGGCGGCACCGCGCGGATGATCTCGAGCACCTTGTTGAGTTGTTCACTGGCCATCAGGGTTGTCTCCTCCCTCGTCAGGGTTTGAGCGTTGCGGGGTTAGCCCCGTTCGACTGTCGGTAGCACATCAGGCGGGCGGAGGTGAAGCGCAGACCGCCGCTTGCGGCTAGGCGCTGGTGATGTGGCGGAGGACCTCGGCGTTGAGCTTGAGCTTCTCGCCCAGCCAGAGCGGGTTGACGACGTGATCCGGGTAGGCGTCGCCGGTATCGGGATGGACCAGGATGTTCAAGCCGGCGCGATTGATCATCAGCCACGGCACAATTCGCGCGAACTCAGGCGGATCGAACTTGACCTGGTACATCGGCTGCGGATGCGGGCCGACCGGCTCCTCGCGCCAGCGCCCCATCACCACCGCGAAGCGCTTTCCGATTTCCGCGCGCAACCGTTCCGCGGCCGGACGTGAGGCCGCGTCGTAATAGATGTGCGCGTGATAGAAGCGAATGATCGACGGCTCCGCCGGGTAGTTCATCGTCGGAACACCTGCTTGGCGCCTCCGTCTTAAGAGCGCGGCAGCGCCCGACCCTCTTCGATGCTACGACGCTGAGGGTGCCGGCGAAGCCGCCGCGCCACCGCCCGGCATGGACGGCATCGAGCCGGCGCCAGGCATCGCGGACATTGGTGAGGTTCCTGGTAGCGCGGAGGCTCCCGGTAGCGCAGGCATTCCCGTTCCGGGAAGGGCAGGCGCGCCAGGCACCGCGGGTAATCCCGTCCCCGGGACTGCAGGCATCGACGCCGCGCCGGGTATCGAAGCGGCCCCGGGCATCGACGGCACGGAGGGGGCGCTCTGCGCGAGCAGGGATACGGGGGCGCTCATCACCGCAAGCGCCGCGACAAGTGCGATTCGGGTTTTCATATGCGGCGAGCTTCGCCCATCGCGCAGGCGCCCGTCAAGCGTTTTTCACTCTTTCACCGCCCAGAGGCAACGCCCTCCGATGTCGGGCTAATGCATGATCGATCAGCGGAATGTTTCACGTGAAACACTTTTCTCAGGTATTAGAGAAGCCGTTTCCGCGTGGCGTGATCGCGGTGGTATCAGGCGGAAACGCGCCGCCGCGGTGAAACCTTAAGGCCGCGATTTCTCAGTCGGATTTCGAGAATGTTTCACGTGAAACATTTCGTCCACAGATAATTTCTACTAGTGCAGGGTTTGCCCTTGACGCATTTGGAATGCGAAAGCTGTGGTATGGGATCGCCGGCGGGTTTGCGAAGGAGGCGGGTGCGTTCGTAGGATGAGGCGATGCGCTGTCCTAAATGCGCCACGGAGAATCGGAATGCGGCGAAGTTCTGCGACAAGTGCGGCGCGGAACTTTTGCCCCAGTGCGCTTCGTGCGGCGCCGAGAATCGTCCCGACGCAAAGTTCTGTGATTCATGTGGCGCCGCGCTGGATTCGCCCGGCGAGCCGTCAGGCGCCGCCGACGACGTTATCGTGCACGTCGGACATACGATCGCGCAGCGCCGCCAGCTCACCGTGATGTTTTGCGATCTGGTCGGCTCGACCGCGCTGTCGACGCAACTCGACCCGGAAGACCTGCGCGAGGTGATCGGCGCGTATCACGACTGCTGCGGCCGCGTGGTCGCCCGCTTCGGCGGTTTCGTGGCCCGCTACATGGGCGACGGCATGCTGGTCTATTTCGGCTATCCACAAGCCCATGAGGATGACGCTGAGCGCGCGGTGCGCGCGGGTCTGGAGCTCTTGAGCGCGGTGTCCGGGATTAAACCGCGGCCTGACATCTCGTTACAAACGCGGATCGGAATTGCGACCGGGTTGGTGGTTGTCGGCGACCAGCTCGGGAGCGGCGTGGCGCAGGAGCAGGCGGTGGTCGGTGAGACGCCAAACCTCGCTGCCCGCCTCCAGGCCGTGGCCGACCCCGACACGATCGTCATTGCCGACAGCACGTATCGTTTGCTCGGTGCGCTGTTTGAGTATCGCGATTTGGGCGCGATCACTTTGAAGGGCTTTCCCGCCAGCGTGCAGACGTGGCAGGTGATCCGGCCGAGCACCATCGCGAGCCGCTTCGAGGCGTTGCACGCGGCAGCGCTGACCGACCTGGTCGGGCGTGACGAGGAGCTCGAGCTGATGCTGCGCCGCTGGCGGCGGGTGAAAACCGGCGAGGGCCAAGTGACCTTGCTGTCCGGCGAGCCGGGCATCGGGAAATCGCGTTTGGCGCGGGCGATTCAGCAAGAGCTGGCCGATGAACCGCATTTTCGCCTGCTCTATTTTTGCTCGCCGCATCATCAGGACAGCGCGCTTTACCCCTTCATCAGCCAGCTCGAGCGGGCGGCCGGCTTTGCCGACGACGATGGGCCCGAGCGCAAGCTCGCGAAGTTAGAGGTATTGCTGGCGGGGTCGAGCCGAGACCTGCCGCAAGATGCGGCGCTGCTGGCCGATCTGCTTTCGATTCCGGTGGGCACGCGTTACCCATCACTCGACTTGAGTCCGCAGCGGCGCCGGCAGAAGACCCTCGAGGCGCTGGTCGCGCAGCTCGTGGAACTGTCCGCCCAGCGGCCGGTGCTGATGATCTTCGAGGACGCTCATTGGAGCGACCCGACTTCGCGGGAACTGCTGGAGTTGGTGGTCGAGCGGGTGCAAGCCCTCGCGGCGTTCCTGATTATCACCTATCGACCAGAGTTCGCGCCGCCCTGGTCGGGGCCCCCGCACGTGACGACGCAGTTGCTTAAACGGCTCACTCGCCGCGAGGGCAGCGCGATAGTCAATTCCGTTGCAGGCGGTAAGTCGTTATCTGCGGAGGTAGTCGAGCAGATCGTCAGCCGCACCGACGGCGTGCCGCTATTCATTGAGGAGCTGACCAAGGCGGTCCTGGAAAGCGCGCAGCCGCATCACGAGAACGGCCAAGCGCCGCAGGCCGCCGCGCTTGCGCCCTTGGTTATTCCGACAACCCTGAATGCGTCACTGATGGCGCGGCTTGACCGGCTGGGCGCGGCGCGCGAAATCGCTGAGGTTGGCGCGGCGCTGGGGCGCGAGTTCTCGCACGAGTTAATCAGCGCCGTGTCGCTGCGGTCGGCAAAGGAACTAGAGCAGGCCCTCGATAAGCTCGTGGCGTCGGAGCTGGTCTTCCGCCGGGGCACTGCGCCGGACGCGGTCTACACGTTCAAGCACGCCCTCGTGCAGGATGCGGCTTACAGCACCTTGCTGCGGGGGCCGCGACAGCAATTGCACGTGCGCATCGCCGCGGTCCTAGAAGGGCAGTTTGCCGAGATCGTGGAGACCCAGCCACAACTGCTCGCGCATCATTGCTCCGAAGCCGGCCAAATCGACAAGGCGATCGGCTATTTTGAACTCGCCGGGCGGCAGGCGGCGGCGCGCGCCGCGCATTCCGAAGCGGCCACTCACTTCAGCGCGGCGCTGAAATTGCTCGAAACCTTTCCCGATGATCTTGCACGCATTCCGCGTGAATTGTCGCTCCAGATGGCGCTTGCGCCCGAGCTAATCGCGCTCAAGGGCTGGGGTTCAGCCGAGATGGGGAGGGCTTTCACGCGCGCGCGGGAGCTGTGCCGCCGCCTCGGCGACCCGCCAGAGATTGTTCTGGTCTTGTCTGGAGTATCCGGCATGCACCTAAATCGCGGCGAGATAAGCGCGTCCAAAGAAGTAGCGGAAAAGATGATGCAGATCGCTCAAAGTACGGGCGATCCTTGGCAATTACGAGCGGCGTACGCTGCTCGCCATGACCTTGTTCCATCAGGGAGAGCTGTTGTTCGCGAAGGAGCACAGTGAGGCCGCCATCGCCCTCTATGATCGTGTACGCGACGAACCCCTCACCAGTACGGGTATTTCAAACGGGGCGTCGGCCCTGTCTTACAGGAGTTGGATTTTGTGGCATCTCGGATACCCGGACCAAGCGCTGAAAACGATCAATGAGGCCACCACTCTAGCCGAAGAATTGGCCCGTCCAGATAGTTTGGCGTTTGCCCTTGGATACGCCTGCTACATTCGTTGCTGGCGGAGGGAGGTTCAGCCCCTTGAAGAACTTGCGACACGCAATATCGCGCTCTGCTCGGAGTATGGATTAGCCAGCTTTCTAGCTACAGCGAAGTTGAATATGGGCTGGGTGATGGCCGCTAGGGGGCAGGGCGCGGAGGGAACCACTTTGCTCGCGGAGAATCACAAAAGCCTCCGTGCAGCCGGGTTCAAAATGACGGGGCCGACTAATCTGGCCATGTTGGCCGATGCCTCCTTAACGGCTGGTTGCTTCGATGAGGGGCTGCAGGCTGTGAGCGAGGCGCTGGCGGTAGCGGATGCGCAAGAAGAACACCTGTCCACGGCCGAACTCCATCGGCTCAGGGGTGAGCTGTTATTGGGGCAGGACCCTTTGAAAATCGCTGAACCACAAAGTTGCTTTCAGCGCGCGATCGAGATCGCCCGGAGTCAGAGTGCGAAATCGTTCGAGCTGCGGGCGATGACGAGTCTAGCGCGGCTGCTCGCGAGGCAGGGACGTCGCGAGGAGGCGCGCGCGATGCTCGCGGAGGTCTACGGCTGGTTCACCGAGGGCTTCGACACCGCCGACCTGAAGCAGGCGAAGGCACTACTCAATCAGTTGGCGTAAGCACCTGACTTGCGTCGTGCGAATGAGGTATTTTTCTC
>JBOHWF010000115.1:0-6533 GCA_050736455.1 Binataceae bacterium (SeqCode) | reverse complement strand
CTCGACCACCGCCTCGAGCGCGATCCGCCGGTCGACTTCGTAGTCGCCGGCGACGACCCGAGTCAGGGCCTGACGGGCTTCGTCGACGTGAATCTCGGTGAGAAAACCGAGGCCGCCCAGATTGACGCCGAGGATCGGCGTTTCACGATCGCCGAGCAGGCGTGCGATCCCGAGCAGTGTGCCGTCGCCGCCGAGCACGACGATCAGATCGGCAGTCCGCGCCAGCTCCGCCGGCTCCGCCGCGCGCGCGCCAATCGTGGCGGCAACCGCAGGCTCGGCCATCGCCACGAGGTTGCGGGCTTTTATCCAGCCGACCAGTTCGGTTGCGAGAACAATCGCGGCGGGCGGTGGTTCGCGCCTCACCACGAGGCCGATCGAGGCTATGGGATGCTTCGCCGCCACCGCGTTTTGGGCTTATCACGCGGTCTTGAATGGGGCAACGCGGGCCTGAGAAATCGTTGCCCACAGCAGCGGTATCACGGACGCGCAACGCTCAGCAGGTGAGACGATTCTGCTCAAGCACGGCTACCGGAACGTCAACGATCGTGTCAAACCATCGCTTCATAGCCGCCGCATCCATGACGGACCAGTCCGGGATCTCCGTCACGAGGGCGCGTCCCAACTGCTGGCCGTAGGTGACCAGCCGATTATTGGTTTCGGTCCGGCTTTGATTCCAGTCAGTGAGCGCCGCCTCGAGCGAGGCGCGGGTTTTAAGCGCCTCGGCGAGCGCGATGGCATCATTGATGCTTTTGAGCGCACCGGCGGCGGTATGCGGCCGCGCGAAGGCGCCCGCATCGCCGGCCAAACAGATGCGCCCGCGACGAAACGCCGGCACCTGGCAATCGTAAATGGCGTAGGCGAAGGTGTTTTCGCTGCGCTCGACGATTTCGTTGTAGTAATCGGGCAGCCCGGCGCGCGCTCGGCGCCTGAGCTCGTTTTCGGTCGCGAGCGGCATCGCGCCGGGCGGCATCGAGCCTTCGTGCGCGCGCCCATCTTTATCAGTGAAGAACGCGCCGAGCTGTTCGTCGGGCACCGACAGGTACATGCCCCAATTGACCAACCGCCGGCCGCGCACGACTGAGCCATCCGGCCCCGGTACGAAATAGAAAATGCCGTGGCCGCCCGGATACCCTGGCGAATGTACGCCGCGGCCCAGCGGCTCAGCCTCGACCATCGCATGCTCATGCAGAATTCCGCGCCAGAGGACGTAGCCGGCATACTCGATATTGACGGTGGGAAACAGCAGGCGACGGCCCAGGGAGTTGTAGCCGTCGGCGCATACGACCAGATCAAAGGCTAGGGCGGCGCCGTCGGCCAACTCGACGCGAACTGGCCCGTTTGGCTCCTCGCGCAGACCCACGACGCGCGTCCCGTTTCGATAGACGCGTTCGGGCACGCGCTTGCGCAAATTGCGATATAGTACGCCCCAATTGAGCAGCGCGATCTCAGCCTGTTGATTCCACGCAACGTAACCATGCCGCGGTTCGCGGGCCGTGCGCCACGAACGGATCATCGCGTGGCCGGTGAAATAAGGCGTGTCAGCGTCAACCAAATCGCGCCGAATCAAGGTGTCGATGACCGGTTGCGGAATACCGATTCCTGCACCGCGATCTTTAAGCTCCTCGCCGGTGCGCTCGAAGAGCGTGACGTCGCATCCCAGACGAATGAGTTCGATCGCGGCCGCGCAGCCAGCAATCGAGCCACCGACAATCGCGACTCTGAGACCCTGAGCAGTGCTTCCAGCGTTTTGCATCGAGCTCCCCTGACAGTGCGCTACGTATCACGATCGGAATTGAGCGTCAGGCCGCAACTGTCGCACCGGCGATTGAGCAGGCCATTCCAGTAGGGCAGTTCCTGTCGGGCGCAAAACTTCTCCCGGCAACGGGGACACGCAATCAAGCTCACGCGGCGGGCAAGGACGATACCGACGACGATCCAGAAGATGGTGATCGGGACGAACAAATCGCTAAAGCCGGTTGCGATCGCCGCGATCCATCCCGCGGGCAACAGTCCCACCAGCCAGACAATTACGAGGTTTTGCCGGCGATTGAGTTGAAGCAGAGCCTCGCGCTCGCGCGGGTTTGGCGGGAGCCATGACGGATAGCGTCGACGGGGCTGCGACATCGTGACCATCGCGGGCGCCGAGCGAAGAGCGGACGGCGCGCCGTTTCACTTTTTCGCTACCGCAAGGAATAGCCTCGCGCCAGCTCCTGACGCAAGCTGGCGGTGTCGCCGGGCGCCGGCGTTCGTATAGAATTGCGCTTCCACGGAGATGTGACGCATGGCGGGGTCGAAGGAGAAAACGGAAGGGTCGCCAGCATCGAGACGGCCGCTGCTCGGCGCGCATATGTCGATCGCGGGCGGGGTCGGCGAGGCACTCAAGCGGGCACGCGAGGCCGGATGCGAATGCACCCAGATTTTCACCAAATCGTCGCGGCAGTGGGCGTCCAAGCCCTACGCGCGCGCGGAAATCGAGGGCTTCCGCGCGGCCCAGGCCGAATTGGGCATCAGGCTCGTCGTCGCGCACGATTCCTACCTGGTGAATCTCGGGGCCACTGACGAAGCCCTGCGCAAAAAGTCGATCGCCGGCGTGATCGACGAGCTCGAACGCTGCGAGCAGCTCGGCATCCCGTTTTTGATTGCCCATCCAGGGGCGCATGTCGGCGCTGGCGAGGAGGCCGGCATCAGGAACATCGCGCGTGCGATCGACGAGGCGCATCGCGCCTGTCCCGGTTATCGGGTCAAGCTGGCGCTCGAAATCACCGCCGGCCAGGGCAGCAACCTCGGCTACAAGTTCGAGCAGATGGGCCAGATTATCGACGCGGTGACGGATAACGGCCGGCTGCGCCTGTGCTTCGATACCGAACATGCGTTCGCGGCCGGCTACGACCTGCGCGACGCCGAGGGTTACGAGCGGACCTTCGCTGAGCTCGACGAGCATGTCGGGCTCGAGCTGCTCGCCGCCTTTCATCTCAACGATTCGATGAAGCCGCTGAACTCGCGCGTCGATCGTCACGAGCATATCGGCAAGGGCCATCTCGGACTCGAACCCTTCCGCCGCCTGGTCAATGACCCGCGTTTCGCCGGCGTCCCGATGTGCCTTGAGACCGAGCACGGCCCGGAGATGCGCGACATCATCGAGGATCTCCAGCAACTCCATCGCCTGCTCAACGCCGACGCCTGAGACGTAAGCACTAGGCGGAACGAGGCTTTGCGAGTGGAGCCGAGCTAAGGAGTCTGCGACGTGCGCACGGCGAACGAAGTGAGCGACTCAAAAATAATCAAGCGCATTCTCACCGGTGACCGGCCGACCGGCCCGTTGCATCTCGGGCATTATGTCGGTTCGCTGCAGAATCGCGTCAAGCTGCAGGACGAATACGATACCTACGTCCTGATCGCGGACGTGCAGGCGCTCACCGATAATTTCGAGCATCCGGAGAACCTTGCCGGCAACCTGTTCGAAGTGGCGCTGGATTACCTCGCCGTCGGACTCGATCCGGCCAAGGTGAAGTTCGTCGTGCAATCGATGGTGCCGGAGCTGGCCGAGCTGACGATTTATTTTATGAACCTCGTGACAGTCGCGACGCTCGAGCGCAATCCCACGGTCAAAGAGGAGATCAAGCAGCGCAATTTCGTCAAGGGCGTACCGGTCGGCTTCTGGTCGTATCCGATCTCGCAGGCGGCCGATATCACAATCTTCAAGGCCGATCTCGTGCCGGTCGGCGAGGATCAGTTGCCGATGATCGAGCAGGCGCGGGAGATCGTGCGGCGCTTCAACCGGCTCTATGGCAAGGTGCTGGTCGAGCCGCGCGCGATGCTTGGCGCAGTTGCGCGGCTGCCGGGCACTGACGGCGGCGCAAAGATGTCAAAATCGATCGGCAATTGCATCTATCTGGGCGACCCGCCGGAGTTAGTTCGCAAGCGCGTGATGTCGATGTTCACCGATCCGACACGGATTCATCCGACCGACCCCGGTCATGTCGAGGGTAATCCGGTCTTCACGTATCACGATGTATTCAATCCCAATAAGGCGGAAGTCGCGGAGCTGAAGGAGCGTTATCGCGGGGGCACGGTCGGCGATGTCGAGGTCAAACAGCGGCTCTACGACGCGCTGATCGAATTCCTGGCACCGATCCGCGAACGCCGCGCGCAATTTCAGTCAAAGCCGAAGCAGATTTACGAGATCATCGCGGAGGGGACACGCAAGGGCCGCGCCCTCGCGCAAGCCACGATGGCCGAGGTGCGCACCGCGATGAAGATCGCGTATCGGTTCGACTAGGAAGCTTGGGCCGTCTGATCCGCGAGCGTGACGTCGCGCAGGAGATCGATCACTGGCTCGCGCGCAACCAGAATCGAGACGAAATGTCCCTGCGGATGGAAGGTGAGACAGATACTGTGGCCCTTGTACACATAAAACGTGTGGGGGCCAACCCAATAGCGCGCGCCGATCGGCGCGGCAAAGCCGGGCGCATGAAGGCAGACGCTCAGGATCTGCCCCCTTTCACCACGATAGAGGGTGTACGTGACTTGATTGGCGCCGGCCGATGGGCCAGCCGCCTGCTCGATTCGGCCGCCGTAGAGTCCATAGCCGGAGCCGCCAAAATCGAAGATTTCCTCTGGGATATTGGCTTCCCGGTAGGAGCGGGCCAGATCGGCGGACTCTCCCGCCAACGGTGAGCCCCCATCACGTTCCATCACCCACGCATAATACGAATCATCGTGTCTGTTGGCAGCTTGATCGGTCGCATTAGCGACGAAGGTCTGTCCAAAGTCGTTGAATTTGCTCACCGCCAAATCAAAAAGCTGCGTGGGTGGAACTACTGACAGAGTCGTTCCAGTTCTCAGGTGGCCCGCGAAGAGCGACAGCATCACGATTAGCGAACCGAGCGCTGCTACCGGCAGGGCGATCTTGGCTCGTGCGCCGAGCTTGACCGAACGGACGCGCGTCCACACTCCCACGCGAACGCCCCGGCGAGCGCCGCGATCGGCAGACCCAGGTCGCACGGCGGGACGCGAATCGGCCTCCACCAGTTCGCCCAATGCGGCGCGGATACGCAGCTGAACATCCGCGGAAACCTTCGCGATTGTGCTGTGGGTCCGGATCAAAGTCTTGAGCCGGCGTTCACTGATGAAGCGCTCACGACATCTGAGGCAGTCGCCAATATGTTGGTCGGCGAGGCTCTGGGCTTGACCGTCCAACTCGCTGTCCGCGTGCGCAGCTAAATATTCCTCAATGTAAGTTTGGCACGTCATCACAAACACGCACTTCAGCCGACAGTCGCTATCTTCTTCTCTTTTCTAATCTTTTCGTCTTTAATTCGTGTGTCAAGTGCCAGTTTTACCGCGGGCGATAGAAAGCCTCTCGAGGCTTGCCCGCATCAGCATCCGCCCGCGAGAAACTCGCGACTTAACGGTTCCGAGCGGAATCTCCAAAACTTCGGCCACCTCGTGATAGTTCAACTCGTGAAGGTCAACCAGCAGCACGGCCTCACGAAATTCTATTGGAAGAGCGCCGAGTGCCCGCTCGATCAGCCGCCCGGTCATGCGTTGGGCAGCCAAATCCTCGGGATTATCACGAGGCGAATCTTCAGCGAAACTTCTTTCCTCTATTCCCTGCTCGAACTCCTCGCTCGTCGTCGCCGGTTGCTCACGCGCATTTCGCCGGTACGCCGTGCGGAAGATGTTATACAGAATCGTTAACAACCAGGCACGGCAATTCGTTCCCGACCTGAACTGATGGAAACATCGATAGGCCCGCAGAACGGTCTCCTGCAGGAGGTCCTTGGCGTCGTCGGGATTGCGCGAGAGTCTCAGGGCCGCGGTGTAGATCGCGTCCAGGTACGGTAGCGCGGTCTGCTCGAAGCGCTGCCGGCGGTTACGTGGCGTGGCGCTGTTTTTCATGTTGCGCTTGGCCAAACCCTACCATGCTGGTGAGGCTATCACCTAGTCCGACGAAATAGCTACGTGCGCAGTTGGCCGCTCGGATGTAGTCGGAGGCTGATAGTCCGGGAAGGCCCGGAGTTTCGTATCTCGCGAGTGTGCGCGTCACAAGTTACAAAATTCTTGCCGTGCGCGCTGAATAAATTACCTCGAGCATTCGTAACTAGAGCGTATCGGCAACCACACGCGTGCGCGCTGTTTCGGCCGTCGATCCCATCATTCGTAACTTTTTGGGACACTTTGGCAAGCGCTCTAATTCGAGAGTAGAATCGTGCGCAGCGTCTTAACTCTGATCGTTAGTAAGGAGATCCGGATGGACAAGATGAAACTGACGGGTGCAGTGCTCGCGACTGCGGTCGGGCTGATGTTTATGGCACAGCCGCTGGTGTTGGCCGATGACGCCAGCGGGGCGCAGGTCAAGTGTGTCGCCGGCAACAGCTGCAAGGGTCAAAGCTCCTGCAAGAGCGCGAGCAATAGCTGCAAGGGGCAGAACTCGTGCAAGGGCAAAGGCTGGGTAATGACCACGAGCACCCAGGCCTGCACGCAGGCGGGCGGACACGTCGAATCATAGCCATTTCGCGGTGGCATGCGCG
>JBOHWF010000114.1:0-2622 GCA_050736455.1 Binataceae bacterium (SeqCode) | reverse complement strand
GTCTCAGATCGAGGCCCTCGCGCGCTCAGCACGATAACCCGGTCGAGCCTGGCGGCGGCTGGCAGAATCGGTTAGCGACTTCACAGCGAAATTCGCCGCGATCACGCTCGCGTTGGACCGCGCAGCGGAAAAGCCTTTTCCTATCTGGATCGAATCGCGACGCAATCGACGACGGTCAGGTGGGTGTATAGCGGCGGTGGTCCGTTCCTTGCTGCGCTGGGCGGCCTGGAGATTCTCGGGCCGGATCAGCAGACCATGGCCGCGGCGCTGCGCGTGCGTTCAGCGCGCAGCGATCGGTTGGCGAGTAACGTTGCCAATGCCGACACTCCCGGCTATCTTGCGCGAGACCTCGATTTCGATGCGGCGCTGTCGGAGGTGCGCGACCGCCCCGACGGCGCGCCGGGCGCGGCCGCTTCAGATAACCCGGCCGCGGGCGAAGCTATCGCGGAGGCGAGCCTGCGCTTCGATCGCAACGACGTCGACGTCAATCGGGCGCTCGCCAAGGCCTACGCCAACTCGCTCGATTACGTCGCCACGCTCAAGCTCTACGGCGATTCAATTCAACGGCTCGTAAGCGCGACCTTGGGCAGTTGAGCCGGCTAGCGCAGCGGGCAGCATACCGGGCGAACGGTTCAGGAGGCGCCAATGCCGATCGCAACGATTCTCGGTATCGCCGGCAGCGCGCTGACGGCGCAATCCCAGCGGATCACGCTGATTGCCCAGAACCTGGCCAATGTCGATTCGGTCCAGTCGCCCGACGGCGGACCCTATCAGCGGCGGCTTGCGGTGTTTGAGGCGGCGCCACTGGCGGCCGGCGACGATGACGGCGGGCTCGGCGTCCGGGTGGCCTCGGTGCTGCGCGACCAGAGTGCGCCCAAGGCGGTTTACGATCCCTCCAACCCCTACGCGGACGCGGCCGGGATGGTAGAGACGCCGGCCGTCAATCAGGTCGACGAGATGGTCGATATGATGCAGGCGGCGCGCTCCTATCAGGCCAATCTGGCGATTGTCGAAACCGCGCGGACCGCAGCGATGGAGACGGTCAACCTGCTGAAATGAGCGCGATTATCGCGACCCAGGGGCTTGCTGAGCTGTCGCCGGTGCGTCCGGAGAGCGCCGCGCCGGCGGCGCACAACGGCTTCGGCCAGGTGCTCGAACAGGTCAACGAGATCCTCAACTGCGCCGATCAAATGGCCGCCGGCTACGCCCAGGGCAAGGTCGGATTGACCGACGCCGTGCTGGCGTCGTCGCAGGCCGACACCGAATTCTCGACGCTGATCGCGGTGCGCAATCGCGCGCTCGCCGCCCATCAGGAAATCATGAATCTGCAGGTCTGACGCGCGACGCTCGAGCCGGCGATAAAAATCGATGGATCAGCTCAAGCAGCTCGCCGCGCGCCTGTTCGAGATGGTGCGCGGCTGGCGTGCTGCCAACGGTCAGCTCTTTAATCTGATCGCCGCGGCGCTCGGCCTGACCGCGCTGATCTGCGGCGGGTCTATTGGCTCAATCCGGGCGCGCCGGTGGTGGTCGCGACCAATCTCGCGCCGGCCGATCGCACGGCGCTGGCGCTGCGCCTGCGCCACTATCATCTCGACTTCACCCTCGGCGCGGGCGGACATTTCAAGGAGGCGCTGGTGCTCGCCGTGGGTGAGGAAGGCGCGTCGCAGATCATGCGGCAGGACCCCTGGCGCGCGCTGGCCAAGCGCGTGACGCCCGCGACGCTCGCGGCCCTGCTGAAGGACGAGCGCCCCGAGACTATCGGCATCGTGCTCGGCAAGCTGCCTGCGGTCTATTCCTCTGATCTGCTGGCGCTGCTGCCGGAGCAGGCGCGCGCCCAGAGTATCGAGCGGCTGACCCGCAGCGGCGCAGTGGCCGCCGCGGCGGCGGCTGACGCGCTCGCCGCGGCGCTCGAGGAAAGCCTCAGCAACGGCCCGGGCGATAGCGATCAGCAGGCCGGCGTCAAGGCCGCGGCCGCGATGCTTAATCGGCTCGACACCGAGGCCGCGCTCGCGATCGTCGAGCAATTGCGCGCGACCGAGCCGGCCTGTGCTGCGGCGCTCGAGCGCGAGATGTTCCACTTCGAGGATCTGCTCAAGCTCGAAGGCCGCGTGCTCGAGCGCATCCTCAGCGAAGTTCCGACCGACAAGCTCGCGGTCGCCCCTCAAGGGACTACCCCCCGAACAGCGCGACGTCATCTTTGGCGCGCTCACCGATCAGGTCAAGCAGATGGTCACGCAGGAGCTCGCAGACTCCGGCAGCGTCGCCGCCACTGAGGTGCGCGCCGCCCGCCGCGAAATCAGCAGCCTGGCCCTAACGATGGATCGTGACGGCAAGGTGAAGCTCCGCGCCGACGAGCAGGAGATGGTCGCCTAGCCTCGCTCGTTCCAAACCCGCCCGCCCGCCAGCGAGCTACCCGCGCCGCGGCTGACACCTGCGGCCTTCGCTATCGCTCGATCTCATCGCGCAGCACAATCGCGGGCTACATCGGGCCGTCGGCGGGCGAGCCCGATGAGAGGCTCGCCCGCGGCGTTCGTTAGGTTAATGCGCCGCGCCCGCTAGTGACCGACGCCGCTGAGGGTCGTCTTCTGCACGCCGTTGGCGGCGTTGGAAGAGACGGTCAGG
>JBOHWF010000113.1:0-2881 GCA_050736455.1 Binataceae bacterium (SeqCode) | reverse complement strand
GATCAATGAGCGAGCGAGAGTCCTTTCCTAGGGGTATTGCGCCGCCTGCTCAATCACCGCTCTTCTGGGCGCAGCAAAAGGACCGCTATCTGCGTCAACTGTTGATCCGTGATATTGAAACACGCACGCAGCGTCGTCTCATCGTTTACTTCGCGAATAAGTCAGAGAATGCGCAGCTAGACTACACCGACCCTACATACTTCGTAGAGATGCTGGAAGACACGCAGGGACACCCTGTGGACCTTATGCTCGAGACTCTTGGCGGCTTCACTGATTCAGCCGAGCGCGTAGTTTCGATTCTCGAACAGATGGCTCCTGATTTGCGGGTAGTGGTCGCGGGTTCCGCCAAGAGCAATGGCACTATGATTTGCTTCCTAGGGAAAACCATCGTTATGGGAGCCGCATCAGAACTCGGTCCCATCGAGCCTCATTTACAGCAGGTTCCGTGTACTGTTCTCGCCATGCTGGATTTCGAAAAACAGAACTTCGTGCTCCATCATATGGCAAAGAACGCGCTCGATCAGACAAAAAAGCTGGCAACTCGCTTGTTAAAAAATGGGATGAAAAAGGGAGCGCCAGATAATGTAGTCGACGATCTGGTGAATAAACTTCTTACACGTCAAACATACTTTTCGCACGGGTCCGTAATTGACTACAAAGAAGCGATTACGTTGGGGCTAGCCGTGGAGTATCTACCGGCCGACAACGAACTGTGGCAGTGTTTTCGCCTTCTCGCGTGCATGTACGAGGCCGACTGCCGCGCGAACCGTTATTTGAAGGTGTTCGAAGGCAACAGACTTAGTTCAGCTATCGAAGCGCCTCCTCCTGCCGGAACAACGACGCCGACCTGACCACTACCACGACCGCGGCCTGAATCCCGACTAGCCGGACTATCACAACGGACGCCACCAACGGTCCGACGTTGTCGGTCCCTCTCACCGGCAGGCAAGACGGTGAACTGACCCTCGGCTCCGCGCTCTTGGATTCTTGACGCAGGTCCAGGGGGCGCAGGTGGCGGGCGAGTCTGCGAGCTGCGACCAGAGTCAGGAGTCGGCGAGGCGCGATTCACGACAGGACTCGCCCGCCCGGCTTCACGGGGTTGCGCCTAGCCTCGCGGTCCGCCCGCTATCCCCCTCTTGCGGCAACGATTGGACTTCGCCTGCGGCCCCTCTCTATATTGGCTTGCCGGATGACGTCGGCCTCAACGCCTCGCGACGACGAGCGGGGCGCGGAGTTTTATCCAAAAGCGGCAGGGGAATGACATGGGACTCAGAACGCCCGAGCAGTACAAGCAATCGTTGCGGGACGGCCGCGCGGTTTTTTTTCGCGGCGAGAAAGTCAACGACGTTACGACGCATCCGGTGATCGGTATCGCGGTCGACCACGCCTGCATCGATTACCGGATGGCCGAAGATCCGGCCTATCGCGATCTCGCGGTGGTCAAGGAGGGCGCGAGCGAGTACAGCCGCTACTTCCATCTGCCGCGCAGCGGCGACGATCTGCTCAAGCGCAGCCAGCTCATCGCGGCCTCGACCCGCGAGGGCGCGACGCTGGTGGTGCTGATCAAGGAGATCGGCACCGACGCGCTGCTTGCCCTGCAGATTATCGGCGAGCGGCTGGCGGCGGCTGGTCATCCGCAATATCGCGAGCGCATCCAGCATTATTACCGGCAATGCCGCGATAACGACCTTGCGATCGCGGTCGCGCAGACCGACGTCAAGGGCGATCGCTCGCTGGGGCCTACCGCGCAGGATCATCCCGATTATTACGTGCGCGCGGTCGAGCAGCGGCCCGGCGGCGTCGTCGTGCGCGGCGCCAAGGTCCATACCTCTGTCTCGACCAACACCAACGAAGTCATCGTGCTGCCGACCCGCGCGATGCGCGCCGAGGACAAGGCCTACGCCATCGCCTTCGCGTTGCCGATCAATACGCCGGGCCTCAAGCTGATCGCCAGTCCGCACGGCGGCGCAAAAAAAGACCCGTTCGAGCATCCGATCAGCGCGCGGCACAAGATGATGGAGACGCTGACGGTGTTCGACGACGTCTTCGTGCCGAACGAGCGGATTTTCTTAAACGGCGAGATCGACTTCGCCGGCCTGCTGGCGCTGACTTTCGTGCGCTTCCATCGCTTCACCGCGGTCTCCTACAAGCTGCCGCTGCTCGAGCTGATGGCCGGCGCGGGCGCGGCAATCGCGGAAGCCAACGGCATCGCGCGCGCCGGTCACGTGCGTGACAAGTTGACCCATCTGGCGGCTTATCACACGACGGTGCGCGGCCTGATCGAGCATGCCGCGGCGACCTGCACAATTGAGGACGGCCTCGCGGTGCCGAACACGCTGATCACGAACGTCGCCAAGTATCATTTCGCGCATAACTACCATCAGGCGGTGCAGATCGTGCAGGACCTCGCCGGCGGCATCCTCGTGACCGGTCCCGCGGCCGAGGATTTTACCAGCGAAGCGACGCGCGTCTACGTGACGAAGTATCTTGGCGGCGCGAAGGGGCACGACGCCGAAAACCGTGTCCGCCTGCTGAACTTGATCGCCGACCTGACGGCGTCGGATTATGGCGGCTATCAGGAGGTGCTGGCGGTCCACGCCGAGGGCGGCTTCGAGGCTGAGAAGCTGCAGGCCTATCGCGAGTACGACTTCAAGTCGGTCGCGGCCTATGCGCGAAAATTAGCCGGGGTGTAACAAAAGATCATTGCCGCAACCGCGTCATGATGCGCATCATTGGGATATGACGTGCCCGGTGTGCTTGCAAGAGAATGAGGAGTGGGCGAAGTACTGCGCCGATTGCGGGCGCGGCCTCAACGGGCAACTGCCGACGCCGTCGAACTCGATGGGCGTATGGTCGGATCGCGAGCGGCAATGCTCGAACT
>JBOHWF010000112.1:0-4223 GCA_050736455.1 Binataceae bacterium (SeqCode) | reverse complement strand
GTCCAGACCTGCGCGGCGGCGCGATGGAGTTCGAGCAGCGCGCGCTTGCACGCGGCCGGAATCACCGGCAGCCAAGGCTGCGCATTTTCGGCGCGCGGCTCGCCGGGCGTGATCTCCTGGGGCAGCGCGCCGACGAAAACCTGCGGGCCGCGTCGAAACGCGCGCCCACCGCCACCGGACCCAACCGCCGCGGCAGCCGGTGGCATCCGCGGGCTTTCGGGCGCCTTTATCCGCTCGCTCTTCGCGGGCATGTCAGTGCGCCTCGAGCGGACGGACCACGATCTCGACCCGCCGATTCAAGCTGCGGCCCTCTTCGGTCGCATTATCTGCGACCGGATGATACGGACCGTAGCCGGCCAGGGTGAGCTGGTCGGCATGGACCCAGGTATGGGCTCAGATAGCGGACCACGGTGGCCGCGCGCGCCGCGGAAAGCTCCCAGTTGTCGCGAAACCGGCTGTCATGAATCGGTAGCGGATCGGTAAAGCCGTCGATCTCGAGCGGATTGGGACGCCCGTTGAGCTGCTGCGCCACCGCCGCCAGCACCGGCATCTGTTGCGGCGCGATATCCGCGTCGCCGCTGGCGAAAAAGCGCGCGGCCGAGAGTGAGACCACCAGCCCGCGCCCGTCGAGCCGGATCGAGACGCCCGAATTCTTAAATTCGCGCAACGCCGCGGTCATGCTGTCACGCAGATCGGTCAGCGCCTTGCGCGACAGCTCCGTCATCACCGCGCCGCCGCGGGCCGTTTCTCCAAGCTCGGGGCGGCTGCCCCCCCGATGAGGCCGCACGCCGACGCCGGTGGCCATCGCGGTCCAGGCCCGATTGACCTTGTCGGTCGACTGCATCGACATCGCGTACATGAGGACAAACAGCGCGAACAGCAGCGTGATGAAATCGGCGTAGGAGACCAGCCAGCGCTCGCTCGAATCATGCCCGCCACCGCCCTCTTCATGTTCCATCGGAAGCTTCCTT
This sequence comes from Binataceae bacterium (SeqCode), assembly GCA_050736455.1. GTDB lineage: Bacteria > Desulfobacterota > Binatia > Binatales > Binataceae > JAJPHI01. Next base: position 3,252 of record JBOHWF010000112.1, on the reverse strand, counting down.
CAGTTGCCGCCACCGTCGGCACCGGCTCATCAGTTCATTCACGCAAAAGCGGCGCGGCTGCGGGACCTGGAATCAGCGCCGCCGCGGGCGCGGTCAGCCGGGGCGCGCGGCGGCGGGAGAGGCCAGCTTTGGTGATATGGTACTGCAGCGCGCGGAGCGTGATGCCGAGCTGGCGGGCGGCTGCCGCGCGGTTACCGCCGGCCGCCGCGATGGTGCGCAGAATCATCTCGCGGCGCGCCTCCTCGCGGCTGGTTTTCCAGCCGGTCGCGGGAGCGTCGCCCGCACCCGCCGCCACCGCCAGATGCTGGCGGATTTCCGCCATATCGACCAGGCTCTGGCCCGTCGTCAGCGGCGCGATCGCGATCCGCGAGACCAGGCTCTCGAGTTCGAGCACATTGCCCGGAAAGGCGTAGGCGGCCAGCGCCTTGAGCGCGGCCGGCGTGAAACTCCGCCGGGGATTCGCGCGGCGGATAAAATAGCGGGCGAGCAGCGGGATATCGCCGACGCGCTGGCGCAGCGGCGGCGCCTCGAGCCCAAAGACGTTCAGCCGCCAATAAAGCTCGCGACGGAAATCGCCGCGCTCGACCAGCGTCGCCAGGGCGCGGTTGGTCGCCGCGATAAAGCGCACCGCCGGCGCCGTGGCGCCCGGCCCGGCCGACCAGAACTGCTGGTCGCCCGCCTGCAACATCCGCAACAGCTTGATCTGCGCGCCGTCGCCGAGCTCGCCCAGCTCATCGAGGAAAAGCATCGCGGCGGCGGCTTCGGGCCGCGCCGGCGCCGACGGCTGGCGCGCGATCGTGGCCATCAGCGCACGGTCGTCGAGCTCGTCAAAGCGCGCGCAGTTGAGCGTCAGCAGCGGGCCGCGGCAGCGGCTCGCCTGATGGCACAAGCGCGCCAGATTGTATTTGCCCGTGCCGATTTCGCCACTGAGAATTACCGGCACCGGACTCGCCGCGACTCCCAGCACGCTGCGCACGACCGCCAGCATCGCCGGGTCAGCGGTGAGCAGCGGCGGGCGCAGACGTAGCGCCGCCGAAAGAGCCAGGCAGGCGCCCGCCTGCCAGTCCTCGATGGCCAGGTCAGCGTCGGCGCGACCACCCCCGGCGCGCGGATTCAGATCGAGACTGAGCAGTTCAACTCCAGGCGGACGCGCGCCGACGAAATCGACATACAGGGCGGCGGCATGCCGCTGGGTGAAGGGCAGGACTTCGATCCCGGCGCGCGCGATAAATTCCGCCAGCTCCGCCGGCGCGCCCGGCCCGAGCGCGATGCGCGGCCACGGCTCGACGCCCGCGCGCTCGGCCTGCCCGTTCAACCCCGGCGTCATCAGCGCAGCCCCGACGGCCGCGACGCCGGCGGCGCTTCGACCAGCTCGATAATCTTCGCGCCGATCTGATCCTGCATCACCACCACCTCGGCGCGCGCGAACAGCGCGCCATTGACGTAGACCTCGACCGGGTCGCCGGCGTGACGATCAAGGCGCAGGCTGGCGCCAAGCTCGAGCTCGTCGAGAATCTCGCCGAGCGTCAAGCGCAGCCTTTGCGTCCCAACCGCCGGCGCCGCGGGCGCGGCAGCCGCGCCCGCGCAGCCGGCGACCGACGCCACGGTCAGTCCGAGCGCGATCGCCCCGCGGCGGCCGTTGATCACATATGGTGCGGTCATCGCGATCAGCGGCTCGGCCGGCTCGAGCGTGTCGGCAATCACGCCCGCTTCATCGCGTGCGCCAATAATCTGTAGAACGGTCGCAGCCGGGAGCAGATCCGCGAACAGAGCGGGAAAAACCAGCGGCGCGACGGCGCCGAGCGCGCTCTTGAGGACACTGACCAGGATGCGCCTTTCGGTGACTGTCAGCGGCGACTCCGCCGATTCGCTGGACGGCGCGTCGTACTTGCCCAACACCCCGTCGACCAGACCCAGCGTGAGTGCATGGTCGATTCGGAAGGCCATTGCCGGGCGGCCCGCAACCCCGCATACCAGCGTGTGCTGTGAGGGTGCCGCGGTACAGAAGTCGGCGAAACTCTCGACCGATTGGCTCAGCCCCAGCAGCTTTACGCGCTGCGCGACTAGCGACTCGAAGTTCTCGCCGAGCAGCTCGAAAAAGCGCTCGCCCAGCCGCCCGAGCGTCTGCGTCGCGCCGCGTTCGAGCCCGTAGCTCTCGGCCAGCGCCAAAAGACCTGCCTTCATCATGCGCGGGGAGCCTGCGCAAGTCCGATGCCAGCTGGTCGATCGCCAATGCAGGAAAGGCCTGGAAAAAGCTGCTGCTCAGGCGGGCCGGAGGTGGCGGATCGCGGACCCTGCAGAGAATTCTGTAGCGACGCAGAGAATTCTGTAGCGGCGAAAGTCGCAACCTGGAACAGTGACAAAATAGAACGACGTTTAGGTCAGACTAGGAAAAGCCGCTTCTCCCCATCATCCCAGTTCGCCTGTGTGAGGCCTTGCCTGCGCACTTTGCTGAATAGGAGCCGGCGACCATACCGGCCAAAAAACGCATCGCTTGATGCAAGGGGAAGAAATCAGATGGCGCTTAGTCTAATCACCAACATCGGCTCGCTGATCGCGTCGAATGAGTTGACGCAGAATCAGAACGGGCGCGGCACGTCGACGCGCATGGGCGGCCGCTCGGCCAGCGCGAAGTATGCCACGGCCACACCGTCGCGGCCGAGCAGCAGGCGCGCGCCCAGGGCCTCCCGATTCACGACTCGAGGAAGAAGTGAGTGGCTGATGACCTACGACTTTACCGCGCTACCGCCCGAGGACGCGGTCAACTACTTCCGCGCCAAGGGCTTCAAGCTCGGCTTCGACTGGCGCGACGTCTGGCAGGACGAGCACGCCCGCGCCTTCACCGTCGCCAAAGCGATGACCGTCGATCTGCTCGAGGATATCCGCGACGTCGTCGACCAGGCGATCGCCAACGGCATCGCGTTCGAGGATTTCCGCGATAACCTCGAGCCCATCTTGCGCGCCCGCGGCTGGTGGGGCCGTCAGCTGATGACCGACCCGCTCACCGGCGCTGCCCGCGAAGTCCAGCTCGGCAGCGTCCGCCGCCTCGGCATCATCTACGACACCAACCTGCGCACCTCGCTCAGCGCCGGCACCTGGAATCAGATTCAGCGCACGAAAGACGAGCTCCCATATCTGCGCTACGTCGATCCCGCCGCGAATCCGCGCCCCGAGCATCTCGACTGGAGCGGCACCGTCCTGCGCGCCAACGACGATTGGTGGACGGATCACTATCCGCCCAATGGGTGGAAC
>JBOHWF010000111.1:0-7069 GCA_050736455.1 Binataceae bacterium (SeqCode) | reverse complement strand
GTTCTACGACCCCGGCTCATTTCAGGTGATCGATTATGTTGAGGGCGTGGCCGATCTGCGCGCCCGCCTGATTCGCACGATCGGCGATCCCGAATTGCGGATGCGCGAGGACCCGGTGCGGATGATTCGGGCGGTGCGCTTCGCGGTCAAACTGGGCTTTGCGCTCGAACCGGCGACGCGCGCCGCGATCGAGCAAAATCGCAGCGATCTCGCCAAAGCCTCCGTCCCGCGTCTGGTCGAGGAGACCTACCGAACGCTGTCGATTCCCGAGGCCGATCGCGCTTTCGTCCTGCTCCATCAGCTCGGGCTGCTCGAACTGCTGTTGCCGTTCCTCGCGGACGAACTCGCCGGCCAGGCGGTGGAGGACGCGCCGGTCGTGCGCAACCTGGCCGCGATGGGTCACGCGATCTTGCACGGCCAGGAACGAGAGTTTGCGCGGCCGCTAATCCTCGCTGTGCTCTACGCGGATTTCCATCTGACGCGGCCGCGCGACCATTCGCGCGAGGAGCTGCTCAACCTGGTCGCGGCCCTGCGTGCGCGCGGCTACGCCAAAGCGGATACCGAGCAGGTGCGGCTGCTGCTCGACGCGCTGACGCATATGGTTACGCGCTCGCGGATGCTGCGGCGGATCATGCGCCGGCCCTATTTTGCCGACGCGCGCCGCCTCTTCGAGTTGATCGCGCCGGCCACGGCGGGTGACCCGGCCGCACTCGACAATTCTCTGGCGATGCGGCCGCGCGATCCCTCATCTGCGCCGCCGCCGCGCGGGCGCCGTCGCCGCCGCCGGCGTGGCGGACGCGGACGCCATCCCAAGGCGATAGTCGCGGCGACCGCCACGCGGACGGCGGTTGCGCTCAACGGCGAAAATCCCGACCCGATCACGACTCCCTCGCTAGCCGACGACGCGCCCGCAGCAGCGTCGGCGGATACGCTCGCTGCCAAAATCGCGGATGGCCAGAGATAAGCGCCGGCTGGTTGCGGGCACCAACTGGGCTAGCGCCTTGTGAGCGTCATGGCCTTCCACTAACTTGATATTCTCACGACTCCGCGCGCTCGACGGGCGCGAGGTTTTCCGGCGGGGCGTAATCATCGGGAACGAGGTTGTATCGTGGCGGCCAACGGCCTGCGTACTGACAAAATCTGGATGGACGGCGCGATGGTTTCCTTCGACGAAGCCAACGTCCATGTTCTCAGCCACAGCCTGCACTACGGCCTCGCCGCCTTCGAGGGGATGCGTTGCTACCGCTGTGACGACGGCCGCTCGGCGATTTTCCGCGCGCGCGAGCATATCCGCCGGCTCTTCGATTCCGCGCACATCGTCGAGATGACGCTGCCCTTTTCGCAGGAAGAGGTGCTCAAGGCCTGCGCCGATACTGTCCGCGTCAACCATCTCGCGGAGTGCTACGTGCGGCCGATCGCCTTTTACGGCGAGGGCGAGATGGGGTTATCGGCGCGCGGCAACCAGGTCCGCGTCGCGATCGCCGCCTGGCCCTGGGGCGCTTATCTCGGCGAGGACGGCGCGAGCAAGGGCGTGCGGCTCAAGACCTCATCCTTCACGCGCTATCATCATAATTCGCTGCCGCCCAACGCCAAGCTCTCGGGGCCGTATGTGAATTCGATTCTGGCCGGCTACGAGGCCCGCCGTCACGGCTATGACGAGGCGTTGTTGCTCGACGTCACCGGCTTCGTCGCCGAAGGCAGCGGCGAAAATTTCTTTATCGTGCGTGACGGCGTGGTGCGCACGCCGCCGCTGACCTCGAGCCTGCCCGGGATCACGCGCGACTCGGTGATCCGAATCCTGACCGACGCGAAAATCCCGGTGGTCGAGCAGCTCTTCCCGCGCGACGCCGTCTATATCGCCGACGAGGCCTTCATGACCGGCACCGCGGCCGAAGTCACGCCGGTGCGCGAGCTTGACGATCGCCAAATCGGCGAGGGCAAACCCGGCCCGGTCACGCGCAAGGTGATGGAAGTGTTTGGCGCGGCGCTGCACGGCCGCGACTCGCGCTACAGTTCGTGGCTTTACCACGTCTGATGCGCCGCGGGCGATCGCCCTTACAGAAGCTGTCGATGGTGATTGCCGTGAGCGGATTTTTCAACCTGTTCTTCCCTTGGCTGGCGCGCGCTGAGATGCTGAAAGTCGGAACGCCCGCACCCGAATTCTCGACCAACGCCATCGTCGGCGACCAGACCGTGCCGGTCAAGCTCAGCGACTACCGCGGGCGCAAGGTCGTGCTCTATTTCTATCCGAAAGACAGCACGCCCGGATGCACCAAAGAGGCCTGCGCTTTCCGCGACGGCTACGCGCAACTGCACGGATGGGGTATTGCACTCTTCGGCTGCAGCATCGACGGCGCCGACGCTCATCGCGCGTTCGCCAAAAAATATCGGCTCTCGTTTCCGCTGCTGCTCGATCCGGGCAACAAGATCGCCAAGGCCTACGGCGCCGACAACGGTATCCCGATTCTCGGGCTTGATCGGCGCGTCACTTACGTGATTGGCGAGGACGGCAATATCCTCAAGGTCTATCCGAACGTCGATCCGTCGGTTCACGCGACCGAGATCATCCGCGACCTCGGCGCCGATAAGACTCCACCGCCGCCGACCGCGACACCCTCTGCCACCGCGACGCCCACGAGCGAAGAAAGCCCGCCGGAAAATTCCGACGACAGCGATTAGCCCTGCGGAGATAGAGTTCGATCTTTCCTCGCCCTCCGCTTTTTGGACCCCTCTCCCTTGTCCAAGGGCGCCAGCGGAACCGAAGGTGGAGCGAGCAGGCGAGTCCGCGAGCTGCGTCAGGAATCCTAAGGTTAGGGTGAGGGTCGATTCAAATTTGGCCGCGACGGCTTTCGACTGTCCAAGCGCCGGGCGGATAGCCGAGACTGACAGCGAGCATAATCCCAGCGGCGGCAAGGATCTGAGGTTTCGTCTCTGCTCTGATCAGCTCGGTGAGCGCGTCGCTATGCGCGCGAACGGTCGCGACTGCGGAGTGGCGGCGCCCGGCGAGGCGATCGGCGTCGAACAGCGCGTTGATCAACGGGTTCGGGTCGAAGTTGGTTTCGGCGAGCGCCTCACGGGTCGCGACGCGCCAGAACTCGCGCGGCTCGCGGACCTCGAAATCGACCAGCGCAGCGATCCGATCGCGAATCAGCGGAAGCAATCGCCGGTAAGCCTCGTTCGCGGCCAAATATTCCGTGACACCCTGTCCCTCGACAAAATCTGCGATCGTGCCGTCGCCGCCATAGGCTCCGAGCGAACCGGATGCAGGTTCGAGCGTTGTGAAGCTCTCGCCGCCGTCGGTGTCACGCTCCAAACCCAACGGATAAAGCCGGCAGGCCAGCGGGCGACCCTGATGAATCGAGCATCGCGTTCCCGCGAGCGCGACGCAGGTCCCGTCGGTCCTGAACTTGAGCATCGAGCCGCGCCGAATTGTGTATTCGCGCACCACCTCAGCGGTCGAAATTTCGGCCGCCTGCGCGATCCGAATCACGTCGTACGGCGAGAGCGTGATCATCTGATCGCGGCAACATCGCCCGCATTGATTGCAGATGTAGGAAAACGCCGCGGACCGGATCATCATCAGCGCGGCCTGAGACGAGCGACGCTGGCGCGGATAATCCGCGTCAACTCCGGGACCTGCGTCCAATACGCCAGGCCCAGATACACGGCTGCAAAAACCGGAATCACGGCGAGCGCGGTCAGGCGCGGGCCGGCGTGGAGTTGGTGCTTGATCGCGAAGGCGATCGCGCCGGCCGCGAGCGCCATCGCCCAGAGCTGGACGAGATAGCCGCGCTCGAGCCCGGTCCATCCGAGACGCCGGTTCAGGCTGCGCCGCAGCAGCGTGAACTCGACCCAGGCCGCGACTCCCGCCGACGCCGACAGTCCTGCGACACCCCAGCGCATCTGGATGCCGAGGATCGGCGGCAGGATGATCGCACAAAAGTAGCCAAGGGCGAGCGTCAGGCCGACGCGGATCAACGCGTAACGCAGGGGCGTGCGCGTATCCCACAGCGCATAGTAGGTCGAGTTGTAGAGCCGGCTCATCGTGGCGGCGAGCAATCCGACCGCCGACCCGGCGAGGATCGCCCAGACGTAAAGCGCGTCGCGATGCTTGAACGCGCCCGATTGGAACAGCAGCGCGACGATGACGTCGCCGATCAGCAGAAATGCCGCGGCCGACGGCACCACCAGAAACGAGATCTGCCGCAGCCCGGCGTTGAGCCGCGCGCGCAGCGCCTCGCCCGCCTCGGTGTCGGTTGCGACCGTCGCACGCGACATCGCCGGCAGCTCGGCCGCCGCCACCGACATCCCGAACAGGCTCACCGGCAGCAGGTAAAGGATCTGCGCGTAGTTGAGCCCGGCCACCGCGCCGGTCGGCAGCAGGCTCGCGAGCAGGTTGTCAATATAGCCGCTGATCTGCGCGACCCCGCGGCTCGCGATCACCGGCATCAGATTGTTGAAGACGTTGCGCAACTCCGTCCCCACGCACGTGAAGTGGAGGCGCAGCCGGCCCAGCAGCGGAAGCGTTTGCGGCAATTGCACGATAATCTGCAGCGCAGCGCCCGCGACCGAGCCCCACGCCGCCTTCAGCGCAAGGCCCTCCTGGGTGGTGCGCGGACCATAGAAAATCAGCGCGGCGATAATTGCGGCATTCCACGCCACCGGCGCCGTGTACGAAGCGAAGAACCGCTGATGGCTGTTGAGGACGCCGAGGCACCAGGCCGACATCACCAGCAGTCCCGCGCCGGGAAAGAGTACTCGTACGATTTGGATCGTCAGGTCGCGCTTGGCGCCGTGGAAGCCGGGCGCGATCGCATCGATCAGATACGGCGTGAAGAGCACGCCGGCAGCGACCAGGATCGCGATCGCGAGGCTCAGGAGCGCGCCGACCGACCAGGCCAGCAGGTCGGCGGCCTCCTCTTCGCCTTCGCTGAGCAGCCGGCTGTACACCGGGATGAACGAGGCCGAGAGCACGCCCTCACCGAAGAGATTTTGCAGGATATTCGGGATTCTGAAGCCGGCCTTGAAGGCGTCGGCGGCTTCAGAGTTGCCGAGATAGTGCGCGAAGATGCTCTCGCGCACGAGTCCCGCGATCCGGCTCAGCAGGATTCCCGCAGCAACCAGGCCCGCGAGGCTCGAGCCGCCGCGCAGAACGCCACCAGTGGGCTCTGTGCCAGCTTCCGGCTCCGATTCGTGATGGCTTCGAGTTGCGACGAGCGCGCGCTCCCTCCGACGACGATCGCGCTCAAGTATAGCGGCGCGCCCGCGCCACTTGTAGCCAGCCTCGGCGTGGCGAAGGTCCGATGCGCCGCATATGATGAGCGCAACGGCATTGTGCAAATGGCCTTCTCACTCTACATCCATATCCCGTACTGTCATTCGAAGTGTCCGTACTGCGATTTCAACTCGCATGCGGCCTCGAGCTGGCCCGAAGAGGAGTACACGCGCGCTTTGATCGCCGAGATGCGATCGCGCGCCGGCGAGCCGCCGTGGCGCGGCGATCAACTCAAAACGATCTTTTTCGGTGGCGGGACGCCGTCGCTGTTCGCGGCGCGATCGATTGCAGAGCTGATCGAGGCGGCGGACGCAGCCTTCGGTCTCGCGCCGGACGCGGAGATCACCCTTGAGGCCAACCCAGGCACCGTCGATGGCGACAAGCTCGCGGGCTTCCGCGCCGCCGGCGTCAATCGGATCAGTTTTGGCGCCCAATCGTTTAACCCGGCGATTCTCAAGTTCCTCGGACGCCGCCACAGCGCTGAGGAAACGCGCGCGGCGGCCCGCGCCGCCCATCGCGTAGGCTTCGCGCGGCTCAATCTCGATCTGATTTTCGCTGTGCCGGGCCAGACGCTGGCGGACGTCCTGCACGACATCCAGGAGGCGGCCGGCCTCGAACCCGATCACATTTCGGCCTACAACCTGACCTTCGAGGAGGGGACGGCCTTTTTTGCCGAACGCCAGCGCGGCCGCATCCGTGAGCTGAGCAACGACGAGCAGGCCGCGATGTTCGCGACGGTGCGGCAGGAACTCCCGCGCCGGGGCTATCCGATGTATGAAATCTCGAACTATGCGGCGCCGGGTCACGAGGCCCGGCACAACCTGACTTACTGGCGCGCGGAAAGCTACCTGGGCCTGGGGGCCGGGGCCCATAGCTTCGCGCGTGCGGCGGTCGGCGGTCGCCGCTGGTGGAATGAGAAGACGCCGGCGCGCTATATCGAGCTGGCGCGCACTCACGGGGTGGCGGAGAACGGCGGCGAGATAGTCGATCAGACCGCCGCGATGGGCGAGTTTGTCTTCCTCAATCTGCGCCTGCGCAAGGGTTTTGCGACGGCCGAATTCGAGCACCGCTTCGGGCAGCCGCTCGGCGACTCCTTCGGCGGCGTTAGCGGACGTCTGCTCAGGGACGGCCTCCTTATAAGCCGCGACGGCCGGGTCTTCTTGAGCGATCGCGGGGTCGAGCTGGGCGACTCGGTTTTCGCGCAATTCGTCTGAGGAGTGACGCGAAGTATGAAACTCAGTCAGGACCGGATGCTGTTTCTCGCGCGCGAGTCGCTCACTCGATTGCGCGACGAGAAGCTCGTGGAGATTTCCAACTTCGCGCAGGCCTTGCGGGCCGGGCGCGAGGTCCTCGAACAGTTCGCCGAGCAGGGCGACGCGGTCGACGCCGCGGCGCGACGTAAAATCGCCTCGCTCAAGCGCGGCGTAGTCGAGGGCAGCGCCGAGTGGAACATCCTCTATCGGCGCTATCGCGAGGAGGAACTACGCAAAAAAGGCCCGTCCCGCTAGCAAATCTCGGGGAAACCTGCGGCAGCCGCTCATAACTTCGTTCATTCGATTGGCGCTCGATCGGCGTGAGCGCCAGCCGATGCATTCCGGTTGCAATCGACAGGCGGCCGCGCTAATCTTCGGCTGGCACTCGCAGAGCGTGAGTGCTAATTGACAAATTCCAAGTCGTGGTTAGGTTGCGGGCGGGTGCTCACGCCGCCGAATCAACAATCTCAAGGGAAGCAGGAGGCTTCGGTCCGCTCATGGACAAAATCAGACCATTAGGTGATCGCATTCTGGTCAAGCG
>JBOHWF010000110.1:0-5336 GCA_050736455.1 Binataceae bacterium (SeqCode) | reverse complement strand
TCGCGATGTCGCTCGGCTACGTCGCCGACGCGGGCCTGGCCGGCGCGGAATACTACGCGCTGATCCTGTTTGCCGCTTTCGGCATGATGCTGATGGCGGCGGCGGGCGATCTGATCATTATCTTCCTCGGTCTCGAGACCATGTCGATCGCGATCTACGCGCTGGCCGGCTTCATGCGCCGCGACAGCCGCTCGAGCGAAGCCGCGATGAAGTATTTTTTGCTCGGCGCTTTTTCGACCGGCTTCCTGCTCTACGGAATCGCGCTGATTTATGGTGCGACCGGCACGATTCGCCTCGCGGCGATCCGCACCGCGTTGGGCTCCGGCGCCGGGCCGAACGCGTATCTGCTGATGGGCCTCGGTCTGATGCTGATCGGCTTCGGCTTCAAAGTCGCCGCGGTACCCTTCCACATGTGGACGCCCGACGCTTACGAGGGCGCGCCCACGCCGATAACCGCCTTTATGGCCGTCGGCGTCAAGCTTGCGGCCTTCGCCGGCTTCACGCGGATCTTCATGGTCCATCTCGGACCAGTCAGCGCGCAATGGACCGGCGTGCTGTGGGTGATCGCCGCGCTGACGATGACGGTCGGCAACGTCGTGGCGTTGGTGCAGGAGAATATCAAGCGGATGCTCGCGTACTCGGCGATCGCCCACGCCGGCTATATCATCGTCGGGATGGCGGCGGCGCCGGCGCCGGCCGCGGGCGGCGCGATTCTTTACTATCTGCTCGCGTACGCTTTCACCAATCTGGGCGCTTTCGCGGTAGTGATTGCGCTGGAGCGCCGCCGCGAGCCACATGATCTGATCAGCGATTATCGCGGGCTCGCGCGGAGTCATCCGGGGCTGGCCGCGGCGATGACGCTCTTCATGCTCTCGCTCACCGGGGTGCCGCCGCTCAGCGGCTTCCTCGGCAAGTTCTACATTTTCTCAGCCGCCCTCAACGCCGGACTGGTCTGGCTGGTGATAATCGCCGCGCTGAACAGCGTGGTCTCGGCCTACTACTACATCCGCGTAATAGTCGCGATGTACATGCAGGAGGGCGGCGTCGCGCTCGAGTCGTTAAGCCGGCGCCCGGGCCTGCTGATCAGCGTCGCGCTGAGCGCCGTCGCGGTCGTCGTGATCGGACTGTTTCCGCAGCCCTACATGACGGCCGCCGCGAGCGCGTATGCGGCCGCAGTCGGGCGTCCGGCGGTGCACACCGCGGCGCTCGCACGATAAGTTCGCGGCGGCTGCGCGGGTCAGCGGCGCTTGCGCTGGGGTTTGGCGCGCCCGCGAGGCTGCGCGCGAGCCACTCGGCGCGCGCGGGGTTTAGACCCAGCCGAGGCGACGCCTGCGGGCGCTGCGGCCGCCGGCGTGAAGGCGTCCACTTCGATTTCGACCAGCATGTCGGGATGCACGAGGCGGCGTACTTCGACCGCGGTCGACGCCGGCGGCGCGGCGCCGAACGTCTCGCGATGCGCCCGCGCAACTTCCGCGAACCGCTCGATGTCAGTAACGAACATGCGGGTGCGGACGACGTCGGCGAAACTCGCGCCCGCGCGTCCGAGCGCGCTCGCGATATTCGCGATCGCCTGGCGGGTCTGCACGTACATCTGGCCTTGGCCGACGATCTGGCCGGAGGCGTCGAAGCCGGTGGTGCCGGAGACCGCGATCCAGTCGCCCGCGCGGACTGCGCGCGAATAGCCGACGATTGGCTCGTACGGCCCGCCGCCGGCGATTCGCGTAATCGCGCCGGCGCGATCGGCTGGGCGCGCAGGAGCGGTCATCGTTCGCTGGAAGGCCAGGCTTCCTCGAGTTCGCGCTCGACCGAACGCTTGGGCGTGCCGACAGTGACGCCGCCGAGCGGCATCAGCCAACGGATCAAATCGAGAATGCGGCCGGTGGTCGAGGCCCGCCGCTCGAATCGCTTCATGTCCAGTTCGGGCTCGATCACGCGCCGCGAACCACCTGCTTTCTGGAAGGTAAAGCCCCGCGCCACCGCCACCTGCATCGCCTCCTCGAGGGTCGCTTCATCCTCGTTGCTTACACGAACATCGGTATTACACATTGTTGGGAAGCGCGCAATTTTTTTCTCCAATTAACCCGAAGAGCGAACCAACTCCCAGCGTTTCCGGCGCCGGACGGAGGAACCGAACCCGCTCATGTGCGTCGCGCGCTGCGTGAAGCTTTCGGATCAAATCGGGTGCACGGCGCGTCTTTGCGCTACACGCTTGAAGTCCAGCATAACGTTGAGTATCCTGACTGCGGTTTAAACCCTGCGCGTTTTTGGCCCGCGCGGAAGCACGAAGGAGAAAATGATGCGCAAGTTCCTGGTCCTCGCCCTTGTTCCGATGTTCTTTGCCGTGATGGCTTGCAACAGGTCGGAAGAAACCCCAGCTTCGCCCGAGGCCTCGGCTTCCGCAGCGGCTTCCGAAGAAGCGAGCCCGGCCGCTTCGATGGCGGCGCCGGAAAGCCCGGCCGCGGCCGAAAGCCCAGCCGCGCCAGCCGAGAGCCCGGCGGCCTCGCCCGCAGCTTCCTAGGCGGATTTCAGTTTTTCCCTTTCCCCTTGCCCCTTCCCGACGCGCCGGCGCAAGTCGTTCGCGTCGGGAGGGGTATTCCTTTCTTCAATTCGATCGCTCGATGGGTGAGCGAGCCTGCGGGCGCGCGATAGACCCTGCGAACCGGTAGTTCGACGGGAACGCCGGCGTCGGGCGGTGAGCGTAACGGACGCTGGACGATGGCGAACGCCGGTAACCAGCGGCCGCTTCAAGCTGCGCGGGGCGCCGGCTAGGCGGTGAGCGCCACGACTTTCTGCGTATCGACGTACTCGCGGACGCGGCGAATTTTCCCGGCTTCGATCTCGAAGACGAAGCAGTACTCATTCACGTAATCGCGGCCGTTGGAGAATATCGCGCGATTAGTCATCTCGATCAGCACAGTATCGCCGTCGGCATAGGCGCGATGAATCTCGCTGGTGACGCCATGGGGAAACATTTTTGCGGCGACGCGGGCAAATTTGACAATCTCCGCCTTGCCCTTGCGCAACCCCGAGAGCTCCGGCAGGTTGCCGGGAATCAACCAGCTGATTTCGTCCGACGCCATCCCGAACGCGGTCCTGAGCTCGCCTTTCGCGAAGGCCTTCCAGAAGTTTGTCGCCAGCTCTTTATTGGTCTCGTCACTCATGACTTTTCCTCCGGGGTTTCGCCAGCCGTTTGGCTCAGGCGTAGGCGGCTTCAAGCAGTGAGACGATCTCCTCGCGCGTCACCGGCCGATCCACCACCTTCGCCGCCTCGACCTCGTGCAGCACGGTAGCGGCGATTTGGGTCATCTCGCCGCGCGGCACCCCGGCCGCTTTGAGGGAGTGGGGAACGTCGAACTGCGCGATGAATTGCGCGACGCGATCGGCGCACTCGAGCGCCCCGCCACGCGGATCGGCGCCGTCGTAGCGCACTCCCAAGCCCTCGGCGATCGGGCCGAAGCGCTGCGGGGCGATCTCGGCCATGAAGCGCATCACATGGGGCAGGGTGATACACGAGGTCACGCCATGCGCGACGTTCCACTTGGGGCCGATCTGATGGCCGAGCGCGTGAGAGACGCCGAAGCGCGTGTTCATCCCGCCGAAAATCGAGAACCAGGCCGCCATCTGGCAGTGTCCGCGATGCGCCAGACTGGCCGCGCCGCCGGTTTTGATCGACGCCGGCAAATGCTCGACCAGCAGCTTGATCGCTTTGGTGGCCAAGGTGTCTGCAAGCGGCTGATGGCGGATCGAATAGATAGCTTCGACTGCGTGGTCGAGCGCGCGCATCCCGGTGGCGGCCCATAGCCAGGCCGGGGTTTCGACCGTCAGCGCCGGGTCGTTGATCACGATCCGCGGCTGCAGGCGGGGATCGACCACCGCGCCCTTGATGAGCGTCGCCTCGTCGGTGACGCCGCCCACTGGAGTGTATTCGCCGGCCGAGAGCGTGGTCGGCAGCGCGATTTGGATAAAGTCGCGGGTCGAATCGACTTTCGCGAGCGCGCCACCGAATTCGATCCCGCCGGCGGCGGCGCCGGGGTCGCGGCCGGTCAAGATCGCCGACGCGGCGACTTTCGCGGTATCGATCGGACTGCCGCCGCCGAAGCTGATTACGCAGTCGGCTTGCTCGCGCTTGATCTCTTCAATCAACTCGCGCGTCGTGCCGAGCGGCACGTGCTGCTGCGCGTTTTTGAACACCGCCGCGCAGCGGCTCCCGAGCGCGCCCGTAACCTGCTCGAGCAGCTGCGAGCGGCCCAGCGTCTTGCCGGTGACGACGACGGCCCGCGCGAGACCGCGCCGCTCGAGTTCGCGACCGAGGCTCGCGACCCTGCCCGGACCAAAGATGACCCGCTCGAGGCGGGTGAAATTGAATTCGCCTGATGGTGCTTCCACGGATTATTCCCCTGGCGGATTGCTCGCCCGCCGAAGCGCTGCGTTGAGGCTCGCGCCCACGCGCAGGCTAAACCTTCAAGGCTTGATTATCACGACCGTGCCGATCGGGAGAAGCCGCGCCATCTCTTCGATATCGGGATTGCTGACGGAAATACAGCCGAGCGTCCAGTTAACCTCGCGATTGTTGAGGACCGGACTGTCGGTGCCGTGGATGCCGACCAGGCCGCCCTCGTGGCGCCAGGCCGGCATCTGATGGCTCGCGCGCAAGGCTGCGAACCGTTCTTCGTCTGTGCCGTTGGGGTAGTTGAGCTTGAGGAACCAGTCGAAGCGGCTGCGGCGCTTGGCGACGATCGCATAGTCGCCTTCGGGCGTGCGCGAGTCGCCCTCAAATTGCTTGCCGCCGGCCAGATGGCTCCGACCGAAGACCGCATGATAGGTGCGAAACAACTGATTTTTGTAGTACACCTCAACGCGATGGCGGCCCTTATAGACGTGGATCGACCAACTGAAGGGATCGGCTCTAGCGCCGTCGAGAGTCTCATCGAAAAGCCGCTGAGCCAGCGCGGTGTCGTCGTTATGGTTCGCCGCGGCAGCCGCCACCGCGGCGTGCTGATCTTGCGCACCTTCCGGCGGCGCGATCGCGGCGACCGTCAGGTTCGGACCGGCGGCAGGCGGCGCGGTCTGCGCCACGGCGATTGTCGCGAAGCTTTGAAAGGCGCCGGTCAACATCACCGCGACCAGCCACCGCACTGCTCTCTTCATGCGCGTAACTTTCCCCCTTGGTATTTTGAAAGGCGGCTGCGAACGGGTCAATTGCCAACGGCGTGACGCGGCGCAGTCGCGTGAGGCGCGCCCGGCGCTGCGCATCGAATCAAATTTTGAGTAGAGACTGACTATGGATGATAATCTGGCAAAGGCCCTCGGCGCATTGACCACCGGGATCTATGTAC
>JBOHWF010000109.1:0-2364 GCA_050736455.1 Binataceae bacterium (SeqCode) | reverse complement strand
GCGCTGAACTCGAAGAGCAGCAACTCAACCGCGATTAATACCCCTGACACCGGACTGCCGAAGGTTGCCGCCATCCCCGCGGCGGCGCCCGCCGAGAGCAGAATTTTGCGCTCGTCGGCGGTGGTCTTGAGCAATTGTCCGAGCAGCGAGCCGAGTGCGCCGCCGGTCGCGATAATCGGCCCCTCGGCGCCAAACGGACCGCCGGTGCCGATCGCAATCGCCGCCGACAGCGGCTTGAGGAAGGTCAGGCGCGGCAGAATCAGGCTGCGATTGTGCAGCACCTGCTCCATGACCTCAGGAATACCGTGGCCGCGGATGCCTTCGGCGCCATAACGCGCCATCAGACCGACGATCAACCCGCCTGCCGCTGGCACGATAATCACGAGCAGGCCGAGATGATTGCCGGCCGGCGAAACGAATTGCGGCGACATCCGGCCGTAGAAGCAAAGGTTGGTTATCAGCCCGATCAGGCCAAAGAGGATCTGCGCTACCACGCCCGACGCGAGTCCGATCACGATCGCGAGGACGGTGAGAAAAAGCACCCGGCGGTCGGCCGTGGTGCTCCGTTGCGGCGCCACAATCGAGCCGCGCGCCGGCCCCATCGAGGGCGCAATCGGCACGCCCTCGATGGACGACGACCCAGCGATCTTTGGTTCAGTCATAAGCAGGAATCCACGCCCGCCCGGCGTCGCCGCGCAACCAGATCTTGCGCAGACCACTTAAACTTTTGCCACAATCCTACCATTGAATTCACGGCTGATCTCGAATACTCTAATGCTAACAGTACCGCTCGGTACTGGATTCGCCATCCAGGTTGCCGCGAGTCATAGACGCTTTAGGAGCCGCCCATGAAATTCATGTATTTTTTTCTGCCGACGCTACCCGCGACCCTCGAGGAGCGCAAACGCCTGCGGCCTATCGCGATGCATCAGGATCGCTGGCAGCGCATGATCGAGGAGATCACGGAGTTCTCGCAACTCGCTGAAGAGGTCGGCTTCGACGGGGTCTGCTTCCCCGAGCATCATCTGCACAGCGAAGGCATGGAGATGGGCAGCCTGCCGGTGCTGACCCAGCACGTCATCCACAACACCAAGCGCATCTCCGTCGGCCCGATCGGCTACGTGCTGCCCGGCTGGAATCCGCTGCGGCTCGCGCTCGAAATCGCCTGGCTCGATCAGTTGACCAAAGGCCGCACTCACGTCGGCTTCGCGCGCGGCTATCAGACCCGCTGGCTCAGCCAGATGGCGCAGAAAATTCACGTCACCGCCACCGCGAGCGATCAGAGCGAAGGCGATCGGGTCAATCGCGAAGCCTTCGAGGAAGTGTTCCGCTTCCTGAAACTCGCCTGGGGCGACGAACCCTTCCGTTTCAAGGGCAAATATTACGAGTACCCGACCCCGCAGGAGGGCACGCCGTGGCCCGCGCACGAATGGACGCGCGAGTATGGCTTTCCCGGCGAGGTGGACGAACTCGGCCGCATCCAAAAGATCAACGTCGTTCCCAAGCCCTTCCAGCGGCCCCATCCGACCCTCTTCCAAGCCTTCTCCGTTAGTGAGGCGACCATCCGCTGGTGCGCGCAGGAGGGCATCATCCCGACGATTCTATTGCCGCAACCCGAAGTCGTCCGCAAATTCGCCGACGCCTACGTTGACGAGTCCGCCAAGCATGGACGCAAGCTGAAGCTCGGCGAAAAGATCGGCGTGGTCCACAGCTTGTACCTCGCCGACAGCGTCGCCCAAGCGAAGGAACTGGGCCAGTCCGGCGTCTGCGGCGTCGGCTTCGGCCAGTTCTTCCACAACTTCGGTTTCTCCGAGGCCTGGCGCCTGCCCGAGGACGAAGCCAAGTATCCGAGCGGCAAGGTGATGCTGCCGGCCTCCGAAGTCACCATGGACCGGCTGCAGAAAATCAAGTACGCCTATTTCGGCACCGTCGCCGACGTCCGGCGCGAGATGGACGAGTTGGTCGAGAATGTCCATCCCGAGTGGTTCGTGTGGCAGGGCGATCAGGGCTTCCATAGCAAGGATCAAGTCAGGCGGCAGATAGAGACCTTCGGCAAGGAGATCCTGCCGCGCTACAAATAGCCGGCGCTTATAATCCGTTGCCTCACCGAGCGAGCCCCGCCTGATGACCTCGGCGGAAACGCCTGATTCCGCCGCCCACTGGCGTCTGCCGAACTGGCGCGAGTCGGCTGGGGATGGCGCGGCGCTTGCCTACATCGCTGTGATCGCGACGATCGCGAGCGTGACCGGCGCGTTCTTCGTCATGTTCCCGGAGCTCGGAGCACTCTCGCAGGACGTCTTTGCGCGGCCGCGCGGGACGTGGGGCAGCAGCCCCCTCTTAGTGGCGATCACCCCGGTGCTGACC